>NZ_CP115174.1:1510000-1810000 GCF_027625475.1 Sphingomonas abietis
ATGGGCGCACGAGCATTTCCCTGACATCCCGGTCATCACCTGCCGGAGCGCTGACAAGCGTCTTCACGCCAAGCCCGGCGATGTGCTGATCGACGATTGGCCACAGCACCGGCACCGTTGGATTGAAATGGGCGGCGTCTTCATCAGCCATGCTGATGCGAAGACATCCTTGGCCGCACTGTGGGCGCACTATCCGCAACTCTCGGCGGGGGAGACGGAGCATGGGTGAGATAGCGTCGATCATCGCGACGCTGCGCGCCATGGCATCGAACTATGCGGGCGGTCATCGCTGGGACCATCTCGACGGCGAGGTCGTGACTGCCGCTGCCGATGCCCTGTCCGCAGCCAGTCAGGAACTGGCCGATTTCAAGGCATCGACTGCCTATCGGCATAGCCTGATCGGTCGCACGGAAGCGCGGGCAGAATTGGCCGAACTCCAGTTGGAGGCCGCCTTGCAGCGCGCAGCGACCGCCGAAAGCCGATTGTATTCGTACAGTCAGCATCGCGCCGCGCGCTGGAAACAGATGGCAGATTTCATCCAATCGCGAGCCCCGGATCTATGGCCCGACTATGCCGCCATCTCGGCGAACGGATCAATCTACACCGACAGCGCTTGGATCGAGCCGACATACGAGCGGGCGATGAATGTGCTGCGGCATCGGGCTGAGCGCGCCGAGGAAGAGGCGACCGCCCTTCGCGCCCGCGCATCCGACACCACAGGGGAGGAAGGATGATGGGAATGGAAACTGGCGCCTATCCGGTCGTCGAGATGCCCGGCGTCGATCCGCTCTTCGTTGAGGTGCAGATGCGGCAGAGAATGGCCACTCGATACATGCAGGCCTGCCCTGATCTTGATCGCGACGCTGCCAACGATGCGGCTGATGCAACGTGGTTCACGGAATGGCCCGACGACCCAGAGCCGCGCACTTTCGAGGCGGCGAACCAAGTCGTTGATGATGACCTCTCATATTGGGGCGAAGAATGACCTCCCCATCCCAGATCGCGGAGATCGCGGGGCGGCTGACGAGGGCGCAGCGGCGATTGCTACTTGCGATGCCAAACGACCGGCCGAAGAAATGGCGATCGATCTATAGGCACGCAAAGGTGCACCATTGGACACAACTTCCGTTCCGGCTCGCGCGCCCGATTGGCGGCGGATTCGAGATTCTCACTGACCTGGGGAAAGAGGTGCGACGCCATGTCTGATCCGGCCAATATCGCTCGCGCGCTTTCGCCAGCGGCCCGTGAGCGCATCATGAAGGACGAAGATGGCAATTGTCCCGCAGGGGCGGCTTTTCAGTTCTTGCATCACGATTTGATCATGGATCACCCCACCGATCCCAAAGGCTGGGCATGGTCCCCGCTCGGCGCTGCCGTCCGCGCCCACCTGGAGGCATCAGACAATGACCGAGGCTGAGAAATACACCACGGAGATGTGGCAGCGGCACACCGGCGAGCTCGTTTCGATGATGGTCGGGACTGAGGGGCAACGAAGGGCGTTCATTCATGGCTTCAATGGCGATGCGGTGAAAATCCACCACACCCACCGGGGGCCCTACGAGCGCGGTCGCCATACGGCTGTGCTGCTGGGGTTCCTGCAATGACCGAGGCTGAGAAAGAGGGGGCGGCGGTGGTGAAGCGGCTGCGAAAAGAGGCCCGCAATCAGTGGGTCTGCAATAATGACGAGCGTCGCTACCTTGTCGGCCTTTGCAACGGCATCGATTATGCGGCTGACATGGTTCTTGCTGCCGCCCACCTTCGGGAGGAGACCGAGAATGGGTAACGTTACCGTCTTGCCGCCGCGCAACTGCGATCCTGAGGTCGCACAGATCATGGATGAATTGAGCAAGCTGCAAACGTGGCTGGTCCTTCAGGGGGCGCGGCAGGGTGGGCAGCTCGAAATGTCCGCAGCGGATCTCATCCAGCGCACCCGGTGCCTGATCGTCGAGCGGTGCTTCAATCCTACTGAAGAGACCTCCAATGGATGAGATCGAGCAGAGGGCGAGGGCGCTGCTGGGGGACGTCGGCCGTTTCGAGAGCGGTGGATCGGTGCCATACGATGTCGTGATCAGCGCCATCACCAAGCTCCTCGCCGACATGCCCACCATCTGGGAAGACCCGGCCGGCAAGGGCTATCCGTGCTTCGAGCGACCGATGACGCCGGCTGAGTGTAGGGCGGCTATCGAGGCGGCACGGGCTGCGTCTGACGACTGGCGGCCGATCGAGACGGCGCCGAGCGACGAGTGCGTTACCATCGCGCGCAAGGGGCAATTTGACGGATGGCAAATCGCCATGGCCTAGAAACATCAGCAGATTTGGTATGCGGCCGTCATTCCCATCGCCCGACCCACCCACTGGCGGCCGCTCCCTCCCGCTCCCCAAGCCGATTGCGGGGGTGGGTGGGATGGGTAGGGCGGCCTGAATCCATCTTGTCGTTTGTTCTCATTCTGTTCTACATCGATCGCAGGCGATGATTCGCCGCCAGATAGACCGATGGAGACCACGCATGCAGCGCGACGAGCAGCTGCGCGCCGACGCGCGCGCATATTACAACGACAACCGGCTCTACTCTGACGTGCCGCCGTTCGAGGCAGCGGAGCGCCTGCGGACGCCAACCTATCTGAAGGCCGTCGAGGTGGCGCAGCAGGATCGGCTTGTGATCGAGGAACTCGAGCTCGGCCGGCTGCAGCTTGCGCTGATCTGATGTGGGTGGCCGCATCTATCGGCGGCTGAGCGAGTTGCCGGCGGGCGAAGGCTATGTGTCTGTGCGGTGCCTCAGATGCGACCGGCGAGCGGCCTTTCGCACGGGCGAGCTGGCCTGTTACTTTCGCATCAAACGGTGGGATGACTATTGGTCAGAGCTGCCGAAACGATTCCGCTGCGCGAAAGCCGCAGGATGTGGCGCCGGCCGCCCCGAGGTCTATTATTCCTTCGGCAATGATGCCGCCGAGGTCGTTTTCACCGCACTCCCGTCGCCGGCGCCAAACGGCGTGCCTCAACGGCTCTGGGACAAGGCCCGTGATGAAAGCGAGCGGAAGCGGCTGATCCGTAGGGCTCGGGGATGATTGCCCGACGCTGGACGCGACGACCACGCTCAGACAGGATGACCACATGTGCAACCGTGCAAGAATGCTGGGCGAGCCCGAGACGATCCGAGAGCGATTCGGCGCGAAGTGGCTCGCCGACCGGCCGATGGACAACCGATTCCACCCGCAGGAGCTGGTGCCGTTCGGTCGCGCCTATGTGGTGCGTGAGGATGATCGGGGCCGCGGCGTGGACGTGATGGCATGGGACGTCCTGGGCGGCCAAGCCAAGCGGCCGGCGAAGGTCGGCACGCCACCTCGCCCGCTCGCAATGACGAACGTCCGCCAGCTGAACCTCCCACAGTGGCGCCGCCTGGCTGAAAAACCGGAGAACCGATGCATCATCCCGCTGACCGAGTTCTGTGAGTGGAGCCGGGACAAGGATCCGGAGATGGGGATCAAGGGCGAGATGTGGTTCGCAACCACCGATCAGCCCATCTTCGGCGTCGCAGGGTTCTGGCAGATGATCGGCGATAAGCCGGGTTTCTCGATGGTGACATGCGACGCGAACGAGATGGTAAAGCCGATCCATCCCAAAGCGATGATCACGATCCTTCGCGAGGATGATTGGGATCGCTGGCTGACCGGCTCATACGAGGACGCGGTTGCGCTGCAGCGACCCTACCCCGCCGATCTCATGACGGTGCGCGGGCCCGTGTTTCCGACGAGGACAACAAAATGACCGATGACGAGATCGCCGGGGCGGAAGCGCTACGCGACATGGTGATGGTCGTCATGGACGCCATTTCCCGCGGGCCGTCCACGCAGCTCGCCGGCACCGCGGTCGACGCCCAACTGGCGATCGACGCATTCCATTATGTCGCCGCTGCGATGTTGGAGGCACACCCTGCCACCGCCGCGCCCGGCGGGATGCAGGATGCCGCCCAAGCGCAATCGAAGCGGCTGCTGGCGTTCATGACGCGGTTTCGCGCGGAGTTTGAAAAGACGGGCGAGCACCCTTGGAACATGCTCAATATTCCGCCGGAAAAGCTGCAGTAGGTTGGCGCGGTCGAGGCGTGCTGTCGTGAGCCCAGATTTGGTCGACCGTTACGCAGCCCGCGCCGAAATCTATCTCATCACCGGCGACGACCATCTTGATGATCCTGCCTGGGGTATCGTGCCGATCTGGACCGGCACGGTTCGGCAGGCGATCGCATGGCTGCTGCTGGCGGACGACATATCGCAATATTCGGTGGTGATCGGCGATGACGCCGTATGGGCGAAGGATTTTCTCGCGGCCGATTTGCTCGATCGGGAGATCGAGACCTCCGGGGTTGAATCACGTCCTGAAGGTTGCTCTATGGCAGGTTGGCAAAGTCGCCAGATGAGTCCAGCGGCGACGGGTAAGGATTTCTCGTTTCTCGCGTCGCTAGTGCGTTTAAGGTGGTCTACAGCGATGCAACGAAGTCGGAAGGCGCGTCCGATCAAAGACGGCGGAGATGTGGCATATCCATCCAAGGCCGCCGAGCGGCACGCCTTCAGGTGTTTCATAGCCCTTACCGTATCGATCTTCCTGAACTTCGCATTGGCTATCTTGAACCAACACGGCGTCGGGATGGACACTCAGAAGATTACGATCCTCCAAGCGTTAGTGACAGTCGGCAGCGGATGCCTTCTGTTCGCGAGGCATACGAAATTAAACGCCGTGTCGGCGATCGTCCTGACTGGAATAATCCTTCTTCTAGCGATAACAAATCTTACCGGAACACCAAATATCAAGACGCTTTATGATTGCATGGTGATACCACTCTATGTGGCAGTAGGAGCGTCCGCATTCCATGTCCGACAGCGTTGGATGAACCTACTGTTTTTCTCCGTTCTTATAATAGTTGGGGTCGAATTCTTGGCGCCGACGCTTTATACGTCGCTTGTTAACCCCGGCGCTTATTTCACCGCTACTAGAGAATGGATTGCTGACCAGAGTTCCAATAAGGCCATTCAAGATGGATTATATATTGGTGCGTATCGAGGCGGTGGATCGGTATTTTCGCTCGCAGACCACCGTCTATCGGGCCCTTTTCTAGAACCGCTTTCCCTAGGATACTTCTCGATATTGATGGCCGTTTACTATTCCAGTATATATAGAGGTTCGTTTTTTTACCGAGCAGCGATTGTTGCCCTTTGCGCCTTCTTGGCACTTTTGTCCGACTCGCGCGCTGCATCACTCTTAATCGTTCTAGGCGGGGCTCTCCTTCTGCTAAGGGTCCGTGTCCCAATATTTGTGGCCTGGATTACTCCGGTAACGGCACTGATAGTCGCTTGGCTAATATATTACTACCAGCCACAATTTCTTAGCGGAGACTATTTCTACCGCATCGGACTTACATTCGATGGAATGGATCAAGTAACAATATTCGATCTCCTTACCGGCTCTACGCCGGTTGAGCATATGAACGACAGTGGCTATCTTTATTTGATTCATTGCGTGACGCCTATCGGTCTGTTCCCTCTGGTCTGGTATTGTTGTGGCCTATTTACGCGACGTGCGGGGTCCAACCAAACTATATTCTTTATTATAACGTTATACGCGACTACAACTTTGCTACTAGGCGGAGCATTTTTCTCAATCAAGACGGCTAGTCTGCTAGGCTTCATCGTTGGGATTGCTGGTCTAGGCGCTGAACGCCGACCGCAATCAGTGTTAAACGATCGACCATTGCTGAATAATGGACGACCGATGGGGGAAGCGCATGGAATTTAATCTCATTCCTGACATACGAGAGTACCTTGCCGAAGTCGAGAAACCTTCGCGCCATGCCACTCGAATGCGGATAGGCCTGTCGGCCGCGGGGGCGGCCCTCGGTCTTGGCGTGTTTTTGCTACCGGCTCCGCGTCAGACATATGGCGACATTGCCACCACCAAGGCGTTGAAATGCATCTACACTGAGGCTGACAACACTTGGCGACCGGGCGCGCAGGGACTCGCGGCGTTTTGCGAGAAAAGGAGCTATTCCGAAACGTTGCGGATCCAAGAAGCAGACGAGGCCCGCGGAAGATACGCCCGATCGCGCTGAGATCACGGTATTAAATAACGGGGGCATTGCAATGGCATCTGAGACTATTTTTGACGAATTGCGTCGCAAAAGGCCAGCCGTACCAACAGAAGAGACTGGAAAGCACCTTTTCTTCTTGGATGGGTGGCGCGGGATAGCAATTTTATTCGTTTTAATAGGCCACTTCAGCCCCTATTTCCGCGAACTCGGTGCACTTGGCGTGGATGTATTTTTTGTTTTGAGCGGTCGCCTGATGGCGAAGATCCTTATTATGAACGCCGTGCCGCTACCTCTTTTTTTCGTTCGTCGTATCACCCGAATATTTCCAGCGCTTATTGTTTACGTACTGGCAATAGGAGCCGTCTCCGCGGTAGCGACATACGCGGGGCTGCATCTTAACTCGATTGTAAGTCCTCTTGATATGTTCGCCGCGCTAACGATGTGGATGAATTATAAAATCCTGTTTTTTGGGCCTGCGGGCGCCCTAGGACACACATGGTCGCTAAGCGTGGAGGAGCATTGCTATCTGATTTTGGCTACACTGAGTGCCGTGTTTCATCGTAAGCCAGTAGTGTCGCTATTGATCGCTGCCATTGCAGTGGCCGCAATAATCAATGGAATAGTCCTCGACCCTGGACGCGTTGATGCGACCTTTTGGCGAACTGACGTCATGCTCTCTGGCCTTTTTATGTCTTTCGCCATATTCCTAAACCGTGGCCGTCTTGCAGCCTTCCTACGCGCGTTCGCCATACCTGCGTTCGTCGTAGGCGTTGCCGTTGCGTTTACTCCGCTTTCGACAAGTGTCCAGACGGGGATATCAGCAATCTGCCTCGCAACCGCTGTGAATGGGCTAGAGCTGTCACCGGCTTGGATCAGAAAGGCGTTAAGCTCCAAACCATTAGCTTACATGGGTACGTTAAGTTATTCAGTATACCTGTGGCAGCAGCCGTTTTTCGCCATGCACGAAAAGGTCGGTTCTTTTCTTTTGCTTCCCGGCGTTGCAGTCGCTTCTATAGCAAGTTTCTATTTTATCGAACGTCCATCCCGCGCGTTCCTTAACTCGCTATGGGATCAGCGTCGTTTCCGTCTTAGAGTAACACAGATTTAATTGTGCGGCGCGCCATTCCGACGGAACGCATCGCCGAGTGGCGGCGGCACTCCTGTGGCTTGATCTTACCATAAAGAGATACCTGCGAAGAGGCTCGAAAAGTTGCGGAGCTTGCCGGCAAGGTAAACCGCGCCCGGTACCATGGGCGTTCACTACCCGAACGCGGGCGTCGACATTTTCTCACGGCCGAAACGTCGAGAGAGCTGAGATCAATGCAGCGGTGCCGCCGGATCGAAGCTGTAGCCGATCTTGCGGTATCACTGACCTCCACACCAGACGTGCCGATCGCCCCATTGGATAGGGTCGCCGTCAGCCGGGGCTGCTGAGATGCGCTCCATATAGAAGGCACTGTTCGCCGGGTCGCCGACCAGGTCGGTGGTGATCTGCAAGACGGCCTCGCCCGTGTCCGGCTTGGACACGGGCGCCGCCTGCATGACGCGGGCGGTTCTCATGCCGCCTTGGCGACGATCAGCGCCGCGATCGTGCCGGCCGTCGACGAGGTGGCGTCGTCGAACACCGACTGCACCAGCTCGTGCGCGAAATCCGTCACGTCGGCGATTGCCTTGGTCGGATCGCCGACGAACTCGAGCGCATCGCTTGCGACGGCCGCCACCACCGCATCGCGCTTCTGCGCGCCGGTCATCGGCTGGGCCGGCTTGGCGACGGCTTCGATCTGGGCTTCGATCTTGCCGACCAGACCCTTGTCGGCCTTGGCGATGGCGACGGCATGGGCGACGAGCGACAGTTCGATGCGCCCGATCACGGTCCCGCTCGTGGGGTGCAGGATCGAGGCGATGAAGGTCTTGATGGACATGGTCATTCTCCTTGGGGTGATTGGGGTGCGGGGGTGACGGTCACGTCACCGCTATCGGTCGTGGCGACCGGCGAGCGGCTCGACGGGATGCGCAGGACGCCGATCAGGCCGCCGGTGATCGTGCCGAGGCCGAAGACCTCCATCTTGCCCATGAGGCCGGGCGAGAGGGCGGCAGCGATCAGGGCCGCCACGAAGACGATTGCCAGCGTGGCGAGGGTCGCGATGCATGCGACGAGCTGCTCCCGCGGGCTCACGCCGCGTTCGCCGGCAACAGGCCCTGCGCGAGCACGCCGCGGACCTTGGCCGTCACCTCGCCGCGCGTGATGTCGCCATCGTGGTCGAGATCCAGCCCGGCGTTCTGGAGATAGAGCTTCGGGTTCGGGTTGCCTCTAGTGAACAGCACGGCGCTGTCGGGCTTGCCGACCCCTGCCGGCCAGAGGATGGCGCAGTAGAGGTCGCCGAGGTTGTGGAGGTTGCCGCGATACGGCCGGAAGTAGAGATCGACATAGTCGAGCTGCTGCTCGGCCGTCATCGCCGCCAGCTTCGCGGTCGTCGTGCATAGCAAGCCGGCCGTCTGGGGCATGAACTGGATTAGGCCGACAGCCCCCGAACCCGCGCCATTGCGAACGGACGGGGAGAAGGTGCGGCCGGTCTCCCATGCCATGCAGGCCATGAGATCGGAGGCCGAGCAGCCGAGGCCATCGGCGATCGCGCGCACGCGGTCACGGAATGCGGGCGAGACTTTTCGCCCCCATGCGAGTGGGGTCATGGAAACCTCCATCAATGTCGGTGGTTGTGCGTGATGAGCGGCCGCCCATCCCTCGCTAGTTTGGTGCGCCTCCTGTGCGTAGCCCCGCCGCCACCCTCGCTAAGCGGCGGCGGGGCCTTCACGGAACGTTAGGCGGCTTAGGCGCCTCTTCATCATCGCTAAATGCGCCCAGGTTCCTGCGGACGAAGGCGAGCGCCACCCGGATAATGCCGACACCGAATGCCCCAAGGCCGGTGCCATAGCCGAGCGCAACGAGCGGAATCGGCCGCAAGGACTGGATGAACGCGAAGGTGAAGAACAGGGTGAGCAGCGTAACCGGCGCGTCGACCGTCCAGCGGTGCTCCGGCTCCGTTTTGCTGACGTAGAACCGCACCGCGAGGCAGGCGAGCAGGCCGGCGATCATCGGGCCCCAGTCGAACTCGTAGCCGAGTGCGCTGCCCGTCATCGGCTGGACAGGCGCGATGCGATCCGAGGCGACCGCCGCGCTGGCTCCGATCGTGAGCCCGACGGCCGCGAGCTTCACCGGAAAACGACCACGGCGATGGCGCAACCCAAATAGCATAGGACCAGTCCCCCAGGTCGTTTGAGCAGCGGCAAGCTGATCCACATGTTGATCGGGTGCGGCTCCTTGCGGAGCTGGTAGGTGATCCCTGGCAAGCTCAGGAATAGCAGCGCCAGGCCGAGGAAGCCGATGTCGGCGCTGACTGGATCGAGCATCCGTTTGAGCGCCATGCCGCGACCATCGCCGTGCGCGTCCAGCGGTCCCCATCGCCACAGACTCTGCATCTCGGCAAAGCATCGCAGAGCGAAGGCGAATGACCACAGCATGCCGATCCGCCGGTAGAGCTGGATAGGCGACGACCATCCGTCATGATCGGGGCTGTTCTCCGGGGCGAGGAGGCACCGAACGCTGTCGGTCGCCAGCTTGAGGAACAGCATGGTGCAGACGCCCGTACCGGCGAGGAAGACGAAGAGGTTGAGGATATAGAGCCAGTCGTGCCCCTCGAAGCTGGGCGGCGACAGCGCGGGCGGGCCGGATGCGAGCGCGCACGCGGCCATGCTGTTGGCGACGCTCACGAGCGGCGCCCCTTTCGGGTCGTCATGGATCATCCTTTCGGTGACTGCTGATCAGAATCTTGATATGGTCGGACCATGACCCAGGCGCAGAGCATCCTCGCGGGAGCTGTTTTACTGGCAGTGGTGCTGTCCAGGGATCGCTTCGCGGAGATCTGGCGATCCTTTTCTCGCTACAACGAGGTTCGGGCGACGAACGAAAAACGGCTGCGCGACCGCGGTTTCTGCACTATCTGCGAGCGCAGGGAGAACGTCGGAACCGATGGCGTCTGTGACGACTGCCATTGATTTGGCGCTGGCCATTCCCGTTGGTATCCCTGCGGGCTAGAGCGCCCAGTGATCCTTGCAGGCGGCGATGAAATTCGCGAATGCCGCCTCGCTTGTGCCCCCTTGGCCGTATGCGCGGTCGAACATTGCGAACATCGACCATGCGCCGTTGAGCTGCTGATTGTTCGAGCCGGGGTAATTGCCGAAAGGCTGGGGATTTGAGCCCGCTACAGCAGGATAAGCGACCGGAGCTACAACGGAATAGGTGGCGACAGCCTTATTCAGAAAAACACGTGCCGTCTTGCTGGCAGCGTCGGCGCTGACACCCAACAGTGTCGGCGCGTTGACCGTCATGATTTCGGTCGAGGTGTACCCGCCCTGCCCGGATACAGACCCATCGACATCGATAGCGACCGCGCCCCCGGTCGCCGTCCCGACCTGAAAATCAGCCGCGCTGGTCGTAAACAGGAACGGGACGCCAGAGCCGACCAATGATGCTGGCTTGAACACCTCGACGATCGTGAAGCTCGGGGGCATCTGCAACGAGGCCCTATAAGGTGGCAGACCTGTGCCATCCAAAACGATGGCAGGCCGCCCGCTGATGCCGGACGCCGCATAAGTTTTCGTGCTGCCCGCGACAGCTACAGGATTCAGGCAGTCATCCACGTAGGCCGAATTAAGCGATTGAGCGAGAAGACGAGCGCGGGAGAATGCGATCAGGCCCGGCACGACGATAGCCGCATTGTCGACCGCATCCATGTCGACGGCCGGCCGGGTCGTGTCGCCATTCGCCGTGCTGGTCTGGATCAGGGTGACGGGGTTCCAGGTCATGTCTCTGTCCTTAGCTGATGGCGACCGGGATCTGCTGAGTGCAGGCCCAATTGTAGAGATGCGTGGTCCCGTCCGAGGCCATGTCGGTCGCGGCGTCGCGAAAGTTAGAGCGCGGTCCCGTTGTCGGGCCGGCATTGTTCGTGGATGTGCCTTTATCCGCAATACCGACTTGGTAGCCGGCGGTGGGCGCCGATGCTGCTGAGCATGTGACGGTGCTTCCCGACACGGTGATATTGCTCAGGGCAATTTCGGTGCTGCCGCTGAACAGCCGCAGGCCGTTTTGACCCGGATTACTCACAAGTGCCGTATCCAGCACGAGCGGCCTGTTGAACGTGATCGTCAGCGTCCCACCGCTGTAGCTCGCGGCTGTGGCATAGAGCGCGCCCGTGGTCGACCCGCCGCGGAGCAGTGCCATTGCCCGGCCGGCATACTCTCCAAGCACGCGATATCCATGCGACGTCATGTGGATGCCATCGGACGCGTAGAACGGGCTCCAATATTGCGGGCCGATCACAGCGAATTTCGTCGGATTTGCTATCGCGAGATCGAGGATGGCCGCAATGTTAGGAGCCGTCGCATACCAATAGCCAACGGCAGTCCACGACGACGGCTGCCAGCAAACAAGGCGAACCTGATCGGTGCCACCTCGGATGGCATTGATATCGGCGGTCAGGTCGGATTGTAGCTGAGCCAGAGCGGCAGAATACGTCGCATAGGCGGACCCATAATCCTGCTCGCCCTGATCATAGGTGATGAATGGCAGCTCGAACGCGACGCCGAGCACGTCGGCCATCGCCTTGGCGCGCTCGACCGACCTGATCAGATTGGCATAGGGCTGCGTGCCTTTCGACAGGGCTGCGATGGGAGCGCCACCGATGCCGAAACTACCGAAAACCATTGCGGAGGTCGTCTCGATCGCAGACGCCAGCCGGAAAGCCTGCCCTGAAAGCTGCGTCTCGCCGAAATTGTTCGTCAGGCCTTCGCGAAGGTCTACCAGGGTAAGCACCTGCGCGTCATCCAGGATACGGGCATTATCAACGCCGTTTTGCCAGGTTGGCCCGGCCAAGGGGCGCGACCCACCATCGAACATCAACGCCCTGCCAGGCGAGATCGCCGCTGTGGTGTAGAGCGCCCCGCTGGCATAGCCGACCGATAGGCTCTGACCGTACATCGGCAGGAAGACGAGCCTCGAGCAGCCAGTATATAGCGTCCAGGGGATCGTACTGAACTGCCGACGCTCCCGGACGCCGCCATGGCTGTCACGCCACTTCAAGAGAGGGGCTGAATACGTGGGCGGGGAGAGGATCGTGCCGACAGGCCCGGCCACTCTGATGTCGGCGGACCCGGTATCAAGATAGACCCCGGACGTGTCGACGAACGGCGTGAGAGATGCGCCTCCGCCGCCGTACAAATAGCGGCCATTCCGATCGACGATCGAGAAGGCGCTCGTCCGCCCGGGGAAAACGGAATATATATTTAGCGCCGGGGCAGATGAACCGACCGATTGCCCACCTGCTTTTGGCGTGGCCAGAATCGGATAGCCGATTTTATCGATCCAACCATCCGCATATGGCGATCGCGCCGGGAAAACCCGAACAATCGTCGCGACTTTAGACCTCTCGTCGGCGCGCATCACGACCTTTGTGGTGCCATCCGTCAGCTGGTCGGCATCGCGCAGCTCGGCGTCCGTTGCTAGCGGCGCCCATGCGTCATTGCCCTGCCCGGCGCCGAGCACATAGTCCCGGTCGCCCAGCACGGTGATGCGCATGCCGGCTGCGCGCCGGCCTGCCGGGATCGCGTCGCGCGTGGCGATGTCCGCGACCGGGTAGCTGCCGCCGATGATGTCGGGCGCTGCGAGGGTGCTGAACGCCTGCTCGCGCGACTGCGCCTCAGCTTCGATGTCTTCGCCGTTCTGCGCGATAGCCTGCCGCTCGGCCGCGGTCATGATTTTGGCATTGGCTGTCTCGGCGATGTCGCTCGCATCCGCGACCTTGAAGGCCCCGGCCGGCAACAGCTTGGAGAAAATCGGGGTCGTCATGCGATCACCTCGAGCAGGACGTTGGTGCCAGCCGCGACCAGATCGGACAGCAGGAAATCACGATAGAGGACGGCCTGGCCGGTTGCGGTCGTGTGCGATCTGGTCGCGATTCCTGGTGTCACGGCGAAGCCGCCGAGCTTGAAAGTTGCTGGATCGGGCAGGGAGGCTGGCTGCGAATACCAGACGTACCCGTCTGCGGTCGTGGTGAAGGACAGCGTGCGAGACACTGCATCGGCGAACCACGACTGCGACATGCCATTAACCGCGGCGCTGGTGAGAACTGCACCGTTCGACGTGGTGATGGTGCCGGCGTGGCCCTTGTTGAGAAACGCGATCGAGGCGGACGCGCTGTCGGATCGGGGCGCGCCCGGCGCGTTGGCGTCCGTCACCGCCAGGTCATAGGTGTTGGATGCGGAGACGTTCGCAAAGGTGGCCGACCGGTTGCCGGCGGAGACCGCCGCGCCCTCGAGGGTCTGCGCGGTCGGCGTTCCCGCGATACTCCATGCGACCGCGACGCTCGATACCGTCGAGCCTAACTCCGCCTGCGCCGGTGTGACCGACATGCCGGTGATGCGCAGCCCGCCATAGTTGACCGCGGCCTCGGAGCGATCTGCTTCCGCCTTGGCACGTGCGACCAGCTTGGACAACTGGTCGATGGTTGCCATTCCAATCGAGACGGTCGCCGCCACGAATTGGAGTGCGTAATCGGAGCCGCCATTGAGCGGCACGGCGACGAGCGGGGCCGGGGTGGCCTCCTTCGTGACAGTGCCGACGACTGCCACGGGGCCCGCGATCCACTTCGTCGACGGCAGCCCGGGAACGGTGACGAACAGATCCCAGGCAAGATCCGCATTATCGCCGACCTCCGACGCCGCCGGGAAGTTGACCGAGCCCGCGACCTGCACGTCGAGGAAGGATACGGGCAGCAGGCCTGTCAGATCGGTGCCCGCCAACCGGACGCCCGAGACGGTGCCGTCAGTCGTCTGCGGCAGATCGACCACGGGGGCGCCCGCTGCGTCGGGGTAGAGACGGACCTGCGCGTGCCAGGACGTGCCGGCGAGGCTAAGGTCGATACCGGTGATGGAGATGCGCAAGACGCGAGGCGCCCCGCGGTCGATGCTCAGGGGCACCGACACAGCGTCGATCATGTGATGTCTCCGATTACTTCGAGTTCACGTTTTTGCCGCCGCCGACGTTGCCACCGCCGCCACCGCCGCCACCGGTTGAGCCGCCGGTAGACCCGGATGCGGGGGTCGTGATGTAGCCGAGGTAATGGCGCCCCGGATGCGCCGTGGTCGCGGGCAGTGCATCATCGGGATCGGTGCTGGCGAGATAGGTGACCGCGCCGCCGGCACGCGCGGGGTCGTCGTAGAAGAGGGCATAATAGGTGCCGAGAGCGAGGCCGGTGATAGATCCGGCGTTCACCGCCACGGTCTTATCCTGATAGATCCGGTTGTGAGCAGAGATCGAGACGGTCGACGCAACTCCGGTGCTGTCGATCACGGCCGTTGGCGCGAAGCTGCTGTCCGGCTTCGAGTTGACGATCAGCTGCGCGACATCGCCCGAGGTCTGGAAAACGCCCGCCGTCGCCGGACCAAGGATGAGGCGGTCGCTGGGGACGCCGCGCAGGATGTAGCGGATGCCAACGTCATAGGCCGTATTCTGCGTAACGGTGTTGAAGACCTTTCGCGTTACCGTCGGATCGTCAACGCTGACGGATTCCCATCCATCAGCGTCATCCTGGCCGGCAACGTGCAGCCGAATGTCGAACAGCACTGAAGAAACGCTCGGCTCTTCGACAGCCCCATCCACCTCGATCGCTGGGACCGACACGCCGCCGGCCCTCAGCGTCGTCCCGTTGATCGTCCAGGCGTCCGCCGACGGAGCGTCGACGCTTGGGTCATAGGCGATGCTGGCGGTGGGCGGCGCGACGCCCGTCTGACCGAGAGCGAAGGCGTGCTTTCCATCAGTCTCGGAAACTATTGTGTAGGTGACGGTGCCGGTCTGGGCATCGAGATCCCGGCCGGTGATGAGCGCTTTGATCGAAAAACCAGCTTCGGGATTGAAGGTGACGCAATCGCCGATCCGGTAGTTTAGCCAGAACGGCCCGAGGGGCACCGTGCCAGGGCCCGCCTCCCGCGCGTCGCAGACGTCATAGGTCGCCAGCTGCGTCGCCTGGGTGACGTCCTGCACCAGCGAATATTGGACCTCCTTCGTCCGCTCATCGCCATCGATCGCGACATAGTCCGCGACGATGACACCGGGCGCCGTGACCATTTCCCAGTCGTGGGCCTCAGAGCGATACATCGGAATCACGCCGTTGATGCGCGAACGCCGCGGCTGGGTGCCGGCGAAGCTGCAATCGCCCATGATGTCGGCGCTGGTGATCGTCGCCAGGCTGACACGGGGATAGCGGTTGAGGCAGACGATGACCCCACCGACGAGCGACGGCTGAGCGCCGCCCGCCTGGAGGATCGCCTTCAGGCTCGACCATGGCGCGTCCGGACGGGTGACGACCTGCCCTCCGATCTTCCACCCGCGGGCATCATTGAGGTTGGCGCCCTCGACGAAACTGGCAACGTCGATTTCGGCAAGCTTGGCGCCGATGCCACAGACGCGCTTACCGTTCTGATAGCGGCCCATGGCCCATGTCAGGCCGTGGAGATGAGGATCCTCGCTGTAGACGTAGGTGGACTCGTCGAACGCCCGGCAGGAGCCGGATCCGCCCGGATACGTGCTGTCCTTGCGTGGATCGTAGACGTAGACGCCCTGGAGGATCCAGAACATCTGAGGCTCGGTCGTGAGGGTGTTCTTGCCCTTGCCGTCATATTCCATGCTGACGAGCGTCGCAGCCAGGCCGGATAGCTTGCTTGTTGCCGACCAACCGGGAAACGCGCCAACGAGCGGCTGCATGGCAGCAGCCTCCGGAGTCTGCCCGCGCTGCCAGCTCTGATAGACCCGGGTGCTGTAAAAGCCGCTGGGCGGAGTGCCATTTCCGCCGGGAAACGCCAGCGTCGTCTTATTGGCGAAGCTTGCCTCGAGTGCGTGGATCGGGCCAATCGACAGCACGGTGACGAAATGCTCGTAGGTGTTCTTGCCCCCCGATCCGCGCTTGCCGACGATATTGCCCGACGTGCCGGTGCGCCCCATGACGTAGGGCACGCCGGCGTAGGGATCGGCCTTCCACTTGGTCTGCGATCCGCCGCCGGACGGCTGTGGCGCGATCATGCTCAGCGCGGTGACGGCGCCAAGCGCGACGATTCCGCCCAGGATCGCGCTGGCGGCGCCCGCCGAGACGCCAAGCGTGCCGACCGTACCCGCCGCAAGATAGGAAAAGGTGAGCGACGCCGAGAAGCCGGACGCCGCACCGGCGGTGACGACCGCGAGGGTGACAGCGGCAACGACGAGCGCCGCAATCTTGACGATCTTCATGCGGGCACGCGCCAGGCGGCGACCGGATTGAGCAACCGGAAGTGTGTGCCGTGTGGCGATTCCTCGACGAAGCCAACGACGACCCCGTTCCCGAGATAAACCGTCAGCGCATCCATCGCACCGACGCTCGGCCCTGCGACGATGTCCCCGACCCATGCGCTTGCCGGCGCGATCTGTTCGAGCCCGAGCGCGTCCAGCTGCTCGGCCAGCGATGCGAAGCCCAGCCGGCCGATCGCGCGGCGCGCACCGATCGCGGTGTTATAGGCGCCGAGCTTGGCGCGAACCGCTGCGATCGGCGTCGCGAGCTTGGTGAACTGAGCGAGGTGGTCGAGCGCCATCTGCCCGCAATCGCCGGTGCCCCATGCGAACGGCCGTTCCATATAGGCGTCGAGCGTCGCCTGCGCCGCATCGCGCCGGACGATCAGATGATGATCCATCGTCAGGTCCTCTTGTAGGTGATCTGGCCCATGCTCGGCATGTCAGTGCGGGTCTCGACGGCGGTGAGGTCGAGTTTCTGACCCCAGGGCACATAGGTCTCGACGTCCGTGACGAGCGACAGGCCGGTCTCGCCGGGGAAGACCGACTGATGCCAGCTGTCCGAGAGTCGCTTGCCCTCCTCGGTCTGGAACATCCGCTCGCCGACGCCCGTCACGCTATATTCGAGGCGGCGATTGCCCTTGCCCCACTTGATGATCGGCACGTCGAGCTGTCCCGATTGGAGCGTATAGGTGCCGATACAAAGGCCCGTAGCGATGTCGAGCGCGCCCATGGACACTGTGACCTGCGAGCCCTGCACGGTCGGCTGCACGAAGTCGGCCAGCGCCGCCGTGGTCGACGGCAGGAGCGAGATGGTCACCGCCTTCGATTTGTCGCCGACCGCGTCGCCCAGGCCCTTTATGCTGTCGAGCACGCCATAGGTCTCGTCGCGGCCAACGAAGAGCCGATTGCCGACCATCACCTGGCCGGATCCGTCGAGCAGGAAGAGATCGTAATTCGGCAGGTTGATCTCGACCATGCCGAACAGCAGCGGTCGCTCGCCGCGGAGCGCCGCGGCGAGGGCTGGGGATAGCTCGGCCATCGGCTATTCGTCTTCGGTGATCGTGATCGTGCCGAAATCGAACCACGGCGAGGTGTCGCGATCCCAAGCCACCTCGTTTCCGGCGAGCGAGCCCTGGATCATCGGCCGGCCGAACTCGCAGACGTCACCGTCGGCGGGCATGACGCGCAGCATGGGAAAGATCTGAACGGTCGCGCCGCCGGACGCATCGAGGAAGCCTTTCGCGGACGCGAAGTAGAGATACCGACGTCCGTTCGTGACGATGCTGAATGCCTGCCCCTCGCGGATCGGATAGGCGGGTGTGCCACCCTTGACCTTCAGCGACATGCCGCTCTGGCCGGCGCCGTCCACGACGATCGCGCCCGGCGAGCCAGGCTTGAAGCCATCCTGCCCAAATGGAAGGAGCGCACCGAAAAGCTTTGCCATGCGGAGCCGGGCCGACCAGATCCGGCCGAACGGCTCCGCCCTCATCCTTGGCAGAACGAAGTCGAGCGAGTGGCGCGTGCCGAGCCGCATCAGTGTCTGCACCGGGCCGCCGAGGGCAGGGGTAAGCGGGCCGCCCCAATCCAGCATGTGGGGCTTGTCCGTCTTCAGCGCCGGCTTTTCCGGCAGCAGGATGGGCCCGGTCACTGCGGGATCGCCGAATAGGCATCGTCGTGGCGATCTTCGGCCGCCTGGTTCGCTCCAGCGATGATCGCCGCTTGGGCGTGGCGCGCCGAGATATCGCTGACCACGGGGCGGAAGAGCGCGCCCTCCTCAACCTGGACGAGGATGTGAGCCGGGCCGACCGCGCTGCGCGGCGACGACAGCGAGCGCATATCCGAGGGGGACAGGTCCGCTTGCTGGACGCCAGAGGGCAGGCCACCCGCGGCAAAGCCCCGAAAGGTGCCCTTGTTCATCTGATCGATGATCGGCCACCACTGCTTGACCGCTCGCTCGTTGGCGATGCCTTCGCCGTTCGCGACCCGAATTAGTTTACGGCCACCGACCAGCGCGAGGATGCTGTCCGACGTTCCGGTCCCGGCGCCCGAGATACGGTTGCCGATGCGCGACGGGCTGGCACCCCTGGCGAAGCCCGGAAGTCCCCCCATCGCGAAGCCGGCCAATCCGCCCGACGAGAGCCCCGGCACAAGGCCGCCATCCTTCAGGCCGAAGAAGCCGAGGATTGCCTTCTCGATCGCGATGCGCGCGAGATCCGCGATGATGGACGTCGCCATTTTCTTGAAGGCGCCGGACACGGATTCCGTGCCGGAAATCAGGCCTTGCAACCCATCCTCCAACCCCTTGAGCCCATCGACGGCGACACCCTGCAAGGCGTCCCCCATGTCGCCGACATTCGCCTTCAGCTGGTCTTTGTAGGAATCGAGTGGGCTCTGATATTGTTTGGAGAGGTTGGCGCGCTGCTGCGCCTCGATCTCCGGCAGGCTCTGAGACTCCTGCACAGCGGCCGTGGCGCTCTGCGGGTCGCGGCCGAAATTGTTGATCCGCTGCGCGATGCTATCCCGGTTTTCCTCCTGCTGCTTGGCGAGGGCATCCTGAGCGAGTTTATACTGCGCCGGCCGGCCGACGGCGCCTTGCTGACGAAGCTGAATGAGCGCGAGATCGGACTGGATCTGGGTCCGCGCGGCCGTCAGCTGCTGATCAAGGAGATCGTTCATCTCCTCTCGCTTGGCGCGCTGTTCCATCAGCTGCTCGGTCATCCCGTTGATGACCTTCAGCTGGAGCGCCTCGGCGCTGGACAGGCTTCCGGCAGTGACCTGATCGTCGAGCGCCTTGTCGCGCGCATCGAGGTCCGTGCGCAGATGGGTAATCGAGACCGCATAGCGCTCCTGAGCCGTGGTGCTCAGGCCCAACATCGCCTGCGAATAGTCGCTCTGCGCCTGCCGCAGCTGCCCCTGGAAGGCGCGATCGTCGTTCGCATCCTTGCGCGTGGCGGCCTGCTGCCGCTTGGCGAGCGTCTCGGACGAGGGGCCTTTCGGGCCTTTGGCACCCCACGCGACGTGATAGTGGTCGCCTTCGTCGAGCCGCTCCGTGAGATGCACGCCCTGAGCGGCGAACGCCTCGACGATCTTCGCAAGCGTCATGCCCGCCGACTTGGCGACGTCGAGCGCCTGGCCGCGCTCATGTTCGCTCGTGCCGGGCTTCGCCGCCAGCGGACCTTTCCCGGCCTTGTAGCGATCGTACAGCACCTGCTGTTCAGCGGTGCTGCGATAGCTGCTGGTGACGCGGCCGCCGATGCCCTGAACGATGCCCTCGGCCTGCGCGACCGTCACCTGGCGGCCGGACTGGCGGTTGTCGTTCACCGCGGTGCGCTCGGCGGCCTTCTTTGCCTCGGCGACCTTGATCTCGGCCGCTTCTTGGATCGCGTATTTCGTCAGGAGCCCGGCGAGGCTGGAGGCCAGCTTGTCATTAGCCCGCGCGGCCTCCGTCGCCGCGTCTGACATGTGGAGATACTTCTGCCGGATCGCCTCGATTGGGTCGGTAGCGGCTTTCGCTGCCTCCTTCGCCTGATCGATCTGAGAACTTCGCACGATGCCCTCGGCATCCCGAATGCTCGATGTTTCTGCCGCGGCTTTCCGTTCCAGGGCGGCGGCAGCCATGCCCCTACTGGCCTGCGCGGCTTCGTCGCCGGTGTCAGGGCGAGATCGAAGATTTTGAGCTTCCGCAAGATACTGATCCCGGCGCGCGCGAGCCGCTTGGATGTCACGCTGTGCCGCGGCGATATGGCTTGCAGCGGCATTGCTGTCGTTGTCGTCTGCGCGCCTCTTCTCGGCATTGTACTCCTGCAACGCCTTCGTCGCGGCCTCGGTGCCGAATTTCTCCGCACTTAGCGCGTCGGCAAGGGTGAGGACTTTCCCCTTCAGGCTATCGGAGGCGTCGCCGGCACCAAGCAGATGCTCAGTCAGGGGGATGAGGGCGGCCACCGCGACGCTTATCGCCAACCCCCATGGACCACCCATGAAGCCCGCGAATTTGCCCAATGCGCCTTCGCTAGCGTTGCTCTGCGCCGCGAACATCGTCATCGCTTCGGTGATGCGGCCCATCTCCATCCCGAGCGCTCGAACCGGGGACTGCCCAGCAGCGACCGAGTCGGAGAAGGAGCGGATCACATGCTCGGCAATCATCCCCGAGGCGCCCATGCGGGTGTGGGCGGCGGCGTTTTCGCCCTCAGCTTCGGTCGACGTCCCCAACGCGGATTGGAGGCGGCGGAGAACGGCAATCCGCTGCTCGATTCCGACGATGTCCTCTTTCGCCGCAAGCGCTTGCGTTTCCAGCACGACAGCGAGTTCGCGCTCTCCAGCGGAAACGGATGTCGATGTCGAGACCATCCGGGTCTGCGCGTCGGCAAGCTCGCGATAGGCAAGGGCCGTCGCGCGCGCGGCAGTAAGCTGCTGCTCAGCCGCGGCAACATTGCCGGTCACGATTGACCCGGCGGTCATCGGCTTGGACAGCGTATCCTCGGCCGCGGCGCGGATATTCGCGAACGTCTTTCGATACGTAGACTCCAGCTGCCGGGCGGACTGGGTGAGGTCACCGCCGCCAAGCTTGCGGAAATTGTCGGCCACAACCTGCTGCAAGTCACCAGACGCAGCGCCAAGCTCAGCAAGGCTGGTTTTCGCGACCTTGGCGGCGCGTTGCAGACCATCGGCGCTGCCGCTGATCTGCAAGAACAGGTTTTGGGTGGTCGCACCGCGTGCCATGTGCGTCTCCCTGAAAAGAGGAAATCAGGCGGTCGGGCAGTCGGCTTTACCGCTGCTGAAGCGCTTTGTTCGCTTCTCGCCTGGCATCCACCATCGCCCAAAAGTCGTGCGGCGTCGCGTTCCAGAACTGATCGGGCAACCAGCCGAAAGCATCCATCGCGACGCCGCTGAGGCGACGCCAGCGTTCATCCGGATCTACCGGGCTGGCGCCGACGTCGCCTTCACTTCCCCCGATGCGGTGCGCCCGCCGGTCGCAGCATCTGTGAGGCAGACCACGAGGACGGCCGCCGCGTGCGGGATGCCGGCCTCGATGATCAACTCCTCGATCCGCTCCGCGCCAACATGCTGAGTTGCCTCGTCCTTGGCTCCGGCCCGGATCAGCTCCGAGGCGATGATGCCGAGAAGCTCGATCGTCAGCTCGCCCGCGCTGCCCAGCTGGACAAGCGCGAGGATGGCGTGGCCGGTCTGTTGCTCAATCAGCTTGAGCGCGGAATGGGCCGGTCGGAGGAGGTAGGTCACGCCGTCGAGCACGATCTCATGCTCGCCGCGTGCCTTGTTGGCCTTCGACGCGCCAGGGGCTTTCGCCACCGGTTTACTGCGGGGCGACTTCGCCATGCGGCACACCTTCCTTGAGAATGTCGATCACCTGCTCGCGCACGGCCGACAGGTCGTCTTCGCCGATCATCGCGACCAGATCGGAGGTCGGCCGGGGCTCGACGAGCAGCGCCGCCAGCACCGTCGCAACCTGCAACGGTGTCGGCGAGCGTGCCGGGTTGGTGAGAGCCGCCAGATGCTCGGCCGCATTGCAGCCGGTCGTGGCGACGAGCCGCTGATCGAGATCAGCGGGACGGACAGCGTCGAGCGCCTGGGTGCCGATCGTGACCATGATCAGGCCAGCGTATCGACGGTCGGCGCATCGGCGAGCGAGAGGCTGACCTTCACGTCGACGGTGCCGTCCTTGTTGAAGGTGCGGCTCGTGATGGCGCCGTAGACCGACGCGGAGAAGATGGCATCGGCGACGACGCCGGCGAGACCGTTCTTCCGGATCTGGAAATTGAACGGGATGCCCGCATTGCACTGCGTCTCGAGGCGCGTGTAGCCGTTGACGTCCGGCAGCTTGACCTTGACGTCGAGCTCGCCCTTCCACGCGACGTTGCCGAAGGCGCCGGTGTTGAAGCCCGCCGTCGTCTTGTCGGAGGTGTCGATCTCCTGCGGGTTGCGCGTTTCGCTGAACGTGCCCTGGCCCTTGATCGGATTGTAGGTGCCGGCCGTGGCGCTTTCGAGCCATGCCAGATACTGGTTGCCGAGAAGAACGGCCATCGTAGGTCTCCTTGATTGCCCGGTTCAGGCCGGTTCTGCACACACTTCCCACGTCGACAGGCCGGCGTAGGAAACGCCGTCGGTGCCCGTCGCTGTATCGTCAGCGAGCCAGTCGATCGGCCCGCAAAAGGTCACGCCGTCGAGGTCGTCCGGCACCTTGCCGAACAGCGCCCAATAGGCAGCGTTCATCATCGCCAGCAGGCCGCGCCGTTCCTCGCCGCGGTAGACGAAATGGACATCGACGGTGATGCGCTTGCTGGTGTCGAGCTTGCCGCCGAGCGGCTGAACATTCATGTCGCCGACGACGACGAAAGGTGGCTGGGTGTCCTGCGGCACGGCCTGATAGACCTTGCCGGTGAGCGACGGCGCGCCGTTCAGCAGCAGGAATACGCGATCTTGAGCCGCCTGGAGGACGTCCGGCGGGATCAACTCGTCAGCCATCAGTTGCTCCCACCCGCTCGCTGAAGCACCCGGTTCCAGAAGTCCGCGAGGTTCTCGCCTGCGTCCAGCGCGGCGGATTCAGCAGCGGGCGTTCGAACAAACGGCCGCGCGGGTGCCGGGGCCACTCGCATCGGATAAGTCTTGAACAAATCCTCGGCGCGCTTGCGGCCGTGCAGGGTGCGGGGCTTGCCGCCGACGCGGCGCCGCCGCTGGACCGACACGACCTGGCCGCGCCGGCCAAACTCCACGAACCGGCCATAATAGAGGCCGCCGTAGCTCGTCTTACCGCTCGCCGAGCTGGTGTTCGAACGGTTGAGGAGGCCGATGCGGATGGTGTGACCCCCGGCGAGGACCTGCACCGACAGGCCGCGCCAAAGGTCGCCGGTCCGGATGGGCACATCCTGCTTCTGCGCGGCGAGGACTGCGGCGCCCATCTTCGGCAGCGTCGTGCGCAATTGCTCGTCAGCTGCTTTCGGCAGCGTGTCGAAGAGGGCGGCCATCGCAGCGGCGCCCTTCAGCGTCTCAACCATCGGGGAGCGCCTCGACCGATTCCGTATCGGCTTGAACGATCTGGCTCTCGCGCATGCCATCAGGATCGACGACCGATCTGACGTTGAGTGCAGTTCCGCGGTAGCGAAGCTGATCGGTGTCGCGGATGCCGGATCCGAAGCGGACGGTAATCCGGAAGAATTGAACGCCCTGGACTGCCTGCGACAGCAGAACCTCGCGCCCGTTCTGGCTGGTTACCTCCGCCCACCGCGTCGAAACCTTGACCCAGTCAACCTTCCGGCCGCCGAGCCCGTCATCCACCTTCTGCTTGCGCCAAACCTCGATGCGGTGCCGAAGCCGGCCGGCCGACAAGCCCATCAGTCCGTCGCCCACTGGCGAAGGGGGGTGAGCAGCCATGTCACGGACAGCGGAAGCTCAATCGGCGTGCCGCGGATATCGACGGCGACGCTCTCGCGATTCCGATACCAATGCCCGATCAGCAGCAACATCGCCTGAGCGACCGTCGCGAGATCGTCAGCCGTAAGCGGCGACACGAGATAGGTGATCGTGACGGCGCCGGGCCGATTCTGCGTCTTCGGCCAGCTACGACCAACGGGCGCGAGGAGCGCCGGCGCATCGACCAGGTCGGCGAAATAGGTGGACGGATCGAGCGTCTGCTCGGCCCCCGCCTCGTCGAAATAGGTCACGCTCGTAACCGAGGCGACCATGCCACCCGCGAGGCAGATATCGCGCGAGCGCGGGCTGCATGCCTCAAGCGGGATGATGGGGAAGGGGCTATGCTCTTCGCCGGGAAAAATATCGAGGTTGAGCACGTCGGTTGCGCCGACGACTGAGCGGTTGATCTGGTATTCACACGCGCGCCGCGCGGCCATGATCATCCCGGTTAGGTACGCGTCCTCATCCGTCTCGCCCTCTTCGAGGCGCAGGTGCACCTTCAGCTGATCGAGCGAGACGGGTTCGGTCATCGGATCAGGCCTTCTCGGCCGCCGGCTGCGCTTCGTTCTTCTCGGAATAGGCGATGCCCTCGGGATCGTCGCACGCCCAGCCATCCTTGACGGCCGCATCGGCCTCCTTGGTCGGCAGGGTCAGGACGTGGTGGGGGCGGTGCTCTTCGTGCGCGACGAGGACGCGCACCTTCTTCGCGGCGGACTTGACCGCAGCATCCGGATTCGTGGCCATGGGTGGCTCCTTCATTGTTCGGAAGAAAGCGACCGGCGCGCCTCAACGCGCCGGCCCAGGGTGTCGTCGGCCGCGGGGGAGGCGCCGACGGGTTCGGTTAGGTCGCCGAGTTCTGGTAGTAGGCGACCGGTGCACCGGCGGTCATGAGGTTGCCGTCGGCGCGAGCCCAGGCGAGGAAGCCGATCTGGCCCTTCGACATGAAGGCGCTGTCGTCGAAGCGGAACAGGGTCACCTCGAGGATGTCGCGGATCATGTACTCGTGCATGTCGCCGAAGATCATCGACTTCGCGTTCGCCGCCATCACCGGCATGTGCTGGTTGATGGTGTACGGGTACGCGTTGAAGGTGTCCGGTTCCTTCTTCGAATAGTCGCCGGGAAGCCACAGCGGACGGTTCTGGTTGTCCTTGATCTTCTTGAGCGCCCGAAGGGTCGTGTCGTGGAACATGAAGCCCACGTTCGGCATGCCACGATACGCGGGATCGACCGAGTGGATGAGATCGATGATGTCGTCGGGCAAAACGGTCGTGGTCTGTCCGGCGGCGCCGACCTTGCCGGCCGCTGCGGCGGTGACGATGCCGCGCGGCTGCGCGGTGCCCGTGCCCACCGTGAAGTAGCGGTTCTGGGCGCGCGCGATGCGGGTTGCGGCCGCCTTCCGGATATACGCCTCGACGTCCATCCCCGGGCCCTGATCCATCAGGAGCTCGATCGGGACCGTGAAGATCTTGGACGAGAACTTGAACGCCCCGATCTGGATGGTGCCGAAGGTGATGTCCTGCGAGGTGGCCGGGGTGGATTCGGCGACGATCTCGCCCTCCTGGCCGGTCTCGTCGACCGTCGGGTACGGGAACGGGTTACCGCCGGCGGTCTGGATGACGTTGGCGACGTCGCGCATGCCGCCGAAGGACTTGAGAGCCTCGATCAGCTCCGCGCCGAAGCCGGTCGGGACGAGATAACCGCCGGCCGCGCCGTTGCCCTGCTGGCCGGACTGAGCGGCCTGCGGCCGGCCAGTCCGGAGGATCAGAGACTCGTCCTGCGAGATGCCGCGTTCGCCGTGGATGAGGAAGCTGCGGAACGCATTTCGATACTTGCTGGCGTGCTCGCGCTGGTCGGGCGTCAGGCTCGCATTGATGCGGTCCTGCGTCTCGCGGTTCGTGTCGTCGCGATCCCTCTCGCCGTCGATCTTCGCCTGCTTTTCCAGTCGGTCGATCTGGCTGTCGAGGAGGTCGATCTCCGCGTAGATCTCGTCGACCTTCGCCGAGATTTCCTTGGTGAACTTGGTGGTGGCGGGGTCGAGAAGGTTGCGGGCTTCCAGCGCCTTGGCGTTGCGCTGGTCCCGGAGCGCCTTGATGGTCATGGGGATTGCTCCATAAAAAAGCCCCGCCAATGGCGGGGTCGTGGTGGGGCGTCCGGGAAGGATCGCCGTCAGAGCGGTCGCTTAGGCGGCCGTTCGCTCGTAGAGCCCGAGGCGTGCGAGGTTGGCGACGCGCAGCGCCTCCAGATCCTGGTCATCCTCCGGGGGCTGCTGTTCGGTGAGCGCCTTGGGCGCCTTGTCGTAGACCGACAGGTTGAAGGTCGAGGCCTTGGCCTTCGCGTCGGCCTTGGCGGCCGTGGTCGGCATGACCGAGTTGCAGAAGCCGTTCTCGACCGCCTCGGCTGCGTCGAACCAGGTCTCCGCTTTCATCCATGCGAGGATGTCGTCGGCCGACTTGCCGGTCTTCGCCGCGTAGTTCGAAACGATCGAGCTATCGACCTTGTCAAGCAGG
The DNA here is from genome assembly GCF_027625475.1 of Sphingomonas abietis. Taxonomy (NCBI): domain Bacteria; kingdom Pseudomonadati; phylum Pseudomonadota; class Alphaproteobacteria; order Sphingomonadales; family Sphingomonadaceae; genus Sphingomonas; species Sphingomonas abietis. The sequence goes on from NZ_CP115174.1 coordinate 1,536,381, forward strand.
TCAGCGGTGGAGCGCAGATCGTCCGCGTTCCCCATCATCATGGTCCAGCCCTTGTGGATCATGACAAAGCCGCCCTCGGCGATCTCGATGGTGGAGGCCGCGAGCATGAGGAAACTGGCGGCCGACGCGGCGAGGCCGTCGATCTTGGCGGTGACGGTGCCGGAAAATTCCGACAGCAGCGCCATCATTGCGCGCGCCTCGAAGACGTCGCCGCCCGGGGAGTTGATCCGCATCACCAGCGTCGATGCGGTGATGCCCTGCAGGGCGTTCGCCAGGTCGGCGGCGGAGACGCCCCAATAGCTGTCGATCACGTCGTAGATGTAGATCGTGGCGGTATCGCCATCGATCTCCGAGCGGATGCCGGCGCCCTTGCCAGCATTGTCCCGCGCGAGCGCGAAGAGCTTACGATGCATTGCCCGTTTCCTTCTCGGGTTGGACCAATGGCTCGCCCGGCGGGGCGTGACCCATCGGCGAGTAGATCTTGTCGGCGTTCGGATCGTCGCTCGGCGGTAGGCCGGTCTTCCGGCGAGCATCGTTCTCCGACATCCAGCCAGGCAGCTGGTTGCCGCCGAGCGCGGCGCGGAGATATTCGGAGATCGCCTTGCTATCGGCGCCCATCAGGTGCTCGTCGTCGAACGACACGAAGAGCTTGGAGCGCTTGGCACCGACGATCGGAAACAGCTTCCGGCTCAGCTCTTTCGCCACCCGGATCTTGTGAGGGGCGACCGAGTAGCGATCGAAGCCCAGGTTCTGCTGCTCGATGCCCGTGCCCCAGTTGCTGGCGCCGGCGGTTTCACCGATCATGTGCGGGGGGACGCCGAAGACGCGGGCGACGTCGACGGCCGAATAGGCGAGCAGCTCGAGCAGCTGCGCGTCCTTGGCGGTGACCGTTACGCGGTCCCATTTCGCTCCGTTTTCCAGGAGCAGGGGATTATGCGCGTTGCTGATCCCCGACGCGCGCTTGCGCAGATAATCCTTGAAGTCCTTTCGCTGGTCGCTCGAAATTCCACCGTTGAAGGTGAAATAGTCGTTCGTCAGCAGCCCGCGCTCGAATTGGCCGGCGGTATAGTCCCGCGTGGCGAGGCCGACGCCGATCGACTGTGCATGATGCTCGACGGTCGAAAGGGCACGAAGGCCGTCATAGGTCTGACCCGGCCCCTTGAAGTGCAGGATCTGGCTGGAATCGAAATACTCGACTTCCCCGTCGAGATTGATGATCCGATACCACTTCGTCTTGCCCGAATAGTAGGGCGTGACGCGCGCCGGATGGTAATAGTCGAGGTCATGAATGACGCCGTTGCGGGCCTGGCGGATCACCGCGTAACCGTTGCCGCGCAGCATCATGGCCATGGCCTGGAGCTCAATGAACTCGGGGCCCGACGTGTCGTCGTTCGCCTCGTCGGTGAGGAAGCGCGTGAATTCGTGATCGTCGAGCCGCTTCTTCGAGCCGCCGGGGAGGCGCTCGTAGATGCCGATCGGGTTGCACATCATGGCGCCGGCGATGAGCGTTACGCAGCGCCATACGGCCGAGAGGCGCATGGCGGTCTCGGGCGTCACCGTCATCCCGGCGGCGCGCTGACCGCCGCCGAAGAATTCCATGATGGCGGCGTCATCGCCACCGCCCTGGATGATGAATCCGCTGTCCACAGCGGCGTTCACGCTCGGGGTCGGGGCAAGATCGCGGCCGAGCGCAATCCTACTCACTCAGGATCGTCCTCGGCATCGAGGTCCACGAAGAAGGAACCGACATAGGGCTGCTCTCCCTCGGGGGCCGACGAGACGCCCATGGCCATGACAAGGCCGACCATGCCGTCGATGCGGCCGGTCGATTTCGCCTTGTCGAGCTTCCGGTTGCCGGCAGGGTCCTTGATGACGACCGCGTTGGCGGCGCACATCGTCAGCACCGGGTTGGCGCCGTGGCGGACGTGATCGTTCAGAAAGGCGATCTCGGTGACGTCCATGGCGGGCGCCATCGAGACGTAACCCTGACCCATCGGTTCGAAGGGCAGAGTGATGCTCAGCTTCTGCATTTGCGCTTCAAGCGTCTTGAAGCGGAAACGGTCGTAGCCGATTTTCACGACGGTCATCCCGTCGCAGATTTCCCCGATGCGGCGCGCGATATACTCGTAATCGACCGCGACGCCCGGAACCGCTTCGATGAACCCCTTGTCAGCCCACAGATCATACGGCGCGCGGTCGCGCTTCGCGTGATCCGTCAGGGTGTTCGCGGGCTTCCAGAACCACGCCTTCACGTGCCAGCGGCCATCCTTGCCGCGCGCGATCAGGACGAAGGCACAAAGGTCGGTCGTTTCGGCAAGATCGAGACCGCCGAACACCATGCCGGTGGCGAACGCCTCTTCGTCGATCTCACCGGACGTTGCGCCCCAGATCGCCGGGGCGAGGAAAGGGGAGAAGCGGTTGACGCGCTGGTTCAGATAAAGGTTGCGGAAGCCGTTCTCGAAAGAGGGCATCCGCTTGGCCTTTTCGGCCGCGGCGCTGAGCTCAACCTGACTCCGAAACAGCCCCAGCGCCGGGTTGGCGGCGGCATGCGCCTCAGCATCGAGGACATCGCAGCCGGCCGGCCCCTCATAGACGTGACAGACAATCTTCGGATCTTTCGAGCGCCTGGCGTCGTCGATCCGAATAGAGAGCATGTCGGCGTCGGTAGGCGCCTGGGTCGAAATGATGATCTTGAGCGCGTCGTCATAGGCACCCTGCGCCGTCTCGATCGCCTCAATGAAGTCGTCCTGCGGGCCGCGGACCTGGCCCATCTCGTCGAAGATCGCGAGCACCGGCGATAGGCCGTGTGCAGTCGATCCGTCCGCTGCCAGGGCCCGATATTCGACATTGAGTGCCAAGCCGATCAAGCGCTTGCCCGACGGCACGATCCGAACCAGTTTCGACAGATCCGGGCTCAGCGCGATCATCTTCGCCGCGAGGTTGAAGACGAGGGCGGCCTGGTCGCGCGAGCGCGCGCCGGAGACGATCTGGCTGTTTAGCCGGGCCTCCGGGCCGGCAATGTGGGCGAGCATGATGCACGCGATGAGGGCTGACTTGCCGTTCTTTCGGGCGATCGAGAGGATACCCTCGGTCGTGCCAGCCGGGTTGTCGTAGACCTCAAGGATGAACCGCTTCTGGAACGGAACCAGCTTGACTGGTTTCCCGACCAGCTTGCCCTCTGGGACAAGGCAGTAGCGCTCGATGAACGCTATTACCCGCTCGCCGCGGGTCACTGCTCCGAGAGAGGCCCCTGCCCAGCGGCCATCCACAAGAGGTCATAGACCGTAATTCCGGACCTGCTTCCCACCACCTCGAAGTAGGCGTGGTCGACATCCCAGGCCGGCACGCGAGCGCCCCAGATCGTCCCTTGCATATCGCGGGTGACGAAGTTGATCGCTCTGGGCTGGCGGCCGGCCGAGCGCAGTAGCTGCTGGCAGTGGCGGACCACCCCCATCCCAGGCACGAGGTAGAAGGCGCCGTCGGGAAGTGCGGCGAGCTGCCGCGTTGTTCGGCCTGATCCGCGATCGGTCATAGAGACCCCCTCAGTTCAGGCGCGGGCGCGCCAGCAGGTCATCGCTGTCGTCGGCCATCGGGTTGTGGCCGCCCTCGATTTCCTTGGCCTGCTCGCGCCGCTTGTTGACGTCGCGCTGCTCGCCATTCTTCGATCGGTTATCGAGGCCGAGGGCGCGGCGGAGGGTAACGATGCGGCGCGCTAGCTTGTCCGACAGCTCGATGGTGGCGATGAGGTCCGGCAGCTTGATATGCCCGCCCCCGTCAACCGCCGCGCTGGCGATGCGCTCCGCATCGGCCATCGCCCGGGTCAGGTTGGCAGCGACTGCCAGGTCGGACGCCGTCCACTCGCTCTTCGCCCGCTCGGCAATAACAGCGTCCCAGAAGGGCAGATCACCGCGCCGGATCTTCAGGTGCTTCGGCGGCGACAGGTCGCGCGCGGCGGCCGCCATGGTCGCGACCGCGCCGGCCGCGCTGTCGATGCGCTGACGTCGGGCCATTTGGACCCCTTTCCGCCGGCAAAAACCGGGAGCAAAAACTGTATTAGCGATTGAAGTCGGGAACTGAGCGGTGTCCCGACCTGCCGCCTCGCAACTTTCGACCCCCCCGGGGGTCATATTGTTGCGCGACACGATGTTGCGGGCAGGCGCAATCAATCCGTTGCGTGTTCGCGCAATTTTCTGTCGCGCGCGGAAATCGGCTCGGGGCGGAGCCCGCTGCCGCTGTTCCACGGGTGGGCGGGGTTGATCGGCAGTCCCCGCGCGTCCGATCCGCCTAGGCCGGCTGCCGCGGTCGTGCCGAACTGCTCCGCCGTGACCTCGGCGTGGTGCCCGTCGCACAGGTTGCGGGTGTTGCCGTCGCTGTCGTCGCCGCCCAGTGCGAGCGGCCTGATATGGTCGACGACCGTCGCCGGCTCAACCCGGCCTGCATCTCGGCACATCTCGCAGAGGCCGCTGGTCCGCTTGAGACGCCGCAGGCGCTGGCGCTGACCAGCCCGGCCGCGAAGGCGCTCAACCATGGTAGAGGAAGCACATCGCAGCGAGCAGCGTCAGCGTCGGCGCCCATGCCATGGCGATAGTGCCAGCCAGCGAGCGCATCAGGTTCGACTGCGTCCGCGCACCACGGCACGCGCCTCGGCGCAGATACGCTCGACCTCGGCGATGCGACGCTCGCTCTCGCGGATCGAACGCGCTGCCTCGGCGAAGTCGAAGGCCACGGCGTGCAGTGATGTAGCCAAGCTCTCGAGCTGGCGCGCCTGATCCTGCATAGGGATCCAATCATCATAGTGGGCTGCGTGCGACCGGGCAGCGCAAAGCTCTGGCGCAGCTTGCGGATATCGGTCGAGTTCTAGACAACCTTACGACACTCGTCGAAGCACCGTGCTTCGTCCGATCTGGCAAGGGGTGGCCTGGCCACTGCTCTCTTGCACAAGGCCGCTGGAGCGGCAGGTCCCTAAGGGAAGGCTGCCTCTATATTACGTCTTCACGCAGTTGAGAAGTGTCGATTTTCACCCTGAGGTTTTCGAACAGCACATACGTTGTCCGGCCGTCGCTTTGGTCGATCACGCCAACCAGACCGCCGAAAGCGCCGCCAGCAAGACGGATTTCCTCGCCGGGCGTGAACGGATCGGCCATCTTACGGGGCCGCTGCCTAGCGCGTCGGGTAGCCACGTCTTCCTCGAATTGGCGCAGGCGGTTCAAGACGATGTCGGTAACCGTGCCTGCCCGATCGAGGCCACGGAACACTGAGAAGTCAGGCAGGTCGTTCGCGAAGTGTGCCCGCGCAGAAGGCCGCGCCGCTTTGGGTTTTGCCTGTTCAATCCGCTGATACTGCACCGCGACCCCCTGGCACGACGCGCCCGCGCGCGTGTGTTCACGCTATGTCGCAGGGTCAGGGGTGTCGGTCTGCTATACAATCCGTTCCACTAGCGCGAGCAGGTCATCCTTTGGTTGCGGGTCGAGGGGGAAAGCTTCGCAGATAGGGACCGCCGCGACGGGCGGCGGTTTGACGATGACCGTCATATTGCGACCATGGAGAGCGCGGATCAGTTCGTCCGTGCAGATGTTGGCGCACCTATCGGCCATTTCGATGCTTCGCTCGACGCCAGGCTTATGCGTGAGATGCCCGCGCCCTTCCAGCACGTCGAGGTAACCCCGTACGCGCGGAAGGGATACGCCAGAGAAGAACGCGATCTCGCGATAGCTCGGCGGGATCGAGCTCTGCGTGAACCACTGATTGAGCATGCGCAGGACGCGCGCCGGCGCAGAGATGCTGTCTCGTGCGGTTAGACGAGACTGCATATTCACCAGCTGCTGTCCGATCCGCCGCCGCTGAAGCTACCACCGCCGCTATCAAAGCCGCTGCTGCTGGAACCGCTGTCCGACGACGACGAAGATGAGCTGCTATCGCTGGTCGAGCCCCAGCTGCTGGATGACGAATTATCATCGTCGCGCCTGCGCGGCGCTTCATAGGTCGGCGCCGGGGCATTGACGATCACCGGCGCGATTACTGGGGCTCGCGGGGGCTCGTAACTCGCTCCGCTTCCGCCATAAGGGGGCAGGGGCGAGACATATCGCGGCGGGCGCCCATACGACGCCGGCATGAGCGGTGCTGCGCGTTTCTTGGCCGCATCCCCATCTTCACGGGCACGACGCCGCGCCGCGGACTCGGCGACGGCTTTATTCCGTCGGCGCTCAAGAAGCACCCATGCACCAACACCGGCAGCCAGCATCAGCGCGATGACGCCGAGAATTGCAGGCATCAGGCTGCCAGATGCTTTCGCAGCGTTGGCGGTGTCTCCCGCATCCGCGGGGATCGCGGCCATGATCGCGTCGGCGCCATCCGACAGCGCGCCCGGGAGATCGTGGGCTTTGAGGCGCGGGACGATTGTGTTGATCAGAATCTCGGCCGACTGCGCATCGGTCAGATCGCCTTCGAGCCCGCGACCAACCTCGATGCGGACCTTGTGCTCCACCGGCGCGATGATCAGCACGACGCCGTCGTCGATGCCCTTGCGGCCCAATCCCCATGCGCGACCAAGCTGATAGCCATAGTCGGCGATCTCATGGCCTTGGAGGCTGGGTATCGTCGCAACGGCGAGCTGGTGACCCGTCGCCTTGTCCCATGCCACGATGCGACGGTTGAGCGCGTCCGCCTGGCTGTTCGATAGCACATGGGCGGCATCGACGACGGCCGCCCGGCCGCGATCGGGGAAGGCCAGCGGCGCAGCTATCGCTGGTACGGCAAGCGCGGCGGCAAGCAAGATGGTGGCAATTTTCATGGTCTGCGGTCTCCAAGGCTGAGGTGAGTTTGTGGTCATGCCGCTTCAGCCCGCTCGGCGGCCTCGACCTCGGCCAGCTGCTCGGCGCTGATGAAGCCGGTGCTGATACCGAGGCTGCGCATGTGCGCGGACATCTTGCGGATCTCGTCGAGGCTGAGCGGTGCTCCGTCCTCTTGCGGTGGCAGCGCGGCTCGCCGCGGGCGGGACAGGTCACGAGCGAGGTCTTCCAGCCGGCCGCGCGCTGCGCGCCGCTCGGCAATCACGGTCGCCGCGATCTCGCGAACGACCTTCTCAATCTGGTTCAAGAAATCCATCTGCTGATGGAGCGCGCGCTTGGCAGCGGTGAGCGCGACCATCGCAGGCAGGTCCGACAGCGCTTCGACCAGCACGTCGCGGAACGGCTGCGTCTGCGCCGGCTGCATGCCGGGAGCGATCTTGATCGCGAGGCGGCGCAGGCGCTCGTCCATCGCCGCCTTCCAGCCGTCGCGCGCCTTCGCATCGGTCGGCACCGGCCAGAATGCGACATCGATGTACGCGATCGCCGATGCGATCGCCTCGTGGACATCGCTGCCCGCTACCGCGACCGCCTCGTCAGTCGTCCAGCGACGCGGGCTCAATGCCATCGTAGCCAGGACGGGCCGCCCATCCGCTCGTTCGTTCGTGGAAAGCTCGTTGCCCATTTCGCCGTTCCGTTTTCTTGGGGAGCCACTCTGGCCGGAAGCTCCGCCAGCTGTTTTCGGTCATGTGATCGACGATCTCGCCAGGCGGCCATTCGGGGTCGTCGTGGGCCGCCAATTTGCGGCAGAGCAGGACGTAGGCCCGGTCCGTGAGGGTTTTTCGGATCGACTTCCGCATGTCGAGGAACCCCCGCCATTGCTCGCCGCTCACGGCATGGGGCGGGGGCATACCCCTCCACCGACGGCGCTGGATGTCGGCGATGCCGAACAGCACCAGGCCGACCGCGATCTGCGCAGCGTCGAGCTTGGCTGAAACCGAAACCGGATCGAGCCCTTCACGCGCACGGGAATTCTCACGGGTGGGGGTGGGTAGGGGTTTTAAGATCTCATTTTGGGGAAGGGAGGGGGCGGGGCCCGTGTTACGCTCCGCCGTAACGCGCGTTACGTAACGTGACGCAACGACGTTACCCGATGCCGCCCACTCATCCGGAGTCCTACCGCCCTTCGACTTGTTGCACCCATGGCAGGCTGCCACGAGATTTTCCATGTCATGCGGGCCGCCCTGGCAGACAGGAATGACATGATCAGCTGTCAAATCCTCGGTCGTGCCGCAGTAGACACAGGAACCGTCACGATGAATGACGGCGACGACGAGGCGCACCCAATCCTGCTCAATGGGGCGCTGATTTTTAAGCCTCTCGATGTTGCGATCGCGATAACGCTGCTGCCGGATTGCCCCCGCGCTTCGACCAGCGGGGCGTTCTGCCGCTGCGGGATTGTCGTTCTCGATCGACCGCACGACGGCGAGCAGGGATTCGCCACCCAAGCCGGCAGCCAGCAACAGCTCGAGCGTTTCCGACGAAACGGTCACCCGAACACCTCGCGCTGCCAATCGCTGCCGCCGGCCTTCGGCGCCTGCACAGCGATGAACCTGATCGGGTAGATGGCCGCCGCGACCTTGATCTTCACCCGCGCGTCGTCGGTCCAGAAGCCCTTCACCTCGTGCGCCTCAAGCTCGCAGGTCGAGAGCATCACCGCGAAGTCGGGGGTGTAAAAGGTGTTGTCGGCCAAGCGGAACTTGAGCCCTTCGAACTTCCACCAGACCACATCGCCGGCGATCTTGTGCGCGTCCAGGACCGCGGCGTAGCGCGCCTCCGTCTTGTTCATCTCGCCCGTCTTCAATCGGCCGAGGGCGCGCATGTCGGGGCGCTTGTCGGGCACGATGCGCGCGGCAAGGTGCTTCGGCAGGCTCTTGAGGCGCAGCGTCACAGCAGCAGGCCCTGCGCCGGCCGGGTATCGATCGCCGCCGCCTCGCGCCGCGCCTCCGCTGCGCCGCGGAGCAGCCAGCCATTGTTCTGGCCGCGCCGCACGGTCGCCTCGCGCAGCAGCACCTTTGCGTAATAGATCAGGAACGCCTTACGCTCGGCCGGCGTCTCCGGGTTTTCGGTGATGTTGCCGTCGCGATCGACAGAGAAGCGGCCCATTATGCAGCGAGCCTCTCTTCAATCGGGCGCGGTTGGTTGGCGGCCACAAGCGCTCGAGCGACGGGTGGGCAAACGCTGTTGCCGATTGCGCTGATCTGCTCGGCGATTGTCAGCCGCCGCTCAACCCATTTACCCCGCAGGAATTTCCGCACGAGCGGATCGAGGATGTAGCTGTCCGGAAAGCCCTGAGCGCGGGCCAGCTCCCGCGGCTTGAGCATACGCAGGCCGATGTCCACGATGACATAGGTGACCGCATCGATTGTCACCGTCACGACGGCGAAGCGCGCCTTGGTCGTGATGCAGTCCAGCGGCACGCCGGCGCTCTGACTTGTACCGCCCTCGCCATAATATTTGACCAGGAACGCGGCCACCAACGTTGCGCGTTCGAGAATGGCCGGCGGGAGGTCGCTCGCTTCGACCATGGTGGTTTCGACGACGCCCTGATGCGGCCCGCGGGTCGCAATGGTGCTGACCAGGTCATTGATCCCATGTCCAACATTCACCGACCCGTTCGGATTGGTGTTGAACTGGGCCATGTGTGCAGCGACGACGGCATGATGCTGGCCGCCTGCTCGGGCTGTACCGAGCGGGCGATCCAGTTCGCCGCCAGCGCCCTTTTTGTCGCTTCCGTAAAACCTAGTCAGGAAAGCCGAGGCGACGCCATTGGTGTCTTTGCTCGACGCAGCGATCGTGTGGAGCGGATCATTGGCAGGCCGGTTCAGGCCACCCTGCTGCCCATAGGAAATGAACGGCGATATCTCGACCTGACCAAGCGCTAACTCGCCGCGATGAGCGCCGGTTACGGTCCGCAGTGGATCATTGAGGTCATGAACGCGCACCGATCCCTGATGCGTCACCGGGACGATGAAGGCGTTGCCCGCCTTGGCGGCATTGATGACATGGCGCACAACGCCATGCGCGAGACGCTGGTTCGTTGCCTCCGCCAGATCCTTCTTGCGGTCGAAGATCGATGGGCACGGGATCGACCAATCGATGCACTCGGCGGCCGTGCGGTACGGGAGTAGCTTGCCCGATATCACCTGGTTATCGTTCGCCGGTCCATGCGTTGGCTTCGGCCAGACGATCGGGAGACCGTCGCAGCGCATGACGACATACAGGCGCTTGCGCGATGTCGGCGCGCCATAGTTGCAGGCCTTGAGAACCCGCCACTGGACGCGATAGCCCAGCGCCCGCCATTGCCGGACCAGCGCTTTGAACATCTTGCCCTCCATCCCCTTAATAGGGATGCCCTCGGCGTCGAGCGGTGCCGCAGTTTCGAACTCCTCGACGTTCTCGAGATATGCGACGGTGGGCCTGGTCTCCTTGAGCCAGACGGTCACCTCATTGGCCAGTGCGCGGATATGGCGGTTCTTGACCGGCGCACCCTTCGCCTTCGAGAATTCCTTACAGTCGGGCGAGAACCAGGCGCCCGCCACCGGGCGCAACCGGGTGGCATGCGCCGGCCAAAGCGCGCGGATGTCCTGGCAATGGTGCTCGGTGGCAGGATGGTTCGCCTTATGGATCGCGATGGCGCTCGGGCTGTGATTGATCGCGATATCCACTTCGCGGCCGATGGCTTGAGCGATCCCGGTCGATGCGCCGCCGCTGCCGGCGAAACCATCAATGAAAAGCCCGTGCATTAGGACTGCGCCCCCTGGTTCATCAGCGCGTCGCGCTGGAATGTCTCGTGGATCTGGCGGGCCTCGCGGATGCGGTAGGCCCGCTCACGCTCGGTCTGGGTTTGCTGCCGCGCGGAAAGCCGCTGTTCGAAGCGAAGTCGGAGCGCGCGAGGAGGCGAGGCGAGAATGGCCGCCTTCTTCCGACGGGAGAGCCGGGCGGCGATCACGCGGCCTGCTCCATCTTCGGCGCGTCCTCGCCGAGCACATATGCAGCCAGACGCTTGATGCGGCTGTCGTCCGTGAAACGCTGGCGCGGCGCGATGCCCGGCTCGGTGATGCCGCGGCTCTGATCGCTCTTGATGCCGAGCGTCTCGAGCAGGACCGGATCGCTGCCCTCGTTGGTGTGCAGGTAATGAGCAGTGACCTGCTGATCCTGCCCCGGGCGACGCAGGCGGCCGATGATCTGATGATGGACCTGCGGCGACCAGTCCAGCTCGCCGAACACGACATCCTGGCAATGGAACTGGAGGCCGTCCAAGCCAATGCCCGACCGGAGCGAGATCATCATCACCCGGGCGTCGCCCTCGGTGAAGGCCTTGACGCTGCGATCCTTGCCGGCGGCCGTCTCGCTGCCGGTGTACAGAACCGGGTTGAACTCGCGGAGCTCCTGCTCCCAGATCGAATAGACCTCGCGGTGCCAACCGGCGAGCAGGACGCGGGGGGTGTCGCGCAGGAGCAGCTTCACATAGGCGGCGACGGAGCGCGCCTTCGCGATGCCGGTGATCTGCCGCATCTTCAGATCCAGCTCGCGCGCCGCGCGCCCGGCTTCCATGAAGTCCCCGCGCATCACGGTCATTGCCAACGAGCGCATGATCGCCTGCTCGTCGGCGGCGGCCACCTCGTCATAGGCCACTTCCCAATCGATGACGTTCGCCGGCGGCTGGGCCGCTGAGACCGCCGGATCATCCTCGTTGCGGCGGAGGAAATAGCCCGTGTCGCGAAGGAACGAGCCGAGGCCGTCCGGATCTTTCACGGTGCGGCTGCCCGCGCACCATTCGCGCATGAACTCGTGGATTTCGCCGAGCAGGGCCGGCTTCACGAATTCCATGACGGCGTGGATTTCGTCGCCGTAGTTGTAGATCGGCGTGGCTGTCAGGCCGAGGCGAAACGCCGCCTTGTCCGAGGCGATCCGGCAGACCTGCCCCTTCGACGTGCCGCAGCCGTGGCGAAGCTCCTGGATCTCGTCATAGATGACCGACTGGAAGAACCCGGTGCCGATCACCTCCGTCCAGCCGATGACCTTCGAATAGCTGAAGACGTAGATGTCGGCCGGCGGCAGATCGTAGGGCTTCGTCGTCTTGATGACGTGGGCGCGAAGCGTGGTGAATCCCTCGATCCGGCGAGCCCACTGGTTGGCGAGGTGAGCCTGGACGATCACCGCAGCCGGCATCGGGGCGCCCATGGTGCAGGCGGCGACGGCAGTGATCGTCTTGCCCAGGCCGACGTCATCGCCCACGAGTAGGCCTGGATTCTGAAGGGCGATTTGCGCCGCCTGGGTCTGATAGAGATATGGCTGCTTGCCGTCCCGGAAGCCCGGCACCTCGCCCGGCTGCCACGTCGGTAACAGGATGCGATCCCGCTCCGCCGCGCGCACGGCCAGTCGCTCGACGCCCGCCCGAAGCTCGACGCCCTCGTCATGGGCGAGGGGATAGCGGTTCATGAACCAGTCGAGGTCCGAACGGATCTCGTCGGTATCGCTCATGGTGAGCACCAGCGTCGTTTGCGGCACGCGCGGAAACATGCGCTTGAACGCGATTGCGACGTGGGGTTCGAGATCCGTGATCGTCCAGCGCTTGCTGGTGCGGTCGAATGTCAGATTGCCGTAGGTCTTCACAGGGATGCCCTCCCGATCGAGACGTAGAAGACGGGTTTGCAGTTGAGCTGTGCGGGCATGCCGATCGCAGTGGCGGTGACGATGATCAGCGCCGTAACCTCGTCATGCGCGGCATAGCGCTCCAGCTGCCTATAGATGGCCCGCTTGGGATATTTGACCTTCGCCTCGATCCCCACGCCGCCGGCGCAGAGGAAGTCGATCCGGTCCGCCGGTCCGAGGCGCTTCTCGCGTTCGTGGTCTATCCCCGCGTGGCCGAGCGCCTCGCCGATGGCGATCTGGAGCGATGCCTCGCTGCCGGACGGCATACGGGTGCGACGGAGCACCGCTGCGATGTCCTGCGCGGCGCTCATGTCACGTTCCAACCCATGAAGCGCTTCAGCGTGTCGCCGATCCGCGCCGCGACGGAGCAATGCTCGCGGGTGACGCCATAGGTCGTCATGTGCTCGCCGCAGGGATCGGGCTGCTCCCCGACGCGACGCGCGTAGATCACGACCTGGTCGTACCCGTATTCCTCGGCGATCTTGCGGGCCGCCGCGATCGGGATCCTTCGGTTAGGGCGGCGCATTACGCGGTCTCCCTGACGATCAGCGCGGACATGCGTGCAGCCAGCTCGCCCATCAGCTCCGCACGGCGGGTGAGCGCATCGACAGTGAGGCGCACATCGAGGTCACTGATCGGCGCCTCGGCCGAGATCTTCTTGCGCAGCTGGCGCGAGGAGATGCCCAGAACGCGGGCGAGCTTTTCTTGACCACCGAGCAGTTCAGCGGCCCTTTCGAGCCCCATCATTCGGCGACCATCGCGAACGGCACCGTTTTTCCGGCCCCTATTTACGAACACGCCGGGTTCCCGTGCTGCGGTCATCAGCTCAGCCCAAGCGCAGCGCGGTAGATTTCGAGGAGGGCGTCCGCCTCGTCGCGATCGTTCTTCTCCAGCTTCCGCAGCCGAACGACGGTACGCATCGTCTTGGGGTCGTATCCCTGCGACTTGGCCTCCAGGTAGACATCGCGGATATCGTCCTGCATGCCCTTCTTCTCTTCCTCGAGCCGCTCAATGCGTTCGATAAAGAGGCGCAGCTGATCAGCTGCGACGTTGCCATCAGCCATGTTCGATTGCCTCACCGGTGGGGGATTGAGTGCGGACCTCGGCGCGAAGCACGATGATCAGCCGAGCGAGATCACCGGTGTGGCCGTCACGATCCGCGAAACGCTCGATCATAGTTTCGAGTAACCGGCGCTCGGCTTCTGCCAGGCGGACCGCAGCGCTCGGCTTCGGCGGATTGGGAAAGGCGAAATCGCGGTCGGGGCCGGGGTGCAGTGACAGCACCGATGCCTCGCACGAATCCATTGTGCCAAAGCGCGGGTCCCGGGCGCCCATTATGCCGCTACCCGCAGATGGTCGGCGACGAGCCGCAGCGGCGAGATCATCGCCTCGATGCCCGGAAGGGTCGGGCAGGTGACGACGGTCGGATCGAGCGGCCCGTCCATGCGCCACTCGATCGGCTCGTGACCGAACAGCGTGAGCGCATCGGTGACGAGCCGGACCTGAAAGCCGATCGCCAGCGGCGGGCCTTCATAGGCGCCCTCGAGCACGACGCAGCCGACGTCCACGCCGTTGCCGGAGCGCCGGAACGCCGACACCTCGCACTGCGGGCCGAAATCGAACCGGATATCGCGCGTCTTGTCCGGTGCGACGAGCGCGACCAGCTCGATATCGTTGAGCAGCTTGCTCGCCGGCGCGCGGTATACCCGCGTCTTCCCGGTGTGGAGCCGCTCGCGATAGGCGGGGAATTGTCCTTGGATCAGGTTCGACCCGACCCGGATGCGGTCGAACACCAGCTCGATCGCGCGCTGGTCGATCGTGACCTGGACGTCCTTGCCTTCCGGCAGGATCGCAGCGAGCAGGTCGGCCAGCGCCTCGGGCATGATGACGTTGGTGTCGATCCCGCCGTTGTTGCCGACCGCCGAATGGATGCGGTTGTCGTCCATGCCCACGAAGCTGAGGCTCTGGCCGTCACCCCTGAGCAGCACGCCACCCATGAAAGGGCGCTTGCTGTCGTCGAGCACCGCCGGCGCCGCCGCGCGCAGGCCGCCGCGCATGGTATCGGCCGGGATCGTGTGGCGCGCACCGTCGAGCGGCGGGCGGACCGGCGCCATGTCGCGCGTCGAGCCCGCCATCTGCGACCGAAAGCGGCCGGCGCGGAATACGGTGACGCCGTCGCCGGCCTCGAGCACGATCTCGGCGCCCTCCGCCGCCTTCTGCGTGGCCGCGAGAAGGTTCGGGAGCGGCAGATACATTGTCGTGTCCCCGGGGCCGCAGGGGACGTCGACGGAGATGGTGATGTCCAGATTGGCCGAGGTGAGCGTCGCCACCCCCGACCACGTGCTGATCTTGATCAGCGCCAGGCCGAGCTGGTTCGGTTTGCCCGGCTCGCGATATTCGCGCTGCCACGGCCGAACCTTGCCGATCAGGTTGAGGGCCGCGAGCAGCTCGTGGCGCGAGAAACTGATACGATCAGGCATCGTCGTTTCCTTTCGTGGTGGGAGGCGTGAAGCCGTTGCGTTGCGCAAGGGCGAGGAGTTCGTCGTCGGTGAGCCAGCGATCCCGGCCACGGACGTCCCAGCGGTTGGCGGGGCCATCGACGATACCAGCGCGCACGACGACGTAGCCGCGGCGCTGGAGGTGCAGGCGGGCCCGTTCGATCAGGTTCGTCTCACGGGCGTGGCGGGCGGCGGCATCATCGAATTCCCGCTTGCCGATCTGCCGGTCGAAGATCGCGCGCGTGATCCGCCCGGCCTTGCGCTCCGGCATCATTCCGGCGGCGATGTCCTTCTGGACGCGTGCGTTCTTCTGACGCTGCAGGCGCCGGATCCTGAATGCCTCCAGGTTGACCGGCGGCATCGCGCGGCTGTCGTGGGGATAATCCTCGGCCCACGAGCGGAAGGGTGGCCGGGTGCTCATGCCGCGACCCCGAATTTATCGGTCTGGTTCCCCCACACGGCCCAGCCTGGCCTGGCCTGGCGGGCAAAAAGCTCCAGCCTCGGCCCACCGACCAGTGCCTCGATCCGAGGATACTGCTCTTCTGGCTTCCGGCTGTGCTCCCGACGTGGCTCGATGATCGCCTGCCGGACGCCTTTCGAGATGCGCCGAGGTTTGCCGCGCGTGAAGAGCCAGCACGGCTCAATCTGCTTGCGGGTCCAGTAGCCGAACCCGATGCGGGGCTCCGCGACGTCGCCGGTGAACATGTCGATCTGGTCGGCGTCGAAAAGGCGCGACTTGAGCCAGTAGAAGGCATCCGTCTTGAACGAAAAGCCCCAGCTGGCAGCGAGCTCGATGGACTCCGCGAGGTGGCTACCGACGACCCACATGAACAGAGCGCAGTCTTTCGCTGCGAGCATGCCAACCGGCAGCGCGGACATCTCCGCGAGGGTCATCGTGCGATAATGATCTTCCGCGCACCGGTGCGGCGTCATGTTCTCGCCGGAGAAGGTCTTGAACGCCCATGGCGGGTCAGCGAGGATGCAGCCGAACGGCCAGGAGGCATCCGAGGGGGCGATGACGCTCACCGTTTGGTCGCCACGACCAGGCGCGCGCCGACCATCGTGCCGGATTCCTTGAACGTGCCGGCGGGCAGGTTCTCGACGCGAGCGCCGATATTACCCAGCCACATCCGGAAGTCCTGGCTGGCGCGATCGGCTGCGAAGAAAGCGTGCTCGCCCATAATCGCTGCCATCCGGCCGCCGGGCGCGAGAAAGTCCCATGCCCGCCGGACGTGCCGCACATCTTTCCCGCCCGAGAACGGCGGGTTCATCAGGACGACCGTGATCGGCGCTCGCACGGCGGGCTGCCAGTCGAGGAAGTCTGCATTCCAAACCCCGGCGCCGTGCCGGCCGTGGAGCACTTCGCTGAGATTTTCCGCCAAGCGGGCATCGATCTCGACGGCGCTGATGAAGCAGCCGATCTCCATCGGTAGGCCGAGCAGTGAGCCAGCCCCCGCCGACGGCTCAAGCACATGATCATCCGCGCGGAGATCGACCTCGTCGCACATCCGTGCGGCGATCAGCGCGGGCGTGAAGAACTGCTCGTTGGTCTTCTTCACGTCGATCGCGATCCCGCCGTCGAGGGAAGCCGCGATTTCGTCGGCGATCGGCCGATCGAACACGTGAGCGGCCTTCGATCGGTTCCACTTGCCGCCGAGCGCCTTCAGCGTCTTATCGACGGCGTCGTAGAGGGGGCGCTCCAGCTTGCCGCCGGGCAGCCGCAGCATCGCGCCGTCGATCTCCGACCGGCGGAGCACGTCGCTGACCTCCGGCGTGATCTTCACGCCGCGGGCGCGCACTTTTCCTGCCGCGCCGACGGACGTCGACGCGCTCACTGCATTCGTCATGTCAAAACTCCCCGGGGCGTCGTCAGCCCGTGTGTTCGGTCCTCAGATCGGCCGACTGGCCGGCAAACTCGTTGATGGGTTCGGGCAACAGCGCGCCGCGGCGTCGCTGCGCGCGGGTGCGGTTGCCCTGCGCCACCGCGCGGGAGCGCGTCCGCGTGATCGCATGCAGCTCGCGCCGCGCCTCATCCCGCTGGTCGAGCAGGTTGCGGATCCGCGTATCGAGAATGGTCAGGCGGCGGGCCTTGTCGAGCGCGGCGGCGCGCCAGGACGCGGCGATCATCCACGCGGCGACGCAACCCACGGTGCTTGTGAACGCCACGCCGGCGGCGAGGGATGTGGCCAGCCCGATCATTGCCGCAGGCTCGCCAAAATTGCGCCTCGGGTCATCATCCGTGTCCCGACTTCCGGGAGGATCAGGATCTCGTCGGCGTCGAATTCTCCGTCCAGCGCCGCCCGGGTGACGGTGGCATTGTCATCCGCATTGTCCGCCGCAAGGGCGTGCGGATCGATCGCCCCCGCGTTAGGGAGCAGGAAGGCGCCTTGACCGGCGAGGGAGAGGCGGGCCGCCGTGAAGTCGGGGCCGAGGAACAGTTCCAGCGTGGTCAGCGCCTCAAGCGGCAGGGGCCGGTAATGCTCGGACGTCGGCGCGCACAGGGCGCACTCGATAACCCGGTCCTTAATTCCGGTACCATTTGACAGCTCCTTCACGCTGTAGCGCCGGCCGCGACCGACGTAGAGCGCCAGCGCCTTCCGGATAGCCTCGCCCACCTGTTCGCGGGAAACGAGGGGCTCGATGTTCGCTGACGGATAAACGCTCATGCCGCATTGACCCTTTCATGGACGGAACGATCAGACAGTTGGCAGCCGGTTTCGCGGCAGCGAAGCGCCTTCGGGCTGCCTGCTGCGTTCCCACAGGTGCCGCACACGGCGATCGCGCACATACGATCGCGCGTCGGGCAACTGGGGACGAAGGCCAGCGGGATTGCATGAGGGGCGAGGAGGCCGATCATATCAGCACCGCCCTTCCGGGGCCGGACTCGACGTCCGACCCCTTCCGGCTATCGTGGTTGCTGCAACACCACAACGAAGGGAATGACGACAGATGGCCGACGAGCCGAAATCACTCGGAGACCGATTGCGAGATCTCGAGAAGCGCGTTGCCATCCTCCAAGGGGATGTCGCGCACCTCAAGGCCGAGCGCGATTTCGCTGACGTCATGTTCGAACATGTCGTCACGCCATCGATCCTTCTGTTGGCAGGGAATGGCTTTCGGCGCGATCTCGCGAATATGTTCCTGCGCGCTTCGCAAGAAATCGCTGAAAGCGACCGAGTGGACGAACTTCTCCGCGATTTCCGAGCGGAGTGGCTTCAGGGGTGGCTTCAGCAAATCGAAGCTGCACCCCCATGGCACACGCCGACACACGAAGATCGACATCCCGATCTCTATCCATGATCGCAAGCGTCGAGGCTTCCCATGCGGCGATGCGTTCCACGATCATCTCGCGGATCCGCGCTTCCTGCTCAGCCGTGAAAGGCTGAGGCTTGGGGCAAGGGAGGCCTCGGGCGATCCAACGGGGAAGACGGGCCATTATGCTGCCTCCTCTTGGGCGCCATCCGGGGACTGGCTTGCGGCCAGCCCCCTTCCGGCTACTGTGGGGGTGTCACCATCCACAGGAGTTGAGGATGTCGCAGGAAGAAGAGATTGCGAGCATTCACACCGTTTACGCGCGGATGACATCGGATCTTCTACTCGCCCTAGTCGACCGAAACATTCTTCCGAAGGCGGACGGGCAGAGGCTCGTAAAAGAGGCGAAGGCCCTCCTGTCGCTCTCTCC
Organism: Sphingomonas abietis; assembly: GCF_027625475.1. Taxonomy (NCBI): domain Bacteria; kingdom Pseudomonadati; phylum Pseudomonadota; class Alphaproteobacteria; order Sphingomonadales; family Sphingomonadaceae; genus Sphingomonas; species Sphingomonas abietis. The sequence continues at coordinate 1,555,064 of NZ_CP115174.1, forward strand.
TGTTCAAGGGGAGTTGACCGCAACGGCGATGCAGGGCCTGGAAAGGCTTGCGACATCGATCGCGTCGATGCCTTAGGGCCCAAGGCCAACTTGAAGAATGCGATCGCGGCGGGCGACATCTATGCTGCCTCGCTCTGTCCGGAAGACGAACCAGGAAAATCGGACGGTTTAAGTGAGGCGCCGACACGCCTTGCCAGCGCCAAAAGACTAGGTTGGCGCCAGGACGGAATGCGGCCGCTCGTCTTCCAACTCGACACCGTTGAGGGGGTTAGCGAAAGACCGGCGGCAACTGCGCTGGTCCCGCCGAGACTGTCGATGATGGCGCTGGCTGTCTGCATCTGCGCAAATTACGACAATCGTAATTCGTCGGCAAGAGGGAAATTACGATGTCCGTGATCGACGGGGCGTTACGGTTTTCGCAATGGTCCACTGTGCTTACACATGATCAAATTCTTAACGAGATGATTCGCCAGCTGGCCGCGCGTTTGGTCATGGGGAAGGATGTCGCCGCCCTGCTTAACATCGCTCCTGCTCGTGTGACGGAGATGCGCAAAGGTGAGAGGCAGATACAGCCCAGAGAAATGGCGCCACTGGCAAAACTGCTCGGCCTTGCGGACACGGAGGCCGGAACGGAGCATCTCCAAACAAATGCGGCGATTGTGCCCATGGAAGGGGCTTCTCTCGAAGAGCCGGATGAGAACCTTCCGGTCGTCGGCACAGGGCTCGGTGCTGCGAGGGAAGTCGATGGCGAGGCGATCGAGCAAACAATGCTGAATAGCGGCGACGTCATTGAGTATGTAGCGCGCCCTGCCATCTTGAAGCGCAAGCAAGTGGCCTACGCACTATACGTTCAGGGATCCTCTATGCATCCAGCCCTCCCGGACGGGGAGATGGCTGTTGCATGTAAAGACATGCCTCTGAAAGCGGGCGATAATGTCGTGGTCTACCTACGCACGGCCAATCCCGAGATGGATGACGGGATGACTGCGAGGGCGGTGCTGGTAAAAGAGATGGTCCGTCGAACCGCTCGTTACGTCGAGCTGCGCCAATATCAGCCGTTCAAGGAATTCCGCATCGATATGGGTGAAATTCTGCGGCTCGACCGAATACTTACGCGGCATGAAATGCTGCAAACGCGCTAGATCATCGCGCTGCGTCGACGTCTTTGCAAGTGGCCGCAACCCTGCGAAGAGCGTTTGCGGCGCTACCGACGCCAATAGTTGTAAGCTGCTCGGTGCCGCGATAGTCGTGCGTGCGCACAAGCATTTTGCGAGCTTTTACGATCTGCTCAAGAACCGCTGAGACTGATTCGGATTCGGTCGCAATTGCGTGGTCGTCCTGGTATGACCACTGATCCAGTTGCCCCTCGCCGCTGTCGAAGCGGAATTCAAAGTCCCGGTACTCCGAATCTGGAGAGTGTGGGCCTAAAAAATTGTCAGATATAAATTCAAGATAGACGCTTCCGGGGCCGGGCGCGTCACATTTGAACCCGATCCTGCCGCCAGCACCGCCGGCGAACGCTCGCGCTCGCACCTCGTCAGAGATCGGGTCTTTCGTTTGGGAATACTCCCAGTTTGATGGCGGCTGACGACCGGCGATTGACGCCGCTATCAGAACGAGTGATCCGACCCAGCTCAAGCTCTTCTCCCCCTCTGCACGATGTACCGAAGGCTCGCCCGTAAAAAAATTACGGAATCCGTATTGACGCGAAATTACGAGAAACGTAATTATATCCCATCTGGCCATTACGGCCGATGGAGAACTCATGGTGCTTCACCAGTCCATTCCGCCGGCGTATTTCGTCGGCGATGAGCCGGCGAAACAGGCCGTCAAAGAGATGGCCAACCCGGTCGCCCGTTATGCGGAGATGACCCGGCGTCTTCACGAGGCATCGTTCGCGACGCCGATGGCGAAGGCGGCGCTCTATCGCGATGCGGTCGAGCTGCGCAGCCTGATCATCGCTCGGGCGCGCTCGGGCGGGATCGTGGATCACGAACTCGAAACCTTCTGGGAGGCGGCTCAGGTCGCCGCCCGCGCACGGTTTGGCAAGGTTGATATCTACCCGCTGCCGTCGCGCGTCGATGTCGTGCCGTCTGCCGCTCCGAAAAAGCGGCGCAGTTTCATCGGTCGGGGGCGCGGCTGATGCGCACTATGCTTTACATCGGCGCGGGTTGCGCGGTGCTCGTGCTGGCGTTCATCGCCCTCCATCACCACGATACGTGGGGCTTCTTCTCTTACGCTGGCCTCGCAATGCTGCTGACGTTCGCGCCGGCATTGTTCGATGCGCCGCATCTCGATGTGCCTGAGCCGAGCCCGCTCGATCCATGGCGCCCATTCTTCCCCAGCCTCGGCGACCCTTTGCCCCTCCCGGTCGCTACTTCCCACGACGGTGCTGTCGAGGCCGGCACCGTCGAAACCCTTTCGGAGCGTTCGCTGTGAGCGGCCCGCCATTCTTCCTCGTTTGGTCGGATACGGGTCTGGCCCCGCGGTATCGCCACGATTCTCATGGATCGGCCCTGACTGAGGCGCGGCGCTTGGCGCGCGAGAATCCGGGCAAGCGTTTCTATGTGCTGGTACCGACCGATCGAGTGATGCGGTGTGACGTCGAGCACGATGCGTTCAGCCTCGCCGAGTTGGCGTTAGATCGGGATCTCCCTTTCTGATGTTCGCTCGCGCCGACATCCGACCGCGTCACCGCAACGCCGGCCGGCCGCCGGAGAAGTCGGCACGCGCCTATCTGCAATGGCTTCGCGGCCGCGCGTGCTTGCTCGCGCCGACCGGCGAATGCGAGGGCAAGATCGAGGCGTGCCACTTCGATCCCTGGGGCGACAAAGGGGTAGGGACCAAGGTCTCCGACTTCGCGGCGCTGCCGATGTGCCGCCGTCACCATGAAATCCAGACCGACCGGCTGGGCTGGCCGCAGTTCCAAACCCGCTACGGTTTTGAGGGGAGGGCCATGGTCACGCGCTACTGGCGCGCTTGGCCCGGCCGGGTCGCTTGGGAACGTGAGCATGGTGAGGTGAAGCCGTGACGTTAACGCAAGCTCAACTCAACGCGATGCCGCGCGTCACGCCGACGGGGCTGGCCGAGGCTGCCTATGGCGCGCGCGGCGGGAAGATGGCGATCGGGCGCGATGGTATTCCCGTCCCCGGCGACCGCGTCGCGTTCCGGCTGACCGTCGATGGCCCGCTGCTGACCCGGATCGGTTCCGCCGCGATCAGCCTCTATGCACGCAAGCATGTGTGCGACGATGACGTCGCCGCCGCCCGCCGCGCGCTGCTCGCCGACATGATCGAGCGGTATCCGGTCGACGAGATGCGCGTCCTCGAAAAGTGGGGCGAGGCGTGGTCCCGCGACGCCGTCTACATCACATTGCCGGCAAAACCGAACCTGCGCTTCGAGCTACCGGAGCCCGTCCTCGTGCCGCGCAGTCGCTCCTGCACCTATGCGCCGGACGGCGAGCGCAACAACCTGCCGCTGCCAGTCAGCACCGCCCATTTCTTCCACAGCGTCAATCATGTGGAGGAAGCTCGCAAGGCCGTGAAAAACCGGCTGCACGGCTGGGTCGCGGCGTTCAAGGGCAATGCCAAGCGCGCGCCGCGCTGGGGCGAGATCGCCGACGCGTGGCCGGTCATTGCCGACTGGTTGGCCGACCAGCGGAGGGCCTCCTGATGGATGTCGATATGAAGATCAAATGGCGGATGATACCGCTATTTAGGTCTACTATCCCGTTCGAGCCAGTGGTCTGGACGTATGGTGACTGTTGCGCCGCCCTGAGTCGGTTTTGGGCGAATACGGTCCGCGATATCATCAAGTTCTTCTTTGTTTTGCGTGATCCATATGTCCCTTTCTGCATCGCTCAGAGACGGGCGGAGGCGGTCTGGTCGGCCAAGCGCTTTATCTATCGTCGTAGCGAGAACTTTTACGATGAAGGCGCTCGCGCCGTTGCCGACCAAGTAAAATCTATCTGCCATGACTGATCGTCCCATCATCTTCTCGGGACCGATGGTGCGCGCCCTGCTGGAAGGACGCAAGACACAGACGCGGCGGTTGCTCAAGCCGCAGCCCGAAACCTTCATAGTCGATGGCGCGGAGTGCAAAGTCGAGGCTGTGCATGTGCAAGGGGATGCGGTTCCGCGTGTCGCTACCGGCTTGTGCCTCACATCGCAGAAGGAGCCTTACGCCAAAGGTGATCGCCTCTATGTCCGCGAGCATTGGAAGGCTCGCGCTCGCATGGACGATTATGCGCCGCGGCAACTCACCATGGACCCTAGCCGGGTGGCCTATCTCGCCGATGGTGAGCCGAGAGGTTGTCCGCTTGGCGAGTGGAGTTGGGGCAGGCATCGCCAGGGCATGCATATGCCGCGCTGGGCCTCGCGCCTCACGCTGACCGTCACCGATGTCCGGATCGAGCGCCTGACCGCGATCAGCGAAGCGGATGCGATCGCCGAGGGGATCGAGAAATACGGCTACGGCTCGCTATGGGGGTGGGTCGATTACCTCGAGACGAACCCGAATATGACGCGGTGCCATGGCGATCCGCGCAAGAGCTTCGCGTCGCTGTGGGAATCGCTCCACGGTCCTGGCTCTTGGGATGAAGATCCCCTCGTCGTCGCACTGACCTTCCGCGTCGAGCGCGAGAATATCGATCGACTGGGGACGGGCGCATGAGGTGCGTCGATTGTCCCCACGATCGCCATCCGCAGGGTCTTCTTCCCCGCCGCGCGCGCTGCTGTGCCGAGGAGGGCGCGATCGAGGTCCATTATCGCCGGCTCGTCGAACCGGCCGACGTCGCGCACCTGCCGCGCCAGCAGCGCCGCCGCATGCTCAGGAAGGGACGGCCATGATCTCCTTTGGCACGCTCTTCGAGCCAGCGCGCACGCTCTATCAGGTGGCGACGGATGCCACGATCGAGGCGGCCATAGCAGATGGCGCTTGGTTCGTGTTCAACCTGTCAGGCGGGAAGGATTCCGGCGCTCTCGCTTGGGCGGGCATGGATCATCTCGATCGCGCGGGACATCCGCGAGAACGGCGCCTCGCTATCCACGCGGATCTTGGCCGTGCCGAATGGCAGTCCACGCCTGCGACCGTCGAGCGGACCGCTTCCCGCCTAGGCCTGGCCTTGGATGTCGTCAGGCGCTCTGCCGGCGATATGGTCGCCCGTTGGGAGCAGAGGTTCGCGAACGGCCTTGCGCGCTACGAGGCGCTCTCGACGTATATGCGGGCGAACACGGCGGCCGGATGCTCGCCGCTTGGGGGAATGACGGGAACGACCGAGCCCAGTTCCTGATCGAGCACATCCGCATCCGTGGCGTCGAGCTCGTGTGCCTCGGCACCACTCAGAGCGGCGCCCCGAAGCATCCTATGTCGCGGGGGCAGCACCGCATCCCGCGCGACCAGCAACCCATCATCTGGAGGAAAGCCTCGTGATCGTCACCACCATAAAGGGCTTCACCAACGTCCTCGGCCAGCCCGAGAACTGGAACATTGCCAAGAACGGGACCGTCGGCGGTTTGCCGGTGCGCATCGAGGCGCACGGCGATACCATCAGCTGCACCTCAGCGTGGAAACCGTCACCTGACGAACTGGCGGCGCTGCTCGCCGGCAGCAACATCAACCTGCGCGTGATCGGCGGGCAGCCGCCCGTGTCGATCTTCATCGATGGCGTCGAGGAGGATCTGCAGTTCTCTCCGCCTGGCCCGGAAGACCGCCGGACGCTGCTGATGATGAAAGCGCTCCGTCTCTGCGGCGCGCAATTCCAGAACTATGCCGATCAGCATGCGGCGAAGCGGACCGCCGAGGGGGACGCGAAGGCGGCGACGAATCGGGAATATGCCAAGCTGTGCGGCGATGTTCTGCAAGGCTTAGGCCCCGCAGCGGACGGCTATGCGGACGCATTCTATGATCTTGCCAAAATGATGGGAATCGGAGCGAGGGCCAATTCTCCGGCTACGATCTGGGAGACCGAAATGCGGCCGAAACTGGCCGCGCTCCTCGGTCCCGCTTCAGTCGTTGGTGGCGTTGATCGGGTTGGCCTCGTCAATCAAGACTTGGATAGCGGCAATAGCGGTGCCGTCTTCGACTTTGAAAAGGGCGCCGCAAGAGCACCCGGCAGCACGGTAAAGCCGGATCTGCCGATAGGGCACATTGATGATCTCGCCGCACGCGGGACAGACGACCTGAGCCAAGATGTCGTCGAGATCGGTGCCAGCCATGGCACGGTGATACCGTATGGCATTGAGTCGTGCCATCCGGAGTCGACCGAAAGGACTTTTCAGACCCGGGTCGGCCCATGGCTTCTCGAATGCTTCGGGGAGATGATCGCCGGCGATCGCGAGGAGCGGAACCACCGCTTCCTCGAAGAGGCGCTGGAGCTGGTGCAGGCGTGCGGCTGCACGGCCAGCGAAGCGCACCAGCTGGTCGATTACGTGTTCGACCGGCTGGTCGGCGATCCGGCGCAGGAAGTTGGTGGCGTCATGGTGACGCTCGCGGCGCTCTGCCTTGCCAACGGCCTCGACATGCATCGGGCTGGCGAGATCGAACTGGCCCGCATCTGGGCGAAGGTCGATGCGATCAGGGCGAAGCAGGCCGCCAAGCCGAGGCACTCGCCGCTCCCGGAGAAGGCCGCACGACCTGAAGATGACGCTCTGATCCCCCATCTGCCGGAGCACCTCTCCGCCGAGAGGCGTTGCGGTATCCAGCGGTCAGCGTGGCTCACCGGGTGGTTCGTCCCTTGGTCGCCGCGCAACGACAATGAAAATGCCGAGGGGCCGTGGTCCCATTGGGTGGATCTGGCCCACAAGATCATCGAGGCAGACAAAGCAGCGATCGCGGCGCTTGTCAGCACAAAGACGGGGAGCGTGGCATGATCGACGCCGCTCTTCATCAGCGCGCCGTCGATGCGCTCCTTGCGTTGCCCGCGATAAAAGCCGGGGACACGGAACAAGACAGTGCAGCGCTATGTGCGAGCACGGTGCTCGGGGTCGCGGCTCCGGAAATTTCACGGCTGAAGATGGAGCTTGAGAAGGCGGAACGCGACGCGAAGAGCGCCAATGCTGACGCCGACATGTACGCGCGCGCCTGGCAGCGCGAGCTGGGCGGCACTTTCGTAACCAAGCGCCACCACATCGACGCCATCGTGCTCACGACGCAGCGCATCGTGAAAGCGTACAAGGATGCGGTTGCTCGCGGCCTGATCGACGACGTATTCCGTACACCACGGCGCCCTGGCACCAGAGTTATGGTTGCCGACGACATCGGGATGGGCACGAAGGATATCGCAGCCCGCGCCGCGGCCGCCGCCATCTTCGTTGATCTCCGTGACCGGAAGCTCCTGAGCTATCTCTTCGCAGAGGATCCGGAGAACGTCGGCGCATACGGCTACGTGGAGCGGGCGCTCGAGGCGTCCACCCAGCGCGATATCGAGAACTCATGGGCGGACATCATCCGGCAGAGCCTCGGAAGGCTTCCAGAATGATCGGAGCATTTGAAAGGGCATTTTATGGGCGCGGCTGAAAAACGGGACGCGTCCATGCCATTCTGGCCAGAAGCGATGGGCCGGAAAATGGCGCTATCCTATACCCAGGTGTCCGAAGGGCAGATGGACGAATGGGAGGCGAGCGGCACGGTCCGCTTTTTCCGGGGTGGCCGCAACGGCCAGCGCTTGGCGCTGCGCGAGGAGTTGAAGAAGGCCGTGGAGGCCCTGCGCGGGTCGGCCAGCGCCGCGGATGATTGGTTCGACTGATGGGCCGCGCGCTCAACGACAGGATGCCTGCCTACACGCGCAAGAAGCGCCTGAGCGGCAACGTCTACGCCTATTACTGGGAACTGCCTCACTGGGCGAAGCCGACCAAGGATGCGGCTACTGGGAAGATGGTGCCGGCGACGCGCCACGATCGGCAGTGCCCGGTCGCGTCGGAGCCCCTCGGGAGTGATAAGGGGATAGCCTACCAGAAGGCCGAGGCCCTCAACGCGACGCTGACGGAGTGGCGCACCGCGGATCCGGCGAAAGGCCTCGCGGTCGGCACGGTCGCGTGGCTGTTCGACTGGTACCGGAAACAGGAGCGCTTCACGTCCAAGGCGGCGAAAACTCGAAAGGACTATCGCAAGCTCATGGACATGCTCGTCCAGCTGGAAACGAAGAAGGGCGCGCCGCACTTCGGCACGCGTCGCGCCAGCGACGTCGACGGGCCCGTCGCCGACAAAATCTACAAGGTCCTCAAGCCACGTGGCGTTCGGCAGGCGAGCTACGCGATGCAGGTTTGCCGGCTTGTCTGGTCATGGGCGCTACGGCACCACCGCGTCACCGGCGTGAAGGAGAATCCGTTTCTCGGCATGGGCCTCGTCAGCAAGGCCAAGAAGGGCAACCGGGGCACGACACGGGCTGAGTATGACCTCTATCGGGCTACAGCGCGCGCGATGGGCTTCCAGTCCATGGCCACCGCCGCGGCCCTCGCCTTTGAAGGATGCCAGCGGACATGGGACGCATTCGGCTACGAGGATCCTGATGGCGTGAAGCAGCGCGGGTTCCTCTGGGAGGATTACACGGATGAGACGATCAGCCTCGTTCAGTCGAAGACCGGCACGCGCGTGACGCTTCCGCTTGCGATCAAGGGCGCCGACGGCGAACGGCTGTCGCTCTATCCGGACCTCGAGGAGGAGATCGCGCGCTCGCGGGAGATGCAACGCGATGGCGTAGACGTGATCGTGGTGGAGGAGCGTAGCGGCGAGAAGTACAAGGAGCGGCGCATGTCGAGCGTCCATCGCCAGATCTGCGAGAAGGCGGGGCTGCCGAAGGAGATGACCTTCACCGGCTTCCGGCATGGCGGCATCACGGAGGTGGGATCGGTCACGGCGGATGTTCGCCCGATCTCCGGGCATGCCACGCTCGACGTCACCCGAATTTACAATAAGGTCACCGAAGACAAGGCGCGTGAGATTGCGAGCGCCCGTCGAGCGCACGTTCTGTTGATCGCGGGCACCACCGAACCCGATGGAGAATCCGAATGAGCTGGAAGCCCGACGTCATGATTTACCACGCCAGCTGCGCCGACGGATTCGGCGCCGCCTGGGCCGCCTGGAAGCGTTGGGGCGCATCGGTTGAATATATCCCGGCAAGCCATGGCTCAACGCCGCCAGACGTAGCCGGCAAGCACGTCCTTATCGGCGACTTCAGCTACAAGCTGCCGGTCCTGGAAGAGATGCTCCAATCAGCTGCGAGCATCGTCATCCTGGACCACCACAAATCCGCCGAGGCGGACCTGGCTCCGTTCGTCGCGACGGCGGCCGCCGCTAATCCCTTCGAGGTGACGGCAATGCTCCGGGCATTGGCCGATTTGCACCGGCCGCCGTGCATCGCCGTGTTCGACATGGAGCGGTCGGGCGCGCGAATGGTTTGGGACTTCTGCCACAGCACCCCGGCGCCACGCCTGGTAGCGCTGATCGAGGACCGAGACCTCTGGCGTTTCGCTTATCCCGAAGCGAAGGAGTTCGCACTCTGGCTTCGCGCTGAGCCGTTCAGCTTCGAGCGCTGGACCGAGATCGATGCGATCATGGCAGAGCCGGCGCGAGCGGCAGGGATCAAGGCTGAGGCCGATGCCATGCAGCGCTTCTACGATCAGAAGTGCTCGGAGATCATCTCCACAGCGCGGCTGGAGCCGATCCTTGGTCACATGGTGCCAGTCGTAAACTGCCCGTCAGCTTTCGCATCGGACGTCGGTAATTCGTTGCTCAACGAGTTTCCCGACGCAGCTTTCTCTGCCTGCTATTCGGAGGGGCGCAAAGGCCGGACGTTTAGCCTCCGTAGCGAGGGCGGGCGGGCCGACGTCTCGTTGATCGCCGCGCGGTTCGGCGGGGGCGGACACCGTAACGCAGCCGGGTTCCTTGTGCCGCTACCGGCTTGGCCTGTGCCGCCGCTGGATGCCGCATCGCACGAAGAATCGATCGGAGAAAACGGATGATCGGACGCAGGAACATAGTGAGATTGTCGGAATGCGCTTCGGAAAAGAGTCGGAAGACGCATCTCTCCCATCTTGTAAAACGTAATGTTTTCAAGGGGAGGAATGGTGGACGCACTTGGGCTCGAACCAAGGACCCGCTGATTAAGAGTCAGCTGCTCTACCAACTGAGCTATGCGTCCACACCGTCTGGCGACCGTCAGGTCATCGTCGGGAGGCGGCCAACTACCAACCGAATCGGAGGCTGTAAATAGCTTTGATGCATCTTCGCAAAATTATCGGAATCGGGTGCCGGGCGCGCCATGTCCGCGGTCGATCGCCATCAGCAAGCCGAGGATGATCAGCACCGTCATCACCGCCGATCCGCCATAGGAGACGAGCGGCAGCGGGATGCCGACGACCGGCGCCAGCCCCATCACCATCATCAGGTTCACCGCGACGTAGAAGAAGATGGTGGCGGACAGGCCGGCCGCGGCGAGGCGGGCGAAGCGCGTCTCGGCCCGCATGGCGACGCCCAGCCCCCACCAGATCACCGAGAGGAAGGCGACGATCAGCACCACGCCGCCGACCAGTCCCCATTCCTCGGACATGGTGGCGAAGACGAAATCGGTGTGGCCTTCGGGTAGATAGTCGAGATGGCTCTGGGTGCCGTTGAGGAAGCCCTTGCCGAAAAGGCCGCCCGAGCCGATTGCGATCTTGGACTGGCTGATATGATAGCCCTTGCCGAGCGGATCGCTCTCCGGATCGAGGAAGATCAGCACGCGGTTGCGCTGATATTCGTGCATCATCGTCCAGGCGCCGGCCGCCACCGGGATGATCGCGAGCGCACCGCCGACGAACAGCCGCAGCGGCAGGCCGGCGAGGAACATCACGGTGATCCCGCCGGCCACCACCATCGTCGCGGTGCCGAGATCGGGCTGGACGAGGATCAGGGCGGCCGGCACGCCGATCAGCGCCAGCGCCGGCCAGATCGCGTTCCAGCGCCGGATCTCGCCCGCCGGCAGGACATCGTAGAAGCGCGCGAGCGTCAGCACGATGAGCGGCTTCATCAATTCGGAGGGCTGGAGCCGGATGATGCCGAGATTGAGCCAGCGTTGCCCGCCACCCGCCACCGCGCCCAGCAATTCGGTCAGCACCAGCGCGATCACGAGGATGACATAAGCGGGCAGCACCGCCGCCCTGATCTGGCTCTCGCGCAGGCGGGAGAGTGCGATGGCGCCGGCGAGGAACAGGCAGAAGCGCATCCCCTGGCCGAGCGCCCATGGCTCCAGGCTGCCGCCCGCCGCCGAATAGAGCACCGCCAGCCCGAACCCCGTGATCGCGATCACCGTCAGCAGCACCCGCCAGGGCAATTGCGCGAGCGGGGCGGGGACGAGTGAATTGCGGATCATTCGGGCACGTCTCCGGTGGCGGGTGGGGTGGCCGGTGGGGCGGCGGCGGTGCCGGACGGTGCCTTGACGGGCGCCTGGCTATTGTCCGGCCCCTCGGACGGCGGCGCCACGGCGGTGGAGGCGGAGACGTCCGGCGGGGTCGCGGCATTGGCCTGCGCGCTGAGATCGCCGGCGTCGGCGGGCAGCGCGTCGGGCTCCGGCGCGGTGGCATGGGCGGCCGCCCATTCGGCGCGCTGGCGGGTCATCCGGGTGGCGATGTCGCCGCCCCAGGAAGGTTGCAGCTTGGCCAGCGTGTCGAGCGCCTTCTGCTTATCGTATAGATAGGTGAAGGCGTCGCGGGCGATCTGCGCGCCGACGGTGGCGTGGCCGGCATGTTCGAGGATCACGGCCGCGGCGTAGCGGGGCTGCTCGACGGGGGCGAAGGCGATGAACAGGCCATGGTCACGCAGGCGCCATTCGCCGCTGTCGCCGAGCGCCTTGGCGCGGCCGGCGGCGCGCGCCGCCATGCTGATGTGACGGACCTGCGCGGAGCCGGTCTTGCCCGCCATATCGACGCCGGGAATCTGGATGCGGGCGGTGCCGGCGGTGCCGCCCGGGCCGACCACGGCGCCCATCGCCTCGTGGACGATCCGCAGATGGTCCTCGGAGACGCCGAGCGAGGCCGGCGGTTGATCGTGGCGCCGGTGGACGATGCGGGGCACCAGCGCCTTGCCGCTGGCGATGCGGGCCGCCGCCACGGCGAGCTGGAGCGGGTTGACCAAGGTATAGCCCTGGCCGATCGACGAGTTCAGCGTGTCGCTGACCGTCCATGGCTTGTGATATTTGCGCAGTTTCCAGTCCGGGTCCGGCACCGTGCCATAGCGCTGGGACGGGAAGGGCATATCGAATTTCTGCCCCAGTCCGAGACGCTTGAGCGTATCCGCTAGCACCTTGGTGCCGACCTTGCGCGCCATCTGGTAGAAATAGATGTCGCAGCTCTGCTGGACGGCGCGATGCATGTCGATCGATCCGTGGCCGCCATGCTTCCAGCAATGGAAGAAGCTGTTGCCGACCCGATATTGGCCGGTACACAGGACATGCTCGTCCGGTGAGATGCCCGCCTCGAGCAGCCCCAGCGCGTTCATCGGCTTGACCGTCGATCCCGATGGATAGAGTCCCTGCAACGATTTGTTGACCAGCGGCAGATGATCGTCCGCCGACAGCATGTTCCATTCGTCGTGGCTGATGCCCTTGGAGAAGCTGTTGGGATCGTAAGCGGGCATCGAGACCATCGCGAGGATGTCGCCATTCTCGGTGTCGATCACCACCGCCGAGCCGGACTGGTCGCCCATCCGCTCGGCGATATAGGCCTGAAGACCGGCATCGATGGTGAGCTGGAGCGTGCGCCCCGGCATCTCCGGCTTGGCGGGCAGTTCCCGCACCAGCTTGCCGCGCGCGGTGACTTCGGACGGCTTCATGCCGGGCTGGCCGCGCAGAAGCTGTTCGTATATCTTCTCAAGGCCTTGCTTGCCGATCTTGAAGCCGGGTGTGATCAGCAGCGGGTTCTTGTCCTTCTTGTAGTCCTCCGCCGAGGCCGAACCGACATAGCCGATCAGATGCGCCACCGCCGGCCCGGTCGGGTAGAAGCGGGAGAAGCCGCGCGCGGGCACGACGCCGGGCAGATCGGGCAGGCGCAGATTGACCGCCGCGAAATGCTCGTAATCGAGATCCTCGGCGACCTGCACCGGCTGGAAACCGGCCGCCTTGGGCAGATTGTCGTGCAGCCGCTCGACATCTTCGGGGAGGAGCTGGAGGATTGTCTGGAGGAGGGCGATCTCGGCCTCCTCGTCGACCAGCAGATCGGGGATGACGTCGACGCGGAAATCGGAACGGTTGATCGCGATCGGCTGGCCGGTGCGATCCACGATCCAGCCGCGCCGCGGCGGGATCAGGGTGGAGCGGGCGCGGTTGCTTTCGGCCAATGCGGCATATTTGTCGTGCTGGGCGACGGTGAGCCACGCCATGCGGCCGACCAGCAGCAGGCCGACGCCGCCCTGTGCGGCGCCCAGGAACATCGCGCGGCGGGTGAAGGAAAAGCTTTGATGGGCCTCGGTGACGAGGCGGCCGGGGCGCCGGCCGGACCCGAATTTCATGCCGTTAATCCGGGGCGCGGATCTTGCCGATCGCCAGCCGCCAGCGATCGAGCATCGCACATAGCCGCCCGATCGCCGGGAAGCACAGGATCGAGGTCAGAATCTGGGGTAGCATCAGCCTGAGCGGCGCCGCGCCGCCCGTCCAGCCGGCGATCGCCCACGCGCCCAGGATCGCGAGCGTGATCGCGATCGCGCCGAGAATCCATTCCTGCCAATAATCGCGCCAGAGCAGCCTCACTTCGACCAGATCGGCGACCAGAAGGCACGCCGTCCATGTCACCATCCCTGTTCCCAGCGTCTGCCCGGTCAGCAGGTCATCCGCAAGGCCGAGCGGCAACCCGACCCATATCGCCCATATTTCCGGGCGCAGCAGCCGCCATGCCAGCAGCATCAGCAGCCCGAAGGGCGGCCAGGTGGGTGAGAGCGCGACGGTCGGCAGCAGCGATGTCGCCGAGCCGAGCAGCGTCGAGATGATCGGCACCAGCAGCGCACGCATCTCGATCGCGCGGGTGGGCGGCGCGGAACTGGTGTGGCGCGCCATCAGCGTTTCGCAGGAGCGGGGGCCGCCGGCACGGGCGGGGGCAGGCCCGCGAAGGGTTGTTCCACCACGGCGTAATCGAGCTGGCTCGGATTGGCGAGCGGCCAGGCGACGGCGATGTCGCCTTCCTTGCGGAGAATGACGGCGACGGGCACGTCCGGCGGATAGAGCCCGCCGGTGCCAGACGTCAGCACGATGTCGCCACGGTTGAACGGATTGCCGCCGGCACCGAGCGGGCGGATTTCGATCCCACCGTCGCCGCGCCCCGCGGCGAGCGCCGGCGCCCCGCCACGGGCAAGACGCACCGGCACCACGCTGCTATTGTCGGTGATCAGCAGCACGCGCGAGGCGAAGGCGCCGGCATCGGTGACATGGCCGATCAACCCCTCCGGCGATCGCACCGGCTGGCCGGGGCGAACGCCCTGCACCGAACCGGCGTTGAGCGTGGCGAAGCGACGGCTGCTCACCCCGGTCGAGCCGACGATGCGCGCCACCGCCACCGACGCAGGCCGGTTGTCGACCAGCTTCAACATCCGCCGCAGTCGCTCATTCTCCAGCGCGAGGATGCGGGCGCGCACCAGGTCGCGGCGATCGGCATCGAGCTCGCGGGCCATGGCGGCATTGCGTGACGCCGCGAAGAAATAGGCGCCGACGCCATCCACGACATTGCCGGCGCCGCGCACGACGCCGCGGCCGGCGCTCGATATCGGCGTCGTCACGTCCATCGCCGTGCCCCGGATCGCGCCGAAGCCCTGCGGATCGACATGGGCGACGACGATCAGGCCGAGGCCGACGAGGATCCCCGTCACCGCCACGACATAGGACAGGAACAGCCCATATTGCGCGCGCCGCGAGAAACCCGGCCGGCGATTGCGGGTCGGCGCCTTCATTGCGCCCGGTCCTCTTCTACGCCGTCAGGAGCACGCCGCGGTAGATCGGCTCTTCCAGCGCGCGGCCGGTGCCCAGCGCGACGCAGGTGAGCGGATCGTCCGCGATGGTGACGGGCAGGCCGGTCTCGTCGCGCAGCACCTCGTCGATGCCCTGGAGGAGAGCACCGCCGCCGGTCAGCACGATGCCCTGGTCGACGATGTCGGCGGCGAGTTCGGGCGCAGTGTTTTCCAGCGCCATCCGCACGCCCTCGACGATCGTGCCGACCGGCTCGGCCAGCGCATCGGCGATCTGGCCCTGGTTGATCGTGATCTCCTTGGGCACGCCGTTGACGAGGTCGCGGCCCTTGATGTGGATCGTCTCGCCGATGCCGTCCGCCGGCATCTTGGCGATGCCAACCTCCTTCTTGATCCGCTCGGCCGTGGCCTCGCCGATCAGCAGGTTATGGTTGCGGCGGACATAGGACATGATCGCCTCGTCCATCTTGTCGCCGCCGACGCGCACCGAGGTGGTGTAGGCGAGCCCGCGCAGCGACAGCACCGCGACTTCGGTGGTGCCGCCGCCGATGTCGACGACCATCGAGCCGACCGGCTCGGTGACCGGCATGTCGGCGCCGATCGCGGCCGCCATCGGCTCCTCGATCAGGAAGACCTGGCTGGCGCCGGCGTTGGACGCGGCGTCGCGGATCGCGCGGCGCTCGACCGAGGTCGATCCCGACGGCACGCAGATCACGATCTCGGGCCAGCGCGGGAAGCGGCGCTGCCCATGGACCTTGTGGATGAAGTGCTTGATCATCTGCTCGGCGACGTCGATGTCGGCGATGACGCCGTCACGGAGCGGACGGATCGCCTCGATGCTGCCCGGCGTCTTGCCCATCATCAGCTTGGCATCGACGCCGACCGCGCGCACCTTCTTGACGCCGTTGATGGTTTCGATCGCCACCACCGAGGGTTCGTTGAGGACGATGCCACGACCCCGCAGATACACCAACGTGTTGGCGGTTCCGAGATCGATCGCCATGTCATGCGACATGAACTTGAAGAAACGACTAAACAGCATGCCCTAGTCCGCTCTCGCCAATAAGGTCGCCGACCGCCCCTCGGTCCGCAGGTCATTCGGATACGCCGCGCCCACCGCCCCCGAAAAGCGGTTGAAAACCTCTGATCGCAAGTGGTCGCGGAAGCCCGTCGCTTGGGCTAGGAGTTGTGCCATGTCAATACGCCGCCTCCCCGAACATCTGGTCAATCGTATCGCAGCGGGCGAGGTGGTCGAACGACCGGCCAGCGCGTTGAAGGAACTGGTCGAAAACGCCATCGACGCAGGCGCCACGCGCATCGCGGTGGCGCTGGGCGAGGGCGGTCTGGCGTCGGTCGAGGTGGTCGACGACGGCTGCGGCATGACGCCGGCCGAGATGGCGCTGGCGCTGGAACGGCACGCCACCTCCAAGCTGCCCGACGACGCCATCGAAGCGGTTGAAACGCTCGGTTTTCGGGGTGAGGCGCTGCCCTCGATCGCGTCCGTCGCGCGGCTCACCATCGAAAGCCGGGTGCGCGGCCACGATGGCTGGCGGCGAATCGTCGACAATGGTGTCGTGGCGGGCGAGGGGCCGGCGGCGCTGCCGCCGGGCACGCGGGTGAAGATGGAGGCCCTGTTCGAGCGCGTGCCGGCGCGGCGCAAGTTCCTGCGCTCGGCCCGCTCCGAATATGCCGCCTGCGTCGATGTCGTGAAGCGGCTCGCGATGGCGCGGCCGGAGATCGGCTTCACGCTGGAGCATGACGGGCGTCGCATCCTCTCGGTGCCGCCGGGCGAGAGCGAGCCCGAACGGGTCGCGGCGCTCACCGATCGCGAACTGGCCGGCAACAGCGTGGTGCTCGATCATGTCCGTGGCGAGGTGCGGCTGGAGGGCGTGGCCGGCCTGCCGACCTTCAACCGCGGCGTCGCCGATCATCAATATCTGTTCGTCAACGGCCGCCCGGTGCGCGACCGGCTGCTGGTCGGCGCGGTGCGCGGCGCCTATCAGGAGATGCTGGCGAAGGATCGCCATCCGGTGGTGGCGCTGTTCGTGACGCTGCCGGGCAGCGAGGTCGACGTCAACGTCCACCCCGCCAAGACCGAGGTGCGCTTCCGCGAGCCCTCGCTGGTGCGCGGGCTGATCGTCGGCGGGCTGCGCGCCGCGCTCGATGCCGCCGGCCACCGCAGCGTCCAGCGGCCGTCCGCCGATGCGCTCGGCCACTGGCAGGCCGAGCCGGTGGGCGTCGTGCTCGAAGATCGGCCGCCGCTTGCGGTTGCCGATCGCCAATATAATGTCTGGGATTCGCGGCCGTCCTTCGCCTTTCCGGCGGCCTCGGCGCCGGCGCCGCAGGGGCGTGCCGAGATGGCGGTCGCGGCCCCGCCGGCGGCGATCGAGCATCCGCTCGGCATCGCCCGCGGGCAGGTCGCCGCGACCTATATCGTCGCCGAAGCGGAGGATGGCCTGGTGCTGGTCGACCAGCATGCCGCGCACGAACGCCTCGTCCTCGAACGGATGCGCCGGGCGATGGCGGACGGCGGGGTGGCGTCGCAGAGCCTGCTGCTGCCCGAGGTGGTCGAACTGGACGAGAGCGGGTGCGACCGGCTGGAGGCGCGGCTGGAGGAACTCGCCGCGATGGGTCTCGAACTGGATCGTTTCGGGCCGCGCGCGATGCTGGTCCGCGCGGTGCCGGCGATGCTCGGCCGCACCGATGTGCGCGGGCTCGTCACCGATCTCGCCGACGAGATCGCGGCCTATGACGAGGCGCTGAGTCTGCGCGAGAAACTGGATGCGGTGGCCGGCACGATGGCCTGCCACGGATCGGTGCGCGCCGGCCGGATTCTCTCGGTTGCCGAGATGAACGCGCTGCTCCGCGAGATGGAGATCACCCCGCATTCCGGCCAGTGCAACCATGGCCGCCCGACCTGGGTGAAGCTCGGCCATGGCGATATCGAGAAGCTGTTCGGGCGGAAATAGGATCGGATATCCCCTTTGAGTTATCTCTATCTGGCCATCGCGATCGTGATGGAGGTCGTGGCGACGACGTGCCTCAAGCAATCCCAAGGCTTCACCAGGCTGGTGCCGACGCTCGTCATGGCGCTGGGCTATGCGGTCGCCTTCTACTGCCTGTCGCTCACGTTGCGCGAGATCCCGACGGGGATCGCCTATGCGATCTGGTCGGGCGTCGGGATCATCCTGATCGCGGCGATCGCCTGGATCGTGCAGGGGCAGAGGCTCGACATGGCGGCGCTGGGCGGCATGGCGCTGATCATCGCAGGGGTGCTCGTGATGAACCTGTTTTCCAGGACGGCGGGGCACTGATCGCGTTCGTGGGCAGGCGGCCCGCGACGTGCTTCCCGTAAAGTCCACCGCGGAAAGCATTTTCCGATGATCCCGCGGGCTTTGCGGCGCGAGCGACACGCGCTACCACCGTCGATCATGACCTATTTGGAAGACCTTGCCGTTTTCGTGCGCATCGCGGCGGCGGGGAGCCTTTCGGCGGCGGCGCGGGATCTGGGCATGTCGCTCACCGTCGTGTCCAAGCGGCTGGTCCGGCTGGAGGCGGCGCTGAATGTCCGGCTGGTCAACCGCTCGTCGCGCCGCACCAGCCTGACCAACGACGGGGCCGAACTCCTGCCACGGGCGCGCGATATCCTGGCGCGGGTGGAGGAGGCGGAGGCGGCCCTGCAATCGCGCAGCACCGAGGCGGCCGGCATATTGCGGGTGACGGCAACCATCGCCTTCGCGTCGGGGCAGATCGCGCCGCGCCTCGGCCGGTTCATGGCGCGCAATCCGGATCTGCGTATCCAGCTGCTGTCGACCGACCGGATGCTGGATATCGTGCAGGACAATGTCGATGTCGCGATCCGGCAGGCGGTGCTGCCGGATTCGGATCTGGTGTCGCGCACCCTCGTGTCCGATCGCCGGGTTCTGGTCAGTTCGCCGGATTATCTCGCGCGCCACGGCACGCCCGCGGTGCCGCAGGATCTGGCGAAGCATCGCTGCATCGTGCTGGGCGATCCGCCGGTGACGGAATGGAGGTTCCAGCGCGGCGCCCGCAAGGTCAGCGTCGATGTCGGCTGGACCCTGCTCGCCAATGACGGGGTGGCGGCGCAGGCGGCCTGCCTCGGCGGAGCCGGAATCGCGCTCAAATCGATCTGGGATGCCCGCGAGGATCTCGCGACCGGCCGGCTGGTCGAGGTGCTGCCCGGATGGGTGCCGCCGTCGATGCCGATCCAGGCGGTGTTCGCCTCGCGCCATCATCAACCGGCGCGCATCCGGGCGTTCGTGGATTTCCTTCAGGAGGAGTTACGCAATGAGATACGGCTTCATCCGATCATCGACGGTGCCTGAAGGCCTATCCTTCCGATTGCGCGAATTCAGGCTTCGCGAAACGGCAAGGGCAGAATGCTGGCCAATACGGCAAAGCGACGCCTATCTGCGGCCAACCCTTAAGCGTCAGCAAACAGGACGATATTCATGCAATTGACCGGCGTCCGCCATTGGCGGCCCCTCGCGTCGTTGAAACGACGCGATCTCCTCCTCGGAATCGGCACGACTGCGTTCCTCGCAGGCAGCGGTATCGGGGTGGAAGCCCTGCTGGCCGATCCCGGTTCCGGCGCGCCGCCCGCCGCTTTCCTCGAAACGAGCCGTTTCGTCACCGGGTCGGCGCTGTCCGACGAGGCGGCGATCGCACGGGCATGGTCCCAGCTGGTGGCGCTCGATGCGGGCTTCCCGCAGGCGGTCGGCAGGCTGAACGCGGCCGTCCACGGCGCCGGGTTGAGGAACATGGCGGAATATATGGCCTCGCCGCTCGCCAAGGATGCCGACCTGTTCAAGACCGCGACGACGATCGTCTCGGCCTTCTATCTGGGCTATACCGGCACCTTCGTCGATCACTCGGTCAAGGACGATACCGGCTTCGTCACCTTCGCCGGTGCGCTGATGTGGCGCCCGACGATCGATGCCACGGTCATCCCCACTTATTCCCGCGGCGGAACCGATTTCTGGATCGATCCGCCGGAAGGCACGCCGACGCCGAAGGGCGCTGCCAGCGTTTCCCAGTGGCAGGGCTCAACGCCTGCCTCCCATTCCCCGCAGAAGGCATAACATGGCCGAGACTTATGATGCGGATGTGATCGTCGTCGGTTCCGGCGCGCTCGGGTCCAACGCCGCCTACGAACTGGCGAAGGCCGGGAAATCGGTCATCATCCTGGAGGCGGGCCTCCGCATCCCGCGCTGGAAAATCGTGCAGAACACGCGCAATTCCTCGCGTCGCAGCGATTTTAACGCGCCCTATCCAGATCTGCCCTGGGCACACACCTCCTACGATAATGATTATCTGGAGAATACCGGCTCGTTCAATTTCCGCCCCGGCATGCTCAAGTTGGTGGGCGGCACGACCTGGCACTGGGCGGCGGCGGCATGGCGCTATCTGCCCACCGACATGAAGCTCAAATCGACCTACGGCGTCGGCCGCGACTGGCCGATCAGCTATGACGATCTCGAACCCTTCTACCAGCGTGCCGAAGAGGCGCTGGGCGTCGTCGGCGTCGACGCGCAGGATCAGAGCGGCCAGAACGGCCCGGCCTCGCCGCCGCGCTCCAAGCCCTATCCGCTGCCCGCGGAGGGCAAGACCTACATGTTCCAGCGGCTGGAGGCCCGGCTGTCGCCGCTCGGCTTCCATTTCGTGCATGAACCCAACGCCCGCGTCACCAAGCCCTATGACGGCCGCCCGGCCTGCGCCGGCAACAATAATTGCATGCCGGCCTGCCCGATCGGCGCGATGTATTCCGGCATCTTCCACGCCGATCATGCCGAAAAGGCCGGCGCCAAGCTGCTGACCGATGCGACCGCCTACAAGCTGGAGAAGGGCGAGGGCGGCAAGATCGCCGCGGTCCACTACCGCACCTCCAAGGGCGAGGACGTCCGGCTGACCTCGCGCTACGTGATCGTCGCCGCGCACGGGCTGGAGACCCCCAAGCTGTTGCTGATCTCGGACGTCGCCAATTCGTCCGACCAGGTCGGCCGCAACCTGATGGATCATAGCGGCATCGGCATGCAGTTCCTCGCCGACGAGCCCGTCTGGCCGGGGCGCGGCGCGGTTCAGCAGGGCGGCATCTTCAATCGCCGCGATGGCGAGCATCGCCGTGACTATGCCGCGGTGAAGCACTCGATCGCCAACAATGTGGCGAACCCGGCCGTCGCTGCCCGGCTGATCAAGCAGGGCGTGCTCGGCCCCGAGCTGGACCGCCGCATCCGTGAGGACGCTTCGCACTGGGTCGATTTCTCGACCACCTTCGAAATGCTGCCCCATGCGACCAACCGCGTGCAGGCGCACAGCACCAAGCGCGATGCGCTCGGCATCCCGACGCTGACCGTCCATTACGACGTCGACGATTATGTGAAGGCCGCGCGCCCGATCGCGGAGGCCGATTTCCATACCTTCGTGAAGGGGATGAACGGCACGCTGGTCGAGATCAGCGAAGGCTTCCAGAACCGCGACCATCTGATGGGCACCGTCATCATGGGCTCGGACCCGAAGGATTCGGTGGTGGACGGCGACTGCCGCACCCATGACCATCCCAACCTGTTCCTGGCCACCACCGGCGTGATCCCCGCGTCCGGCGTCATCAATCCCACGCTGACCGGCGTCGCACTGGCGATCCGCATGGCCGACATCATCGCGAAGGAGGTCTGAGGCCGATGCGTATCCTCCTCGCCGCTGCCGCCGCCGTATCGGCGACCCTGTTCTCGACTCCCCCGCTTCTGGCACAGACCGCAGCCCCCTCGGGCGATGCCGGGCTCGTCGCGCGCGGCGCCTATCTCGCCAAGGCGGCGGATTGCGCCGCCTGCCATCGCGCCGAGCTGGCCGACGGCAAGCCCTATGTCGGCGGCTATGCCATCGCCTCGCCGATGGGCAACATCATCGCGCCGAACATCACGCCGTCGAAGACCGCCGGCATCGGCCAGTGGAGCTTCGCCGATTTCGATCGCGCGATGCGCAAGGGCGAGCGGCCGGATGGCGGCAAGCTCTATCCGGCGATGCCCTACACCGATTATCAGGGCATCAGCGATGCCGACATGCACGCGCTCTACGCCTATTTCATGCAGGGCGTGCAGCCGGTCGATACCGTCACGCCGAAGACGCATCTGCCCTTTCCGTTCAACCTGCGCGTGATCATGGCACCGTGGAACTGGCTGTTCCGATCCAACAAGCCGTTCACCGCGGCCAGCGGGCTCGATCCACAGGCGCAGCGTGGCCAGTATCTGGTCGAGACGCTGGGCCATTGCGGCTCCTGCCATACGCCGCGCAACCTGCTGATGGCCGAGGAAAGCGCGAAGGCGCTGTCCGGCGCGGATGTCGCCGGCTGGCATGCGCCGAACATCACCTCCGATCCGATCAGCGGCGTCGGCGGCTGGAGCCAGCCCGAGATCGTCGATTATCTCCGCAACGGCCATGTCACGGGCAAGGGTGTTGCGGCGGGCGGCATGGGCGAGGCGGTCGAGAATTCGCTGCGCTATCTGACCCAGCCCGATCTGGCCGCGATCGCGGCCTATCTCAAGGCGTCGAAGCCGGTGCGCGATCCGGCCGAGACCAAGCCGGCCTTCGCCTGGACGCAGGTCCGCCCGGTGCCGCTGTCCGCCTATGAGACCGGCGACAGCCACGATCAGGCGGCGCTGGCCAAGAGCGACACCACGGATGGTGCGCTACTCTATGCGAATGGCTGCGCGTCCTGCCACGGGCTGGACGGCAAGGGCACGAAGGACGGCTTCTACCCGCCGTTGCTCGGCAGCAGCACGACCGGGGCGGCCAATCCCGCCAATCTGGTGATGACGATCCTCAACGGCGTCGATCGCGAAGGCGCGGACAGCCATTCCTTCATGCCGCGTTTCGCTACCCAGATGAACGACGATCAGGTCGCGGCGGTGGCCAACCATGTCCTCGCCACTTTCGGGCGGCCGGATCGCAAGGTGACGGCGGCGATGGTGGCGGACGCGCGCCATGGTGGCGGCAAGCCGCTGCTGCTCACGCTGATGCCGTGGCTGTTCGGCCTGGGGGCGCTGGTGCTGGTGGCGATCGCCTATCTCGGCCTGCGCCGGCCCCGTCGCCGCCAGGTCGCCTGAGGCCGGGCGGCTTTGGACGGGGGGCCGTCGCCGGCCCGAAGGCGGCCCAGGGAATGCCACGCTGTCGCCATGATCGGAGGCCAAGGAAGCGGCATGGATACGCCCTTTATCCCTGCCGCTGCCGCCCCCGTCGCGGCTGCCCCCCGCCCCGCCAGAACGGGCGCTGCCGAGGATGTCGCGATGTTGCGGGCATCGGCGCTGCTCACCCGCGATCTGATCGCGCCCCGGCCGCTGGTCTATTGGGGCGACCTGCTCGCCTCGGCGGTGATCGGCTATGGCCTGTTCGCGGTCGCGGTGACGGCCTCGTCGGTCGCCGTGGCGATCGTCGCCGGCATCCTGTCGGTGCTGGCGCTGTACCGCGCGCTGCTGTTCATCCACGAGGTGAGCCACATCAAGCATTCGACGCTGCCCGGCTTCCGGCTGGGCTGGAACCTGATCGCCGGGATCCCGCTGCTGACGCCTTCCTTCATGTATGAAGGCGTCCACAATCTCCATCACGTCAAGACGCGCTACGGCACGGTGGCCGATCCCGAATATCTGCCGCTGGCGCGGATGAAGCCCTGGTCGTTGCCGGTGTTCATCCTGATCTCGCTGCTGGCGCCGATCGGGCTGCTGATCCGGTTCGCGATCCTCTCCCCCTTGTCGTGGCTGATCCCGCCGCTGCGCCGCGTGGTGATCGAGCGCTATTCGTCGCTGTCGATCAATCCTGCCTTCCGCCGCCGGCTGCCCGATGCCGAGCAGCGCCGGCTGTTCACCTGGCTGGATGCCGCGACGTCGGCATGGAGCCTGGCGGTGGTGGCGATGGTGGCGACCGGCATCATCCCGCTGCGCGGCCTGCTGATCGCGCTGGGCATCGGGTCGGCGGTGGCGCTGCTCAACCAGGTCCGCACATTGGTCGCGCATCTGTGGGACAATGAGGGCGAGCAGATGAGCGTCACCGCGCAATATCTGGATTCGGTCAACGTCCCGCCGCCGGGGCTGTTGCCGGCCTTGTGGGCGCCGGTCGGCCTGCGTTACCACGCGCTGCACCATCTGCTGCCGTCGCTGCCTTATCATGCGCTCGGCGAAGCCCATCGCCGCATCGCGGCGGAACTGGGTGAGACATCCTCCTATCACAAGACCAATTATGGCGGCGCGCTGGAGCTGATGGTCCGCATCGGCCGGAGCACGATGGGGCGCCGCTGAGGCGGAGAATTCGCTGAGGCGGGCTGGGAAAGGCGGGCTGAAGAAGGCGGCGATGCGGGGGCATCGCCGCCTTCTCTTCATCGGGTCAGGCGAGCGCGGCGCGCGCGGCCCTGGCGGCTTCGACCATGTTGACGAGCGCCGGCTTCACATCCTCCCACTTGCGGGTCTTGAGCCCGCAATCGGGATTGACCCAGAGCTGCCCGGCCGCGAGCCGCTGGCCGGCCTTGATCAGCAGCTCTTCCATCTCCGCCGCCGCCGGAATGCGGGGCGAATGGATGTCGTACACGCCCGGCCCGATCTCGTTCGGATAGGCGTAGGTGGCGAAGGCCTCCAGCAACTCCATCTTGGAGCGCGCCGTCTCGATCGAGATGACGTCCGCATCCATCGCCCCGATGGCGGCAATGATGTCGTTGAACTCCGAATAGCACATATGGGTGTGGATCTGGGTCTGCGACGCCACGCCGGAGGCGGTGATGCGGAAGCATTCCACCGCCCAGTCGAGATAATGCGCCCATTCGGCGCGGCGCAGCGGCAGGCCTTCGCGAAGCGCCGCCTCGTCGATCTGGATGATCCTGGCGCCGGCGGCTTCGAGATCGACCACCTCGTCGCGGATCGCGAGCGCGATCTGGCGGCAGGTCTGCGAGCGCGGCTGGTCGTCGCGCACGAACGACCATTGCAGGATCGTCACCGGCCCGGTGAGCATCCCCTTCATCGGCCGGTCGGTGAGGCTCTGCGCATAGGCCCACCAGTCGACCGTGATCGGCGTGGGGCGCGCGACATCGCCATAGATGATCGGCGGGCGGACGCAGCGCGAACCATAGCTCTGCACCCAGGCCGCCTTGGTGAAGGCGAAGCCGGCCAGCTGCTCGCCGAAATATTGCACCATGTCGTTGCGCTCGAACTCGCCATGGACGAGCACGTCGATGCCGATCTCCTCCTGCCAGCGGATCGCGCGTTCGGTTTCCTCGCGCAGGAAGCGCGTATAGCCGGCCTCGTCCAACTCGCCCTTGCCAAAAGCGGCGCGGGCCTTCCGCACCTCGGCGGTCTGCGGGAAGGAGCCGATCGTGGTGGTCGGCAGCGGCGGCAGGGCGAGGATCGCCTGCTGCTGGCGGATGCGCTCGGCGAACGGCGCCGCGCGTCGCGTCCAGTCGATATTGACCGTGGCGAGGCGGGCGCGGACGGCCGGATCGTTGGTCAGCGGCGACGTCCGGCGTGCGTGGATCGACGCGCGATTGGCGGCCAGCATGTAGGCGACGGCGCCGCGGCCCTCGTTCAGCGCCTTGGCGAGCAGCGCCAATTCCTCGATCTTCTGCACGGCGAAGGCGAGCCAGTCCTTCACCTGCGGATCGAGCTTGGTTTCCAGCGCGAGATCGATCGGGGTGTGGAGCAGCGAGCAGGAGGGCGCGATCAGCAGCTTGCGCCGCGCCTTGGCGATCGGCTCGAGCCGGTCGAGCAGGGCGGAGAGGTCGGCCTTCCAGATGTTGCGGCCATCGATCACGCCCAATGACAGCAGCAGGTCTTCGCGCGCACCGGCGAGTACGGCATCCAGCTGTTCGGGCGCGCGGACGAGATCGACGTGCAGGCCGGCGACCGGCAGGGCCAGCGTGGCGGCGAGATTGTCGCCGAGCGCGCCGAAATAGGTGGCCAGCATCAGCTTGAGGCCGGTCAGTTCGTTGGCGAAGCGATCATAGGCGGTGGCAAAGGCCGCGCGCTGGCGATCGTCGAGATCGAGGACGAGCGCCGGCTCGTCGATCTGCACCCAGTCGGCGCCTTCATTCTGCAGCTTGCGGAGCAGATCGACATAGACGGGCAGGATCGCCGGCAGCAGCGTCAGCGGATCGAAGCCCGGCTGCTTGGACTTGGCGAGCAGCAGGAAGGTGACCGGGCCAAGGATCACGGGGCGGGTGTGATGGCCGAGCGCCTTGGCCTCCCGGAACTCGTCGACCGCCTTGGTCGAGCTGAGCTGGAACGACTGGTTCGGCGTCACCTCCGGCACCATGTAGTGATAGTTGGTGTCGAACCACTTGGTCATTTCCTGCGCGGGAACGTCGGCGGCGGCGCCACCATGGCTATGGGCGCAGCCTGCCTCGTCCTGCGTCCCGGTCTGGAGGCCGCGGGCCATCGCGAAATAGATTTCCAGCGAATCCGCGGTGCCCAGCGCGCGATAGAGGGCGGGGATCGCGCCGACCATCACGCTGGCATCCAGCACCTGATCGTAGAAGGAGAAATCGCCGGAGGGCATGATGTCGAGGCCGAGCGCCGCCTGTCGCTCCCAGGTGGCGGCGCGCAGGCTGCGCGCGGTATCGAGCAGGGCGGCCTTGTCGGTCTTGCCGGCCCAATAGGCCTCGACGGCGGTCTTCAGTTCACGGCGGGCGCCGATGCGCGGAAAGCCGAGATTGGAAACGAGAACGGACATGATTCTTCTCCTTCGGCAAACCAGGATCGGCCTGCCGTTGTGGTCGTGACGGATGGTGAGAGGGGGCGCGGGCGCGCCGCGTCAGGCCGACGCGACGCGCCTGCGCATTCGGATCGGGTAGAAGGGGAGAGGGATCAGCATCGGCCTTGCACCACAATGAGGGCGGAAGGCCGAGCGGACATCGCGCGATATCGTCGACGCGTGCGAAGGCACGACGCCAGGCGCTGGTCGCGCGATCCACCGGAGGCACCCCCGTCCGAGGAACGTTATCGCGACGAGGCAGGTCTCCTGGCTCGCGGGTCAACACGCCGGCCCCGGTCTTCCCGGCGGACGGATCCGCCAGTGACACGATAAGGGGCCGCCGCTCACCGCTTACAGTTGCGGGGGCAGCGCCGGATTCCGCCCGAAGGCGCCACCGGCTTCCCGTCTTAGCCCCGCCGCCATCGCTGGAGCGGGGAACCTCGACGCGACGGGTTAGACACCGGCGCGGCGTGGCTGTCAATCGGGATATAAAGACATCCTTATGTCTTCATATCCCGATGAGGATTGCGTTGCGTGGGGCCGAAAGCGTCCCCTGTGGCCTATTGGCTGTTACCGGCTGCGTTCGCGTCATTGGCGGCTGACGAGGTGCGCGATGTCATGCCCACCGCATCGGCATCATCGCTCATCTGCTGATCCGCCGTCGGTTCGGGGGCGGGCTTGGGCTTGGCGACCACCGGCTTGGGCGGTGCGACCACGGGCTCGGGCGCAGGCGCGACCGGGAGGGGCGGCGGCGGCGCAGCCGGCTCCGTGGTCTGGTTTTCGGGTGGTGCTTCAGGAGTCTTGTGGCAGCCCGCGAGGAGCGTGATGCCGGCGAGCAGGATCAGCACGGAAGAGCGGATGGTCATGATGGTCCCGTTTCTCATTGGGCGGCGGTCATGGTCTTGGCGCGGTTGGCGCTGGTCGCCAGCCGATCGGCGAGTTGTCCGTCCCAGCCATAGGGATCGGCGAGGAAGGTCACCTTGCCGTCGGCATTGGCATAAGCTGTCCAGTAAAGCAGATAGACCGCGACCGGCATGTCGAGCCGGGCGCGCACCGTGTCGCCCTTGGCGAGCGCCGCGTCCACCGCGTCCGGCCCCCAGTCCGGCGTGGTATCGAGCATCGCCTTGGCGAGCTCGACCGGATGCGCCAGCCGCACGCAGCCATGGCTGGCCAGCCGGCTGTAGCGCCCGAAGGTGCTCTGCGAGGGGGTGTCGTGGAGATAGACGCCATAACTATTCTCGAAATCGAACTTCACCCGGCCGAGCGCGCTCTTCGATCCGGCCTGCTGCTGGAGCCGTGCGCCGCTGCCGGTGCCGATGACGCGGAAGCCGTGCGCCTTGAGATAGCCCGGATGCGCGCGCTCCTTGGGCCATAATTCCTTGGTGGCGATCGAGGTCGGCACGTTCCACGGCGGATTCAGCACGATGCTGTGGATCATCGAGGAGAGCATCGGCGTCTCGTCGCCGGGGCGGCCGGTCACAGCCCGCATCGACATCACCGGCTTGTCGGCATCGAACATGGTCAGCACCGCCGCGGCGATGTTCACCTGCACGCGATGCTGGGGCAGCTCCGCCGGCAGCCAGCGCCAGCGCTCCATATTGGCCTCGATCTGGCGGACGCGATCATGGGCGCTGACGTTGAGCGCGGCCAGGGTGGCGGCGCCGATCGTGCCGGTCGGCTCCAGCCCGTAGCGGCGCTGGGCGCGCTGGACCGCGGCGCTCAGGTCGTCGTCATAGCGGGCCGGCCCCTTGGGAAGCGCGCTATCCTCGATCGCGAGGCGACGGCGCAGCAGCGCGACGGCATCGCCGGTGGCGCCGGGCACGAGCCCGGTCGCATTCGGAACGGTCGGCCAGCCACCGCTCTGCTCGATCGAACGATAGCTGGTGAGCGCCTTCCGCAGCGTGTCGTAACCCGACCAGGGCGGCGGCAAGGAGGCGATCCACGCGGCCAGAGTATCGGCCTGCACGGCGGCGATGAAGCTGGCGCGCGGATCGTAGGCGGCAGGCTTCAGCCCCCAATTGCCGATGAAATCGGCATCGGCGAGGCGGCCATGATGGAGCGCGGACGCATAATCCAGCGCGGCGCGCACGATCGCATCCTGGTCGGCACTTGCCGGCGCTGCGCTGGTCTGGCCGTCCGCCGCGATCCCGTTGGCGGCAGCGTCGTCGAGCATGGTGCGCAGCTGATCCAGCTGCGCGGCGCTCAGGCGCGGTATGGCGATTGCCGCCGGGGGCGTCACCGCCGTCACCGGCGCGGCGACGGGCGGTGGTGGGGCGAGGGTGGGAATGGGCTGCGGCGCGGCGGCCAGCAAGGCGGGAGAAAGAAGCGCTGCCGACACGGCACGACGCGATACTGGCTTCACGGGCAATTCCCAATCGACAGGGCGTTCGTGCTTGAGCGCCCTTCCACTAAATCGCCCACCGGGCGGGATCAGGCAACCACTATCCCTTTGTCCGGAAGAGATAGGCGGCCGGCGCCGGCCGACATCGCGGCATGCTCATTCATGAACGGTGGATATGGGAATATGCCGTCAACATGGGCTAATCGCGCCGGGCGGCCATGCCTATCTCCCCGGCGGTCACGAATGAATGCCCGTCGATGGGCCGGAGGAAGATATGCAGAAGCGCGAACTCGGCAAAAGCGGTCTCGAAGTCTCGGCGATCGGCTTCGGCTGCATGGGGCTCAATTTCAGCTATGGCCATGCGCTGAGTGATGCGGAGAGCATCGCGCTGATCCGCCAAGCGGTCGATCGCGGCGAGACCTTCTTCGATACCGCCGAGGTCTATGGCCCCTACACCAATGAAAAGATCGTCGGCGAGGCGCTGAAGCCGGTGCGCGATCGGGTGGTGATCGCCACCAAGTTCGGCTTCAACATCGAGGACGGCAAGATGGCGGGCATGAACAGCCGGCCGGAGCAGATCCGCAAGGTTGCCGACGCCTCGCTCCAGCGCCTGGGCATCGAGCAGATCGATCTGTTCTACCAGCACCGCGTCGATCCGGCGGTGCCGATCGAGGACGTCGCCGGCACGGTCAAGGATCTGATCGCCGAGGGCAAGGTCAAGCATTTCGGCCTCTCCGAACCGGGCGCCGCGACGGTGCGCCGGGCCCATGCGGTGCAGCCGGTCACGGCGCTCCAGAACGAATATTCGCTATGGACGCGCGGGCCTGAGACCAACGGCATCCTCGATGCCTGCGAGGATCTGGGGATCGGCCTGGTCGCCTACAGCCCGCTCGGCAAGGGCTTCCTCACCGGCGCGATGTCCGGCGGCACCAAGCTCGGCGAGGGCGATTTCCGCGCCCTGCTGCCACGCTTCACGCCGGAGGCGATGGAAAAGAACCAGGCGCTGATCGATCTGCTCAAGAGCCTGGCGGAGCGCAAGGCCGCCACCCCGGCGCAGATCGCGCTCGCCTGGCTGCTCGCCCAGGCGCCGTGGATCGTGCCCATCCCCGGCACCACCAAGCTCGGCCGCTTCGAGGAGAATATCGCGGCCGCCGATCTCGTGCTGGGGGCGGACGATCTTGACGAGATCCAGCAGGCGCTCGACGCCATCGCGATCGAGGGCGAACGCTATCCGGCGCATCTGATGGCGACCACCGGCCGCTGATCCGGCCCGGCGCGGGCGATCAGGAGCCGCCGGGGCGCAAGGCCTCGATCACCTCGCCAGCGGCACGCGCGCCGCTGGCATAGGCGCCGTGCGCGGTCGAGAAATCGGTCGCGTGGGTGGCTTCGCCTGCGAAGAACAGGCGATCCTCGAACGGGCGGGCGAGCGTATGCCGCGCGACGGCGTGACCGGGGAGGGCGTGGCTGTAGGCACCGCCGATCGACGGGGTGGCCGCCCAGTCGGAGGCGATCAGCGGGCGGAGATGGCGTCGGGCGGCCGCGCCGAACAGCCCGACGAGCTGCTCGATCGCCCGGGCGGAGGCGGCATCCCGACCCTCGACCCCGGCTCGGCGGGCGCCGTCGCCGCCGAGGAAGCATTCGATCACCGGCCAACCGAAGGGCCGGACATAATAACTGCCGGTGGTGGCGTCGTGGGGATCGCCGAGCAGATGGCTTTCCGGCGCGAACGGGCCGTCCCCGTCGATGATTTCGAGGAAGATCTTCTCATTGTCGCCGAGCGGCAGGAGCCGCGCCGCCTCGCGCCAGGGATCGAGAGCGGAGGGCCAGCGGATCGCATCTCCCGACAGGGCTGCGGTCGAGATGGTGACGATCGCGGCCCGCGCCTGCACGGTTCCCGAGGGCAAAGCGAGGGTTACGCCCGGCCCGTCGAGCGATATCGCCGTCACCGGGGTCGCCAGATGCACCGCCGCCGTTCCGGGCAGGCTCGCCGTCACCAAATTGCCGTAGCCGGCCGGCACCCGCCAGTTCTCGTCGGTCGAGGCCGCGTCATAAGCGGCATAGTCCGTCGCCGAGATGCGCTCCAGCCCGTCGCCGCTGATGAAGCCGCTCATCGCCTGCAGATACGGCGTCCAGCGGCTGCCTGCTTCGATCGCATCGGCGGCGCGGTCGCTGGCCGGCGGGGTGGTGGCGATGCGCTCTGCCCAGCGCGCGAAGGTATCGCGTGCGTCGGCGCGCTGGTCGGCGGGGAAACCGAGATCGTGATATTGCCGGCCCCACGCCGCTTCGCGGCGATCGACCGCGAAGCCGTGCGCGATCGCGAGCGATGTCCACGGATTGCGATCGGCCGAATGCAGCCAGCCGCAGCCGAGATCGAGCGTCATCCCGGCCGCCGCGCGGGTCCAGGCGCGCCCGCCGGCGCGGGGCAGGGCCTCGATCACCACCACCGACAGGCCGGCCTCGACCAGCCGCCGGGCGGCGCCCGTGCCGGCGGCACCGGCACCGATCACCACGACGTCATATCGTTTCGCCAACGCGCTTCCTCCGCCTCCGTGCCATCTCGCTGGTGTCGAACGCCGGAGGACGGGTTAGGCTGCTTCCTTTGCGACCGCGAGAGGTGATAGATCGCACCGCATCATATCCGGAGTTCATCAATGCGGCGCGAGGAACTGGTTGATCTCAACGCCTTCCTCACCGTGGCGGAGGAGAAGAGCTTCACCCGCGCCGCCGCCCGGCTGGGCACCTCGCAATCCGCGCTCAGCCACACGATCCGCCGGCTGGAGACGAGGCTCGGCGTCCGCCTGCTGACCCGGACGACGCGGAGCCTCGCGCCGACCGATGCCGGCGAGCGCCTGCTCGGTACGCTGGGGCCGGCGCTGGCCAGCATCGGCGAGGAGCTCTCCGCGCTCAGCGCGCTGCGGGACAAGCCGGCGGGCACGATCCGGATCACGACCTCCGCCCACGCCGCCCGGACGATCCTGTGGCCCGCGCTGCATCGGCTGCTGCCGGACTATCCCGATATCCATGTCGAGCTTGGCGTCCATGCCGGCTTCACCGATATCGTGGCGGAGCGCTTCGATGCCGGCGTCCGCCTCGGGGAGGCGCTGGCGCGGGATATGATCGCGACGCCGATCGGCCCCGATCTCACCATGGCGATCGTCGGGTCGCCCGACTATCTCGCCAGGCGGCCGGCGCCGACCTGCCCGCAGGATCTCGCCGACCATCAGTGCATCAACCTGCGCATGGCCAGCGGCGGCGGCCTCTATGCCTGGGAGTTGGAGCGGGACGGGCGCGACATTCGCGTTCGCGTCGAAGGGCAGCTGGCCTTCAACAACACGGATATGATCATCGAGGCGGCGCGGGCCGGGTTCGGCCTCGGTTTCGTGATGGAGGATCAGGTGACGGCCGACATCGCCGACGGCCGGCTGATCCGGGTGATGGCGGAATGGTGCCCGTCTTTCGCGGGCTACCATCTCTATTATCCGAGCCGGCGCGAGCATTCCGCCGCCTTCACCGTGGTGATGGAGGCGCTGCGCTATCGACCCTGACGGCCGCCAGTCCAGGTTCGCCTCGTCCGGGCCCTTCCCACCGCAGCCTGATCGGCCCGGGGCAGCGGGACCGGGCCATCAAGGCGGCGGAGCATCGGCGCGCAGGCATCGCGCAGGCCACGTCCCGAACCCGGATTGCAGCGTCTACCCGCGCGGAAGCGGGCGGCCGGCCATCTGCGTTCGGTGGACTTCTGTCGTCAGGCCCGATGTCGTCAGGCCTGGGCGCTCAGCGCTTGCCGACGCGGCTCTTGCGGGCGGCGTAACGGGCATCGCGGGCAGCCTTCTTCTCGGCCTCGGTCAGCACCGGCTTCTGGGCGGCGGCAGCCTTTTCCTCGGCGCGGCGCTTGCGTTCGGCCTTCTCGGCCTCGCGTGCGGCGATCTTCTCTTCGCGCAGCTTGGCGGCGGCCTCTTCGCGGGCGAGGCGGGCGGCGGTGCGTTCTGCGAGCACGGCTTCGTCGACCGGCGGCTTGGCGCGCAGCTTCTCGATCGCAGCCTGCTTGGCCTTGTTGGCGAGCGCGGCGCGCTCCTGGAAAGTCGGTTGCTTGAACGACGGCATAGAGACGGGGGATTCCTGTGGCTGTGATTGCGAGCGCGCCAATAAGCACGCCAACGGGCAGCCGATAGGGCATTCCGCCCGATTCTCCAAAAAAGATGGCGAGGCCGGGCGTTTCTCCGGCGGATCGAAGGTGGCGCGGCGCCGATCCGCTCGCAATTCCGGCGCCAAGGCTGTAGGCGCGCCGACAAGACGCAGGAGGCGGCATGACACCACGGGAATTGATCGGGAGTGCCCAGGTGCCCGGCGGCGCCGAACTGCGGCTGTTCCGGCGCGGTGAGGACTTCATGATCGTGCTCGATCGCAACGAGCTGATGAGCAGCCGGATGAGCGGTTCGGAAGAGGCGCTGGCGACGATGAGCTGCGAGCGGCTGCGCGATCTGCGCGCGCCGCATCTGCTGATCGGCGGCTATGGCATGGGCTTCACCCTGCGCGCGGCGCTCGGGCTGCTCGGCGCCGACGCGCGCGTGACGGTGGCCGAACTGGTGCCGGAGATCGTCGAATGGGCGCGCGGGCCGATGGCGGACCTGGCCGCCGGCTGCCTGGACGACCCGCGCGTCACCCTGCTCCAGCAGGACGTGGCGGCGGTGATCGCGGCCGGCGCCGGCGAATATGACGCGATCCTGCTCGATGTCGACAATGGCCCGGACGGGCTGGTCCGCGATGCCAATGACCGGCTCTATACCATGCGGGGGCTGGCGCTGGCCAAGGCGGCGCTCAAGCCGGGCGGGGTGCTGGCGGTATGGTCGGCCGGATCGGACGACGTGTTCGCCCGGCGACTGGCCAGCGCGGGCTTCGCGGTGGAGGAGGTCGCGGTGCGGGCGCGCAGCAACGGCAAGGGGCCGCGCCATGTCATCTGGTTCGCCGTAAACCGCTAAACCGCTAAATCCCGCCCGTTGCAGGCGAGTTCAGCGTTGGCCGGGCCACGCTGCCGCGACGGCGGCCTGTTCCTCGTCGGCGATTGTCTGGACCTGCTCGAAGGCCTGCTGAGAGGCCAGCGCGGCGCCGGTGTTGGTGCGGGTCGGATCGCCGTCGCGCGCGGCATCGAGATCGGCCAGCGCCTTGCCCGTCGTGCCGCGCGCCGTCTCCACGCGCGAGAGCGAGACCTGGGCGGCCGTCCACGCATCGCTGCCGGTCGCGGCGCCGCGGCCGCGCACCAGAGAGGCGCGCTCCTCGGCCAGCACCTTGCGGAAGCTCGCATCGGCGGCGCGGGCGCGCTCGACAAAGGGCGCATAGCGGGCGACCGCGGCCGGATCGGCGGTTTCCGGCGGCGGCGGCGCATGTTCGGGCTCGTTCAGCGACAATGTCTCGATCGGGCGCGGCGCCAGCGACGGATAGCCATCGAGCGGCCTGGTGCAGCCTCCGATGCCCATCGCGACCACGAGAAGCGGGGCGGTCAGGGCGGCGGCGCGCGAACGCGGGATAAGTCGTTTGGCCATGGTCTCGATCTAGAAGTGTGTTTTTGTCGCTGCAATGGGTTGCGCTCCCGAGAAATGCCTTCTAACAGCGCCTCCACAACGCACCCATAGCTCAGCTGGATAGAGCATCAGACTACGAATCTGAGGGTCGGGCGTTCGAATCGCTCTGGGTGCACCACAAACCCCGCCAGGCTTTCCAGCCTGGCGGGGTTTTTGATTTCCAGGCGTTTCCGCGCCACTTTGGCCGCTTCGGCGAGAGTCTTGCCCAGCCCTGGTTCTGGTCTGCGATCGCGGCACGCGAGCAGGAATCCGCCGATACCGCAGATTCCGTGTTGCAAGGCTGCTGACGAGGCCCCGGATAATGATGCAAGAGGGCCGCGATGAATCAGCCGCTTGATCGCCGCCAATGGTTGCGAGGCGCCACGCTCGGCGCCGGCGCTGCGGCATTCGCCGCATGGATGCCCGCCTGGGCGCAGCCTGTGTCGGAGGGTTCCGCATCGCCGGGCTCGGCGCCGGCCCTGCCGGTGGTGACGGGGGAGGATATCCGCCTCCGCATCGCGCGGCAGAGCGTTCGCGTCGATGGCAGGAGCGCCCATGCGATCGGCATCAACGGCACGGTGCCGGGGCCGCTGATTCGGTTGCGGGAGGGGCAGCCGCTTCGCCTCCATGTCGAGAATGCGCTCGACAGCTGGAGCTCGATCCACTGGCACGGCCTGCTGCTGCCCTCGCAATATGATGGCGTGCCGGGGGTGTCCTTCCCCGGCATCGCGCCGCATTCCAGCTTCCTCTACGAGTTCCCGATCCGGCAGGCCGGCACCTATTGGTATCACAGCCATAGCGGTTTTCAGGAGCAGCTGGGGCTGCACGGCCCGATCGTCATCGATCCGGCCGGCACCGATCCGGTCGGCTTCGATCGGGAGCATGTGATCTTCCTGTCCGACCAGAGCGCGATCTCGCCGGACACGCTTTTTCGGCGGATGAAGCGCGATCCCGGCGGACTGAATTTCCAGAAGCAGACGCTGGGCGGGTTGCTTGCGGGCCACGATCAATCGCTGGCCGAGCGCCTGAAATGGGGCGGGATGCGGATGGACCCGACCGACGTGGCGGACGCGACCGGCGCGGTCTACACCTATACGGTCAACGGTTATGGCCCGCTGGACAATTGGACCGCCCTGTTCCGGCCCGGCGAGCGGGTCCGGCTGCGCATCGTCAACGGCTCGTCGATGACGACCTTCAACGTCCGCATCCCCGGCCTCGCGATGATGGTGGTGCAGGCCGACGGCCAGAATGTGCGGCCCGTCGAGACCGACGAAGTGCAGATCGGCGTCGCCGAAACCTATGACGTCGTCGTCACCCCGACCGAGGATCGGGCCTACACATTGGTCGGCGAGAGCGTCGATCGCTCGGGCCTGGCGCGGGCGACGCTGGCGCCACGGGCGGGAATGGTCGCGCCGATCCCCCCGCTCAGACCGCGCCCGCTGGCGACGATGGCCGACATGGGCATGGCCATGCCGGACGGCGGTGGCGGCAAGGATGCCATGGCCGGCATGGCGGATATGGCCGGGGGTGGCATGGCCACCGGCACCGACCATGGCGACCATGGCGGACATCGCGTTTCGTCGGGCATGGCGATGGGCGCCATGTCCATGCGCGATTTCGGCCATGCGCCGGATATCCGGAAAAGCCCCGGTGTCGCGACGATCGCGCCGATGCCCAGGGATCGTACCGGAATGCCGGGGCAGGGGCTGGAGCATGTCGGGCATCGCGTGCTGGTCTATACCGATCTGGTGGCGCTGGAGCGCAACCCGGATCTGCGCGCGCCCTCGCGGTCGATCGACGTCCATCTCACCGGCAATATGGAGCGATTCATGTGGTCGTTCGACGGCGAGGCGATGTCGGACAGGATGGAGCCGATTCCGTTCACCGAAGGCGAGCGGGTGCGCGTCACCCTGATCAACGATACGATGATGGCGCATCCGATCCATCTCCACGGCCATTTCTTCGAACTGGTGACGGGCCACGGCGATCACGCCCCGCGCAAGCACAGCGTTTTGGTCGCGCCGGGTGGCAGGGTCCGCTTCGATCTGACCGCCGACGCGCCCGGCGACTGGGCGTTTCATTGCCACCTGCTCTATCATATGGCGGCGGGGATGATGCGGATCGTCAGCGTCCGCAGCCCGCAAGGCGTGTCGGCGTGAACCGCGCCCTGCTCGCCACCACGGCCGCGCTGCTGGCGCTGGCGCCCCGTCCGGCCGCCGCGCAGATGATGCCAGGTATGTCGATGCCGGGCATGTCGATGCCGGGTATGGCCATGCCCAAGTCGACGCCGGTCAAGGTACCGGACGCCCGAAAGCCCAAAGCCAGGAAGCGCATCGTCAGCAAGCCGGCCATCGGCAAGGCGCCCCGGCAAGCGGCAGGCCCGCGGCCATCGCCGCCGGACATGGCGATGCCTGATATGCCGGCCATGCCGGCTCACGACATGGCCGATATGGCCATGCCTGAAACCGGGGCCGAAGCGGGGAGCACGGCCATGCCGATGGCTGGCATGGCCGGTATGGATGGTATGGATGGTATGGATGGTATGGGCGGAATGGCGACGGCACAGCCGTCCGGCTCAGACCTGCCGGCCGGGCAGGGTGCGGCGCCGACGCCGCCACAGGATCATTATGCCGACCGTCTGTTCCCCGTCGCGGCGATGGACGCCGCACGCAAGCGGATGATGCGGGAGGAAGGCGGGCAGTCGCTCCACCAGCTGATGCTCAATCTCGCCGAATGGCAGATCCATGACGGCCGGAATGGCTATCGCTGGGACGGCGAGGGCTGGTTCGGCGGCGATATCGATCGGATCGTGGTGAAGTCCGAAGGCGAGGGCACGCTGCACCGGGGCGTCGACGAAGCCGAGGTGCAGGCGCTCTACAGCCGCGCGATCGGCCCCTATTTCGATCTTCAGGCCGGCGTCCGCCATGATTTCCAGCCTTCGCCGACCCGGACCTACGCCACGATCGGGGTCGAGGGGCTGGCGCCCTACATGTTCGAGACCGAGGCGGCGCTGTTTCTGTCCACCGAAGGTGATGTGCTGGCGCGCGCCGAGGGCTGGCTTGACCAACGCCTCACCCAGCGCCTCATCCTCCAGCCGCGTGTCGAACTCAATTTCGCGGTGCAGGATATGCCGGAGGATCGGATCGGCGCCGGGCTGAGCAGGGCCGAATTGGGTCTCCGGCTGCGCTACGAGATCAGCCGCCCGTTCGCGCCCTATATCGGCGTCTCCTACGATGCGAAGGTCGGCCGCACCGCGCGCTTCGCCCGCCGCGATGGAGAGGGCACCCAATCCACCAGCCTGGTGCTCGGCGCGCGCACCTGGTTCTAAGCGCGCCGGGTTCAAGACATACCGGCCGTTCGGGCGCGTATCCGCAATACCCCCGGCGGCGTCGGCGAGAAGCGTCTCCCGCTCCCGCTCCGTCATCGTCGGCCGGGGCATCCGCCTTGCCATGGTCGATCCATATTCGTCGCGATCGCCCGGTCGACGGCCATGCTTGCGGTCCACCGGCATAGGTGACGCATGAAGCGTGCCGGGCTTTTTTCAGCAGGATCTTCCTCCGTTTCTTGCTGCCGGAGGCGTTGTGCTGGTCGGTCAAGTCGGCGGTCGCCACGCCGCGCTCGGATAATGTCCGCCCGACGTGATTCCCGCCCCATCGCACGCACTCCAGACCGGCCGCATGGCTGGGAAATCTTCGATTTAGGCCGATCGAAGAGCGGCGAGGCGTCCGCGCTAGGTGGTGTGGACACTTACCGCAGCCACAGGGCGATGGCAGCGAGTGTGATGACGGCGCGGTAGTTTCGGGCCGTTTTCTCAAAGCGGGTGGCGACGCGCCTGAACTGCTTGAGCTTGGAAAAGCAGCATTCGACGAGATGGCGTTGAGCGTAGAGATGTTTGTCGAGCGGATGCTTGAACGTGCGGGAGGGGTTGTTCGGGATGACGGCCGTAGCGCCCTTGTCGGCGATGGTCTGGCGTAGGGCGTCGCTGTCGTAGGCGGTGTCGGCCATGACGATTTTGGCTGGCAGTCCGTCGACGAGGCCGGCCGCTTGCGGCGCATCTCCCTTTTGTCCTGCGGTCAGCGTGAACCGCACGGGACAGCCAAGTCCCCGGACGGCCATGTGGATCTTGGTGCTCAGGCCGCCGCGTGAACGGCCAATGGCCTGATCTTCAGACCCCCTTTTTTCGCCCCGGCAGCGTGCTGATGGGCGCGAACGACGGTGCTGTCGATGATCAGATATTCGAAGTCCGGGTCATCCGACATGGCCTCGAAGATCCGCCACCATACACCCTTCGCACTCCACCGGCTGAAGCGGCGAAACGCGCTGTTCCAGTCGCCGAACACCTCGGGGAGATCGCGCCAGGGCGACCCCGTCCGCACAATCCACAACACCGCCTCGACGAACATCCGGTTGTCGCGACCGGTCGACCCCTTCTGATCAGGCCGCCCGATGATCAGCGGAGCCATCCGCTCCCAGGCGCTGTCGCTCAACACCAGCCGATCCATCACACCCAATGCCGCCTCCTAAAAGCAGCCTTGAATCATGCTTCAACGCAAATGGGAATCCTTAGAGTCCACACCACCTAAGGCTTTGATTAGGCGTCTTCATTGCCGGTCTTTCGGGGATTTGCCGGCAACGATTCAGCAACTTGTCAGGGTAATCTAATGTGTATACGATATATAGTAGCTGATGGGATCGGACAATAAGTCGGCCCTTCAGGACACTTTATAACAAGGGTGGGCACATGATCGATATGAAGACCAGTTTGCGTCTCACGAGCGGGGTCGCGGCGATCCTGATCGCGGCGTCGTCTCCGGCAGTAATGGCACAGGACAGCGCGGCTCCGGCCGGCGTGCAGGCCAGTCAAGACGCGACCCAACCTGCGCCTATCTCGGCTCGTGCCAAGAAGCGGCTCGAACGCGCCGCCGCGCGTCGACGTGCCAAGGAAGACAAGATCGCGCACAAGAAAGGCGAAACCGCCGGCGCCGAAGGCAATGACATCGTCGTCGTCGGCCTGAAGGGGAGTCTCGAATCCTCGCGAAACAAGAAGCGCAAGGCCAAGCAGATCGTGGATTCGGTGACCGCCGAGGACGCCGGCAAGCTTCCCGACAACAATGTGCCCGAGGCCCTGGCGCGCGTGACCGGCGTGGCGATCGATCGTGTTCATGGCGAAGGCCAGAATGTCACCATCCGCGGCCTGTCGGACATCCAGACGACGATCAACAACAACGATGTCGGCGGCGTTTCGCGTTCCGGCACCGGCGTCGAGGCCAGCATCGGGCCGAGCCGTTCGATGACCCTCGCGGACATTCCCGCCGAACTGCTGAAATCGGTGGACGTCTACAAGACCCGCACCGCCGATCAGGTCGAGGGCGGCATCGCCGGCACCGTGAACGTGGAACTCCGCCGTCCGCTCGATCTCAAGAAGGGCTGGACCGTCGCGGGCAGCTTCCGCGATGTGCATAGCGATATCGGCAACACGTTCAGCCCCTATGGCAGCATGCTCGTGGCCTATCATGCCGATACCGGCATCGGCGAGATGGGTTTTCTCGTCAACGCATCGTATGAGAAGAACAAATACGAAGAAGACTATGTTTTCGACGAATCGCCGCAATTGGCACCGTCGGGTACGCCAAGTTATCTCTCGCTTCCCGCCAATTTGCGTGATTCTCTGGCCATTCCCTATCGTGTCACCTATGGTGTCGATAGTGGCGAAGTCACACGGCCTTCGCTGAACGCCTCCTACCAGTGGAAGCCTTCCGACAAGCTGGAGTTTGTCCTTGAGGGGTCGTGGTTGGGATCGCGGGAAGACGCCAATTCCAATACGCTTCGTCTCATCACCAACGATGGCAACTCCACTTATTCGAACCTCGTTCTAAACCCCGAGGGAACGATCAAGTCATTGACGATGACCAATCCCAATGGCTTCGCCGGTGGGCCGGAATCATCTTATAACCATATCGTATCCAATGCTTTCAACACAAACTTCGAAGCGCATTGGCATAGTGATCGCGTCAAAATCGATGCCGGCGTCCAATATACGTGGACTAAGGCGCATAATCGTTTCCTCAATGTGATGGGCGCTTTTGCAGGAAACACCAGTGCCAACGTGGATTTCGATTCGAGCCTCGTTCCTGGCGGTGGTCCGTTCGTTCAATTCAATGGCGTCGATTACTCCGATCCGTCGGATTATGTGATCCGGCAGATTCATGACGAATACACCAAGAGTTCCAGCAATTCCTTGAATGCCCATCTCGATTTCACCGTCGATACAAGCGATACCGGTTTCTTCCGTTCGTTGCAGTTCGGCGCGCGGGCAACCGATTCCAAGACAAGTTCCTATACGGGTTATCGGGATGGTGGCTTCGATGTCCTCGCCAGCCGCCCGGGAATAAGTTCCGTTCCGGGAACCGCGTTGGAGACGACGACTCCGGATATTCCTGGCGTGAGCACGCCGACCTGGTATCATCTGGACTCCGAGCAATTGCTCAGCAATTGGGCGCAGACCCGTGCCTATCTTTCGGCGCTCAATCCCACCATGTATGACGGTGGCACCTACGCGACCGATTTGCCGGATGCCGATAGCTATAATGACTCCAAAGAGCATGAATATACCTGGGCGGCCTATGCCCAGTTCAATTATGGCTTCAAGGCGATCTTTCCCATCGATGGTGTAATCGGAGCCCGCGTCACCAATACCTGGGGAAGCAGTATGGGGGCGGTGGCCGTCGGAGGCACTAACGCGAAGACCGGGGTATATAGCACGACATATACGCCTTCCTCGGCGCGCGCGAATTATGTGGATTTTCTTCCGAACCTCAATGCGATCGTTCATTTCACCAAGAATGTTCAGTTGCGCCTGGCATATACCTGGAATGTGCAGCGTCCAGATTTCGGAAGTCTGAGTCCGCAGGTTCAATATAATGCTGACACCATCAGGACGGAGTACTCCTACGTCTATTCCGGAAACCCCGATCTCAAGCCTATCAAGGAGCGGAGCTACGATGCTTCTCTCGAATATTATTTCGGCCGGGCTGGTCAGTTGTCCGCAGGGGCGTTCCTGAAAACCCAGAAGGGGTTCATCTATTATACGGAAGAGATCGGGAAGGTTCCCGGTTTGCCTGATGGCGATGTCGATCATTATATCGGCAAGCCGCGCAATGCTGGGCCGGGCAAGATTCAGGGCTTTGAATTTGCGGGCCAATCCTTCTTCGATTTCTTGCCGGGGATCTGGCATAACTTCGGTGTCAACGCGAACCTGACCTACATTCCTACGGCGTCGCTCGATCTCGGTGAATATGGCCTCATCGGAACGACACAGGATGTTCCGGGCCTTCGCTATGCGCCCTATACGTCGAAGATCACCTATAACGCGGCACTCTTCTACGACACACCGGTGTTCGGTGCTCGCGTGGCCTGGAATTACCGTTCCAAGTACAAGAACGACATCAACTCCTACAGCCCGGTCTATCAGATCTACACCAAGGCGACGTCGCGTCTCGATGCGTCCATCAACTATACGCCGTTCAAGTTCCTCACCTTCACGCTCGAAGGCACGAACCTGCTGCGGAGCTACCAGAACCAATATTATGGCGCGGTGGCCGGCTTGCCGGTCGGCGTGCGGGTGCAGGCTCGGACCGTCCAGGCCGGCGCGCGCTTCCGCTTCTGATCTGGCAATGGTCCCGGCTCTGTCCGGGGCGGTAATGCGCGGGAAGGGGGTTGGCCATCAGGCCGATCCCCTTTTCCTTTTTTCGCGCCGCGTCGCGACTTTCGCGCTGCGGCGCGGCAAGGTTTCTTGTAACCATTCCGGCCTTCGCGCTTTATACCCTCCGTGGCCGGCGCCCTGACGCCGGTTTCGGGCGCGTCAGAGGCGAGAGGCTGTCGCACAATTCCGGTATCCGAGACGTGCATGGCGCGCGGGGTGCGGAGCGAAGGACGAAGCAGCATGCACGATATTGAAGGTTGGGAATTGTCGCGCCGCGCCATGTTGGCGGGCAGCGCGGCCACGGTCGCGGTTGGCGGGGCGCAGGTCGCCCCGGCCGCGGCCAGTAAGACAGCGGACGCGTCGGCGACGACCATGCCCATCGCCTTCGAGGTCAACGGCACCACGCACGACCTGACGCTCGATACCCGCACGACGCTGCTCGATGCGCTGCGCGAGCATCTGGCATTCACCGGCACCAAGAAAGGCTGCGATCATGGCCAGTGCGGCGCCTGCACGGTGATCGTCGATGGCCGGCGGATCAATTCCTGCCTGACGCTGGCGGTGATGCATCCCGGCGCCCGGATTACGACGATCGAAGGTTTGGGCACGCTCGATCATCTCCACCCGATGCAGGCGGCCTTCATCCGGCATGACGGCTATCAGTGCGGCTATTGCACGCCGGGGCAGATCTGTTCGGCGGTGTCGGTGCTCGACGAGATCAAGCGCGG
The DNA here is from genome assembly GCF_027625475.1 of Sphingomonas abietis. Lineage (NCBI taxonomy): Bacteria > Pseudomonadati > Pseudomonadota > Alphaproteobacteria > Sphingomonadales > Sphingomonadaceae > Sphingomonas > Sphingomonas abietis. Next base: position 1,598,054 of record NZ_CP115174.1, read on the forward strand.
CATCCCGAGCCATGTCAGCGAAAGCCTGCTGGATCCGCCGCACGCCACGGAAATGGAGATCCGCGAGCGGATGAGCGGCAATATCTGCCGATGCGGGGCCTATTCGAACATCCTCGAGGCGATCACCGAGATGGCGGGGAGCGAGGCATGAAGCCCTTCACCTATGGGCGCGCTTCGTCCGCATCGGATGCGGTGGCGAAGGCGGGGCGCGTGCGGGGCGCCAAGTTCATCGCCGGCGGCACCAACCTGCTCGATCTGATGAAGCTCCAGATCGAGGCGCCGAGCCATCTGATCGACGTGAACGGCCTGGGGTTCGACACGATCGCGCCGACCCGGGAGGGCGGGCTGCGCATCGGCGCGCTGGTCCGCAACACCGATCTTGCGGCCGATATGCGGGTGCGGCGCGATTATGGGCTGATCAGCCGCGCGCTGGTGGCCGGCGCATCGGGCCAGCTCCGCAACAAGGCGACGACGGCGGGCAATCTGCTCCAGCGCACCCGCTGCCCCTATTTCTACGATACCAACCAGGTCTGCAACAAGCGCAAGCCGGGATCGGGATGCGCCGCGATCGGCGGGGCAAGCCGCCAGCTCGGCGTCGTCGGCGTCAGCGAGGCGTGCATCGCGACCCATCCGAGCGACATGGCGATCGCGATGCGGGCGCTGGATGCGACGGTCGAGACGATCGCGGCCGACGGGCGGGCGCGCACCATTCCGATCGCCGATTTCTACCGGCTGCCCGGCACCACGCCGCATCTGGAAACGGCGCTGGCGCCTGGCGAACTCGTCACCGCCGTCACCCTGCCACGGCCGATCGGCGGGGCGCACATCTATCACAAGGTCCGTGATCGCTCCTCTTATGCCTTCGCGCTGGTGTCGATCGGCGCGGTCATCCAGCCTGACGGCAGCGGTCGCGTCGCGGTCGGCGGTATCGCGCCCAGGCCGTGGCGGGTGGAAACCGCCGAGGCGGACATGCCGCGCGGTGCCAAGGCGGTGGCCGCAGGGCTGCTCGATGGCGCGCGTCCGCAGCCCGACAATGCGTTCAAGCTCACCTTGGTGGAACGCACGCTCGGCGCCGTCATCATGCAAGCGAAGGGCTGAAGAGATGAAATTCGAGACCCCCGCAACCACCAATCCGATCGACCGGCTGCAGGTCGTCGGCAAGCCTACCTCCCGTATCGACGGCAAGTTCAAGACGACGGGGCAGGCGCCCTATGCCTATGAACATGCCGTGCCCGATCATGCCTATGGCTTCGTGGTCGGTGCGCCGATCGCCAAGGGCCGGATCACCGCGATCGACACCGGCGACGCCGAACGTGCGCCGGGCGTGCTCGCGATCGTGACCGCGCAGAACGCCGGCAAGCTGGGCAAGGGCAAGCATAATGTCGCGCCGCTGCTCGGCGGGCCGGCGATCGATCATTATCATCAGGCGGTGGCGATCGTCGTCGCCGAGAGCTTCGAGGAGGCGCGGTCGGCGGCGCAATGGCTCCGTGTCCATAGCGTGCGGGATCCGGGCCGTTTCGATCTTGCCGCCGGCAAGGCTGGTGCGACCAAGCCGGCCGATGACGGCCCGCGCGGCATCCCCGATACCGCGGTCGGCGATTTCGGTGCGGCCTTCGCTGCGGCGCCGGTCCAGCTCGATGCGACCTATACGACGCCCGATCAGAGCCATGCGATGATGGAGCCCCATTCCTCGATCGCGCAATGGGATGGCGACCGGCTGACGCTCTGGTCCTCCACCCAGATGGTCGGCTGGGCGCATGCCGATATCGCCGCGACGCTGGGGATGCCGCCCGAAAACATCCATCTGATGTCGCCTTATGTCGGCGGTGGCTTCGGCGGGAAGCTGTTCCTGCGATCCGACGCGATCATGGCGGCGCTCGGCGCGCGGGCGGCCGGTCGTCCGGTCAAGCTCGCGCTCACCCGGCCGCTGATGATCAACAACACCACCCATCGCCCCGCCACCATCCAGCGGCTCCGGCTGGGCGCCGGCCGCGATGGCAGGATCACCGCGATCGGCCATGAAAGCTGGTCCGGCGATCAGCCGGGCGGCAAGCAGGAGGCGGCCGTCGGCCAGACCCGGCTGCTTTATGCCGGCGCGAACCGGATGACGGCCACCCGCCTGGCGGTGCTCGATCTGCCGGAGGGCAATTCGATGCGCGCGCCGGGCGAGGCGCCCGGCCTGATGGCGCTCGAGATCGCGATGGACGAGATGGCCGAGAAGCTCGGCATGGACCCTGTCGAATTCCGCATCCTCAACGATACCAAGGTCGATCCCGAACATCCCGACCGCCCCTTCTCGAAACGGCAGCTGGTCGAGTGCCTGCGGATCGGCGCCGATCGCTTCGGCTGGGCCCGGCGCAACACCCGGCCCGGGCAGATGCGGCAGGGGGCATGGCTGATCGGCCACGGCATGGCCGCCGCCTTCCGGGGCCATGTGAACATGAAATCGGGCGCGCGCGTCCGCCTCGATGCGGCGGGCATGGTGACAGTCGAAACCGACATGACCGACATCGGCACCGGCAGCTACACCATCATCGGCCAGACCGCGGCCGAGATGATGGGCGTGCCGCTCGATCGGGTGATCGTGCGGCTGGGCGATTCCGCGTCGCCGCTCTCGTCGGGTTCGGGCGGCCAGTTCGGCGCGAGCAGTTCGACGGCGGGCGTCTATGCGGCCTGCGTGAAGCTCCGCGATGCGGTGGCGCAGCGGCTCGGCCTCGATCCGGCCGACGCGGTGTTCGCGGACGGGCAGGTCCGCTCCGGCCATCGCACGGCGGCGCTCGCCCAGGCGGCGCAGGGTGGCGAGATCGTCGGCGAGGACAGCATGGACTATGGCGATCTCGCCAAGCGCTATCAGCTGGCGACATTCGGTTCGCACTTCATCGAAGTGGCGGTCCATGCGGCGACCGGCGAGATCCGTGTGCGCCGGATGCTCGCCGTCTGTGCGGCCGGGCGGATCCTCAATCCGGTGACCGCGCGCAGCCAGGTGATCGGCGCGATGACGATGGGGGTCGGCGCGGCGCTGATGGAAGAGCTGGCGGTCGACAAGCGCTTCGGTTTCTTCGTGAACCACGATCTCGCCGGCTATGAGGTGCCGGTCCATGCCGATATCCCGCACCAGGAGGTAATCTTTCTGGAGGAGACCGATCCATTGGTCTCGCCGATGAAGGCCAAGGGCATCGGCGAACTCGGCCTGTGCGGAGTCGGGGCGGCCATCGCCAATGCGGTTCATAATGCCACAGGCGTGCGGGTCCGCGACTATCCGGTGACGCTCGACAAGCTGATCGACCGGATGCCGGAGATGGTGTGACGATCCGGGCCGCTCTCATGGGCGGCCCAGGTGCTGCCGGCCCCGATATGTCCGATAGTCCATCGCGCATTTGACGGGCTTTTCGGCCATTCTGGCAGGCCATTGCCATGCCCGGCGACACGCCGGATCGGCACGGAGCCGCGAGGGCAATGACCGTCCATGCTTGGCGGGATGGATGGCGGCGGGCGTCCCGGTTCGAGAACTCGGTTATGACAGCGTTGTTTTTTTAGTTTCTTCGCGAAACTTTTCTGGGCTAGGGCGGTTCCCGCAGAGCTTCGGCTCACCGCGTCAAGGCATCGCTGCGTCTCGGTTATGCCAACTTGCCTGTCGCTGGCATAAGTTCATTATCCGGCGGCACATCGACCTCGCAACTCACCTCGTAAGGGTTGCCCAAAGGGATCGCCTATGCCCGCTCATCATTCTCCATCATCGCACGATCAGGGGGCGGCAGGCGCCGGCGCCTGGGCGCGCATCACTGCCCTGATCTGTCTTCTTCTGGGGCTCGTCACCGGTTTTGCCGGCGCGTGGCTCACGATGCTCGGCGGTTCGCCTTATTATCTCATCACCGGCATCGCGCTTGTCGTGAATGCGGTGCTGCTGTGGCGCGGCCACCGCTTCGCCTATCCGCTTTACGCGCTGATCCTCGTCGCGACGATGATCTGGGCGCTGTGCGAGGTCGGCTTCAATTTCTGGCCGCTGGCGCCGCGCGGCGACATTCTCGTGCCGTTCGGCCTGTGGCTGCTGGCACCGTGGGTGGTTCGCTCGTTCCCGGTCGCGCGCCGCCCGCTGCGCGCGCCGCTGGCCGGTGCGATCGTGGCGTCGCTGGTCGTGGTCGGCATCGCGCTGGCGACGACCAATGACGACATCTCGGGCTCGCTGCCCACCAAGATCGTCGGCACGTTCCCGGATACGGACACGACCACCGTACCCGACGAGGATTGGCGCGCTTATGGCCGCACTGGCGCTGGCGACCATTTCTCGCCGCTGACCCAGATCACGCCCGAGAATGTCAACAAGCTCAAGGTCGCCTGGACCTTCCGCACCGGCGACATGAAGGGCCCCAACGACTCGCACGAGACCACCGACGAGGTGACGCCGCTCAAGGTCGGTGACACCGTCTATCTCTGCTCGCCGCACCAGAAGGTGTTCGCGCTCGATGCCGCCACCGGCAAGCAGAAGTGGATGTTCGATCCCAAGGTCGACAGCGATCCCACCTTCCAGCACCTGACCTGCCGCGGTGTGTCCTATCACGCCACTCCGGCGGGCGCGAAGACCTCGGACGGTGCGCCGGCGCCGCTCGAATGCCAGGCGCGCATCTTCCTGCCGACCAATGACGGCCGGATGTTCGCGCTCGACGCCGCCACCGGCAAGGTCTGCGCCGGCTTCGGCCAGAATGGCGTGATCGACCTGAAGGACGGCATGACCGTCAAGCACAAGGGCTTCTACGAGGGCACCTCGCCCCCGGTGGTCACCAAGCAGATGGTGATCATGGCCGGTGCCGTGATCGACAACTACTCGACCAACGAGCCGTCGGGCGTGATCCGCGGCTTCGACGTCTATACCGGCAAGCTGGTCTGGGCGTGGGATTCGGGTGCGCTCGACGAGAATGCGCTGCCGTCGGCGACGCATCACTATACCGCCAGCTCGCCCAACAGCTGGTCGATCTCGGCGGTCGATGAGAAGCTCGGCCTCGTCTATCTGCCGATGGGCGGCGCCGCGACCGACATCTGGGGCGGCAACCGCACGCCGACGATGGAGCGCTACATCAGCTCGCTGGTCGCGCTCGACGTCAACACCGGCAAGCGGGTCTGGTCCTACCAGACGGTCCACCATGATCTGTGGGACATGGATCTGCCCTCGCAGCCGAGCCTGCTCGATCTGCACACGCCCAAGGGCGTGATCCCGGCGATCTACGCGCCGGCCAAGGACGGCAACATCTTCGTGCTCGATCGCCGCACCGGCAAGCTGATCGTCGATGCGCCCGAAAAGCCGGTCCCGCAGGGCCCCGCGCCGGGCGATCGCCTGTCGCCGACCCAGCCTTTCTCGAAGCTGACCTTCCAGCCCAAGGATAAGCTGACCGACGCGAACATGTGGGGCGCCACCATGTTCGATCAGCTCGCCTGCCGCATCATGTTCAAGCAGATGCGCTATGAGGGGCCGTTCACGCCGCCGAGCACGCAGGGCACTTTGGTGTTCCCGGGTGACGTCGGCATGTTCGAATGGGGCGGCATCGCCGTCGATCCGCGGCGCCAGATCGCGATCGCCAACCCGATCGTGTTCCCGTTCGTGTCCAAGCTGATCCCGCGCGGCCCGAACAATCCGGCGGCTCCCAACGGCGCCCATCCGGCCGGCAGCGAGATCGGCGTCCAGCCGATGTACGGCCTGCCGTTCGGCGTCGACCTCCACCCCTTCCTGTCGCCGCTCGGCTTCCCCTGCATGGCGCCGCCGTGGGGCTACATGTCGGGTGTCGATCTCAACACCAACAAGATCGTCTGGAAGCACAAGGTCGGCACGACGCGTGACTCGGTGGTGCCGCTGCCCTTCAAGCTCGGCATGCCGATGCTCGGCGGCACGATGGCGACGGCGGGTGGCGTCACCTTCCTCACCGCCACGATGGACGACTATATCCGTGCGTTCGACGTGACGACCGGCAAGATGCTGTGGCAGGCGCGCCTGCCGGCGGGCGGCCAGTCGACGCCGATGACCTACGCCCATAACGGCAAGCAATATGTCGTGACGGCGGCCGGCGGGCATGGCTCGTTCGGCACCAAGCTCGGCGATTATGTGATCGCCTACACACTGCCCTGACCCAAGACCCGTCGCCGGGGATGCTACGGCATCTCCGGCGACGGCCTTTTCTTCCGGGAATAAGGCCGGGCGAACCCGGCATAAGATAGCGGCGACGACGCGTCAGGCACGGCCGGCGTAGAGCAATCGTCCCTGTCCCAGCATCGACAGCACCAGCGCGATATCGGCGGGCGACACTGCGAAACAGCCGTCGCTCCGCCCGAGCTTGCCCTGCCGGATCGCGACGTCTTCGCCGGCATACCAGGCGGAATGGATCACGATCGCGCGCTCCTCGGCGTGGGCGTCGCTCGGATCGAGCCCGATCAGTCGGCGCGAGAGGCCATGGACGCCGGTGTAGAGTTCGGCGGTCAGATAGGCGCCCTCCGACGTCGCCGCCGAACCCTCGACATCCGAAAAGCTGTGCAGCATCCCGCTATGATCGGGGTCCGACCCCTTGCCATGGGCGACGCGTAGGCTGGTCGTGGTGCCGGTGAGGATATCGATCAGGTGCAGGCGCGGCATCGCCGACGGCCGGCCGAAATCGGCGATCGCGATGACATCGCGCGACCAGATCGCCGCATTGTGCCGCGCCAGGGCATCGAGCGCGCGGGCGACGAGGACAGGATCGACGCCGTGGGCCGCCGCAGCGAGGCCGTTCTGCGGTGCCGCCGGGGCCTTCGCCGGCAGGCCGATCGTCGCCAGCATCGCCATCAGGCCCCGGCGGGTGAGGAAACATTCTGCCATGCCGCGAGCCTATCATGCCGTCATGCCGGCGTCAGCGGGGAGGGCGTGCCGCCTAGCGCCAGCCCCTGGCGATGGCCATTTGCTCCGCGGCCCGATCGAGCGGATGGCCAGCCATCATTGCCGCGATGGCCTGCGCGCTCGCCGGATCGCCGCCGGCCAGACTGAAATCATCATGTTGCGGATCGACCGGTGCCGCGTAGCGCAGCAGCCAGAGGCCGTGGCTGCGGCAGGCGACGCCGCCGAGATGCTGGGCGACGAAGCTGCGGCAGACGCTGCCGCCACGATCGCGAAAGCTCAGCGCCACGCCGATCGAGCCGGGTTGACCGGACAGCCGGCTATCCAGCGCCCGGGCGATGGCGGGAGACAGGATCAGCGCATCGTCGCTGTCGCCGATCGTCGTCGGGGTCAGCCTATGGCCGGCGACGAGGCCTGCGAGCAGGACGACCGCTATCGCCATCGCCCACCCGAGCCGGTGGCGCGGCGGCCGTTCGATCCGCTGCGCCTGCTCGGCCCGCACCGCGACCAGCGAGATCACCGGGGCAGGCTTGCGCCTCGGCAGCGGCCGGGGGGTGTCGTCAGGCTGATCGTCGTCCATGGCTCGCTCCGGCGCAATCCCGCCGGCATAGCCGAGACGGGGAGGCGAAACGAGCCATGGGGCGATCGGGATCAGAAGCCGACCTGGAGGCCGGCCCTCAGCGCCACGGCGACGTGGCTGTCCTGCTTTTCGCCATCGAGTTCGCCGCTGATCACATAGCCGGTGGCGCCGCCCTTGATGCGGAACGCGCCGGTCCAGCCGCTGGTGGGATCGTCGGGGGTGAGGGTGAAGTCGTCGCCGCCGGCGAAGTGGGCGGTGGTGTCGCCCAGCTTGCCGCCGATCAGCTGGCGTCGCCCGCCCTCGATCTCGGTGCGCAGGAAGCCGCCATCGTCGGCGGTCGAGTCGAAGAAATTATAGCCGAGCGCGATCGCGCCATTGGCGGCGGACTGGTCGCTGTCGCGGGCGTTGACGATCAGGTCCATGCCGGTGCCGCCACCGGCCTCGGCATAATGGCCCTCGTGCAGCTTGTAATAATCGAGCGACGCCTGCGGACGCAGCGAGAATTTGCCGAGTTCGAGCCGGTAGGAAAGGCCCGCCGCGCCCGAATAGAGCTTGCCGTTCCAATCGCCCTCGGCGGTGCGCAGCACCTGGGTGGTGCCGTCCATACCCTCGAACCGGCGATGGCTCTTGAAGTCGATCGTCGCCGCCGATCCGCGGGCGAAGGCGTGGAGGCCGCCCCAATCGGCACGCCAGTAGACGCCGAGTTCATAATGGCTCGAATCGACGTCATTGTCGCTGCCGGCGTCGTCGTTGGTGCCGGACAGATAGGCGAGCGACAGGCCGAAGCGGCCGAAGCCGCCGGCCTTGATCTCGGCGCCGCCGGATGCGCCCCAGCCGGTGATGCGGTAGCCCGCGGTGTCGCCGATCGACTTGGTGTGGCCCCAGCCGACCTGTTGCAGCCAGAAGCCCCATTTGCCCTCATCGACCAGCGGCGCATCGGGATCGGCGAGGAAACGCGCGGTGGCGCGCGAGCCGGAGGTCACGGTGTCGAAGCTGGCGCCGGCGAAATCGGGCATCAGCGAGCGCAGGCCGGCCTTGAAGCTGGCGCTGTCCGAGAAGTTGAGGAAGCTGTCGCCGATCGGCTTGTCGCCCGCAATCGCCGCGTAGATCGCGTTATAAGCGCTGCTCTCCGATCGATTGAGGCCGAGTTCGGCCGCCGTCTTGCGGGTGACGATGACGTTGACGCCATTGCCGGCGGCGTTGGTAGCGACCTGACTCTCGAACAGCCAGGGCAGGGCGACGCCGGTGGTCGAGAGATTGCCCACGCCAGACAGGGAGCCGGCCGTGATCACCGTGTAGGTGCCGGCGGTGTAGTTGAGATCGGAGAAGTGCAGCGCCAGCTTCGATCCCGTGTCGAAGCTGGCCGCGCCGCTGACCTGATAGAGGGTCGAGGCGCCGGTGGTGCCGTCGATAGTGACGCCCAGCGTGCCGCCGCCGCTGACCGCCAGCGATCCGATCGTGGTCGCGCCGGTGCCGCTCAGCGCCAGCGTGCCGCCGGCGAGTTTGACGGCGAGGCCGCCGCCATTGACGATGGCGCCGCTGAAGCTGGCCGTGCCCGAAAGGCTGAGGCTGTCGGTGCCGCCGCCGAAATCGGTGGTGCCGGTGTAGGTCGAGGTGCCGGACAGGGCCATGCTGTTGCTGCCCGCGCCGAAGCTGACATTGCCGGTTACGGTGCCGCCCGCGATCACCAGATTGTCATTGCCGCTGCCGAACCTGATGTCGCCGGTGATCGCCGGCGTGGTTCCGCCCGAGGCGGCGGCAGGCTGCGATACGGTGGTATTGGCGGTCGCCGCCGAGAGATCGATGGCGACGTTGGTGGCGGTCGATCCGGTCGCCGAGATCGTGCCGCTGTTGGTGACGATGGTGACGTTGCCCGATTTGTCGAGGATCGCGGTGTCGCTCGCCGCGGTGCCTGCGGTGGTGGTGATCGATCCCGAGTTGGTGATCGTGGCGATGCTCGATCCGGCATCGATCTGGATGCCGACGCTGGCGTCGGTCGCCTTGGTGGCGCCGGTGGCCGAGATCGTGCCGCTGTTGACGATCTCCGGCACGCTGGCACCGCTGCCGATGCGGATCGCGGTCGCGCTCGCATCGTTGGAGGTGGCCGATACCGTTCCGGCCTGGGTCATCCCGTTGGCGATCGTCACCGCGCCACCTTGTCCGCCGATGACCAGGCCGTTGGCGGCAAAGCCATCATAGACGCCGAGGCCCGCAATCGTGCCGTTGAGAACGAGGCCGTGCTTGGCGGTGTCCGACGCCACCGCGCCGAGCGTGATCGCATGATCGGTCGCGCCGACGAGCAGCGCCGGGGCGCTGCCATAGGAGGTCAGCGCGGAGGCGGTGGTGGCGGTCGTGGTGCCGCTCGAATCGGTGGTCGACGTCGCGGCGGTGAACAGCGCTCCGCCGGCGACATTGCCGCTGATCTGCATCGTCGGGCCGCCTTGCAACAGGTTGGCGGCGGTCAGTTTGGTGAGATCGGTCGGTGCCGTGGTCGCGCTATAGCCGGTCGATGTGATGGTGGCCTGGACCACCAATGCCCCGCCGACATCGCCGTTGAGGAGCACGCCCGAGGCGTTGGTGCCGCTGGCGGAGATCGTGCCGCCGATGCTGGCGTCGCCGGTGATCGCGCCGGTGCTGATGCCGACGCTGCGATCGCCGGTGACGGTGATCGTGCCGCTCTGCTGCAACGATCCGGTGAGCGTGCCGCCGAGCGCGATGCCGGCGGAATCATTGCCCTCCACGGTGATCGTGCCGCTGTTCACGACATTGCCGGCCAACCCGCCGGGGGTGCGGATGCCGTAGCGATCCGATCCCTGCGCATAGGCCCCGTCGAGCACGCCATCGCCATTGGTGTCGGTGCGGACATAGGTCTCGTTGTCGGTGATGGTGCCGCTGTTGGTGATCGTGCCGGTCACGCCGGCATTGGCGAGGATGCCGCTGGTGCCGCTCACGCCGCTATAGCTGATCGCGCCGGCATTGGTGACGCTGTTGTTGCTGTCGAGGGTGACGGCGGCGCCGGCCACGGTCGGCGCGATCGATCCGGCGCTGGTGATGCTGACATCGGCAGCGCTGCCCGCGTTCGCCGTCGAGGTGAGGACGGGCGTCGTCTGCGCCGCGCCGATGGTCGCGGTCGCGGCCAGCGCGGGGGCAGCGATCAGCCCGAACGCGATCGGCGTCAGGCAGGTGGTGGCGAACAGGTGACGCATGGAACCCCTTCTGTCTCACAGGAGGTGCAGCCGTTGCCGTCACCTCGACAGACCGAAGACGGAGCCCTTCGCCGGGCGCCTTGGTTCAGACCGACTTAGAAATGCGCGTCGAAGCCGATGCGGATGGTGCGCGGCTGGAGCGGGGTGATCTCGCTGCTGCGGCTGACGTCGATCGGCGAGCCGAGCGCGAAGCGGTTGCCGACCGTATCGAGCAGATTGGTCGCCGAGAGCGTCATGCCATAGGGGCCGTGGGCCAGCCGAACCGAAAGGCCGGTATCGACATAGTCGCCCTCCTTGCCACCGACGACCGGGCCGACGCCGAGGCGGGACTTGCCGATATAGCGTGCCCAGCCGCTGGCGCTCAGATCGATGCTGTCGGACAGGGCATGATGATAGTCGACGCCGACGCGACCGCCCAGTTCAGCGACGTTGGGAAGCTGGCCCTGCACCGTGTCGGCGGTGGCATCGAGGCGGAAGAAGCGGAGCTGGGTCACGTCGGGTCGGGTCAGCCGGCTGTTATTGACCACCACCGATCCTTCGAGGCGGAGCGACGGGATCGGCTTCCACGCCATCCGGGCGTCGAACGACCAGATCCGGCCATCGCCGATATTGGTGGTGACGGGCAGGCCATCGGCATCGATGAAATCGGCCTGGATATCGCGCCAGTCGGTATAGGCGACGGAGGCTGCGATACTGATCGCGTCCTGGCCGGGCTGATCGTAGCGGACGCCGATCTCCGTGGTCGAGACCCGATCGCTCTCGAAACGACGGACGAGATTGTTGCCGATCGAGAGGCCGCCGGGCCGGAAGCCCTCCTGAAAGCGGGTGAACAAGATCATGCCCGGTGCCGGCTCCACCGATGCCGAGAGGGACGGCAGCAATTTGGTTTCCGATCGGCTGTGCTGGATCTGCCTGATCTCGTCCACATCCTGCACCGTCACATAGGGGCCGTCGGTGGCCGTGGTGGCCGTGGGGGCACCGAGATCGCCGCGGAAATCGGCGGGCAGCAGGCCGATCGATCGGCCAAGGGCGTGGCCGGCGAGCTGCGACCGGGTGAGCCTCGCGCCGCCGGTCAGGGTCAGCCCGCGCAACGGCTGGAGCGAGACTTCGCCATAGAGCGTCCCCTCGTCGATCCGGTTGACCACGCCGGCCGCCGGCGAAACCTGCGCCACCGGCCCGATCGCGCGCATGATCCGGGCATCATTGTGCAGGAAGCTGGAGCCGACCACCCAGCTGATCCCGTGGGTCATCGGGTGGGAGAGCCGGTTCTCGCTGGTGAACAGGGCGGTGTGGTTGTCCTGGATGAACAGCCGGGGGTCGCCGCCGGGCAGCGTCGCATCGTAGCGCTCGTCGACCGCCTGGTGGACATAGGAATTGGCGGAGGTGAAGCGCAGATCGCCCCAGGTCTTGACGATGCTGGCCTCGGCCATCCGGTAGTCGTCGTCATAGGGCTGGGCGATCGCGCTGGTGCGGGTGAGGGGCGGGCCGTCGCGATCGGCATATTGGGCGTCGTCGCCATGGATGTCCTGCGCGACGCCGCCGAGCCGGATCGACCAGCCGTCGCCCGGATCGATCCGCAGCACCGCGCGGCCGCCCTCGGTATGGACCCGGTTGGCATTCTTCCGCCCGATGGTGGGATCGTCGATATAGCCGCCGTCGGTGCTGGCATAGCCGACCAGGCGCAGCGCCACGGTGTCGTCCTCGATCGGCAGGTTGAGCATCGCCGATCCGTCGGCCCCCGGCGCGCCGTGCGCCACCGTCGAGGCGCCGAGGGTGGCGGCCGCCTCGAAATGGCCGGGCACGGGATCGTTGCGGACGATACGGATGATGCCGCCGGGCGATCCGGCGCCGTAGAGCGTGCCCTGCGGCCCTTCGAGCACCTCGATCGCGGCGATGTCGTAGAGCTTGAGGTCCGGGTCGGGCGCATTGTAGCTGAGCCGGAGGTCGCCGAAATATTGGCCGACGGTCGCCTGGCTCTGCCCGACCAGCCCGGAATCGGCGACGCCCCGGATGAACAATTTGTCGCGTCCGTTGCCGAGATGGGTGGAGGTGACGCTGGCGGCGCGGTTGGCGATCGCATCGCTGCCATCGGGGCCGGCGGCGCCAAACAAGGGGCCGGCAAAGACCGAGACCGTGCCGGGGAAGTCCGCAAGCCGCACCCCGCGCTTGCTGGCGCTGACGACGATCTCGGTCTGGGCGACGGCCGCGGCGTGGACGATTGCGGGAAGGGGGCGGACGGCAGGTTCGGCAGGGGATATCTGCCAGGCATCGCCCCCGATCGGAACGGCGCGCGCGGTGGTGCCGGCCAGCAGCCGGTGGAGCACGCGCTCGATCGTCAGATGGCCATGCACCGCACGGACTGGACGCTGCCACAGCGCGGCATCGGACAGGCGGATGCTGACACCGGTGGCACGGCTCAGCGCGACGATGGTATCGCCGAGGCGGCCCGCGGGCAGGTCGATCGCGGCGGGCGACGAGGCATAAGCGTACCCCGGCGCCCACAGCGCAGCCGCAGCGAGGAGAAGACGATGCCTGGAATTCACTGTCCGGGCAGAATGCTAGAGTCGGGCATCGGCCTTTCGGGTCAGGGTCCAGCCGACCTGATCCCGTTTCACCCCGACGTCAAGCAGCGGCCCGAGCCCCCCCAGGAAACGGGTCTTGTCGCCGCCATAGGCGATCACGCCGGTGAAGGGCTGGGTCGCGACATCGGGGCCCGCCATGATCGGCACGCCGAGCCCGCGCGACAGATCGGCGGCGACGATGGCGAGCGGCGCCTGCCGGTAGCTCAGCCGGTTCTCGCGCCAGCTGCCGATATCGGCGGTGGCGGCACGGGCGACGCGCATCTCGCCGGCACCGTCCCGGCTGTCGAGCGTCTGGCCGGGGCCGAGCCGCACCGCTTCCAGGCGGGGATTATAGACCACCATGCCCTCGGCGACGGCGACGCGGGTGCCGGCGGGATCGCGGATGACATCGAAGCGGGTGCCGACATCCTGTACCTGGCCGGCGCCGACCCTGACCGCGAAGGGATGCGCTTCGTCATGCCTGACGTCGAACAGCGCCTCGCCGCGATCGAGCGTCGCGACATGGGAATCGTGGTGATCCAGTACCAGCCTGGTGTCGCCGTTGAGGGCGATGGTGGCGCTGCCAGTGACGATGGTGCGATGCTCGCCGGGGCCGGTCTCGACGACGAAGGGGGCGGGGCGGAGATGGATGTATCCCACGCCGATTGCGGCGACGATCCCGGCCGCCAGCACGCCGCCTGCCGCCTGCCGCCGCCAGATCGGCACGCGCGGGGAGATTGGCGGAGGCGCCGTGGGCACGGGCTTTGCCGTCGGGGTGTCCGCCAGCACCGGATCGGTGGCATCGCCCGCCGCGAGCACCGCGTCATAGGCGGACGCGTGGGCGGGATCGGATTCCAGCCATGCCAGAAAGCCGTCCCAATCGCCGAAGCCGGGATCGTTCAGGCGTATCGCCCAATCGATCGCGGCGGTGCGGATGTCGTCCCCACGATCCGTCATGCTGCTCCTTTCATGGCAAGGACGGAGTCGACGTGCCACGGCCTCATCCCATTTCCTCCCGCGCGGCGAGGATGGCGCGATAGGCCTTCCGCATGTCGCTCTCGACGGTGCTGAGGCTGATCCCCAGACGCGCCGCAATATCGCGCTGGGCCAGGCCCTCGATCCGGTGCAGGCGGAAGATTTCGTGCGCGCGCGGGCCGATTTCAGCCAGCACCCCTTCGATCCGGGCGAGCTGTTCGCGGGCGATCAGCACGCGCTCGCCCGACGGCGTGTCGGAGACGCCGGCGCTGGCCGGGCTCTGGCTCTCGTCCCACGCCCGATCGCGCAGCGCGGACTGGCGGGCGGCGCGGTGGCGATCGCGCATCAGATTCTCGGCGGCGCGGAACAGATAGGACATCGGGCTGGCGATCGGGCCGGTCGGAGCCGCCGACAGCCTGATCCACAATTCCTGCAACAGATCCTCCGCCTCGCTGCCCGCACCGCGCGCGGCGAGGAAGCGCAGCAAGGTCGCCCGCTGGGTCAGGAAGATCGCCTGGAGGCCATCGCTCATGGGCCATCGCTCATAGCCAGGGCGTTAGCGCAGGCGCGGGGCGGGTTCCATCGCCTTCGCAGGCGGAGCCGGCACCCGCCCGCTGATTTCGGCACCGGCGTCCTTGTCGAAGCGCAGGTTCCAGATCGTCGCGAGCGCCGAGATGGCGGTGACGATCCAGAAGGCGGCGGTGAAATCGATCATCGCCGGCTTGTCGACATGGTGGACGAGCATCGACAGATGCAGCGCGCTCGCGGCGGTGCAGATGCCGAGCGACAGCATCAGCTGCTGCACCGTCGAATAGAAACTGGTCGCGGCGGACATGCGCTGCTTTTCGATCCCGTCATAGGCGATCGCGTTGTAGGCGGTGAACTGCATCGAGAAGATGAAGCCGCACACCGTCAGCGCGGCGACGATGGCGGACAGCGGCCAGTCCGGCCGGAACAGCCCGCAGAGCGCATAGCCCGCCGCCCCGAGGATGCCCGCCCAGATCATCGCGGTGCGGAAGCCGATCCGGCGCAGCAGCCGGGGGGCGACCCCCTTCATCAGCAGCGACCCGATGGCGGGGCCGACCGTGATCGTGCCGCTCTGCGCCGCGCTGAGGCCGAAGCCGAGCTGCATCATCAGCGGCAGCAGGAAAGGCAGCGAGCCCTGGGTGATCCGGGTGAGCGAACCGGCGATCATCGACAGCCGGAAATTCTTGTCGCGCAGCAGGCCGAGATCGATGATCGGATCGGCATGGTGGCGGGCATGGCGGATGTAGAGGACGCCGAACAGCGCGCCGATCACGATCAGCGCCACCGCGATCGTGCCCGCGCCGGGGCGGCTGGTCATCTCGAAGCCGAACAGCAGGCAGCCCAGCGCGATACCGCTCAGCACGAAGCCCACCGGATCGAACGGGTGGGGATCGTCCTCGCGGAAATTGGTAATGAACCGCCCGACGAGCAGGAAGCCGATCAGGCCGACCGGCAGATTGACGTAGAAGATCCAGCGCCAATCGAGATAGGTGACGATATAGCCACCGAGCGGCGGGCCGAGGATCGGCCCGATCAGCGCGGGCATGATCAGCCACGACATCGCCGACACCATGTCCTTCTTGGCGACGCTCCGGAGCAGCACCAGCCGCCCGACCGGGATCATCATCGCGCCGCCGATGCCCTGCACGAAGCGGGCGGCGACGATCCATTCGAGCGTCGGCGACTGGGCGCTGACCAGCGATCCGCCCATGAACAGCGCGATCGCGGCCTGGAAGACGGTGCGCGAACCGAAGCGATCGGCGAGCGATCCGGAAGCCGGGATGAAGATCGCGAGCGCCAGCAGATAGGAGGTGAGCGCGATGCTCATCTGGGGGGCGCGCACGCCGAAATCGCGGGCCATGGTGGGCAGCGCGGTCGCCAGCACGGTGGCGTCGAGATTCTCCATCAGCAGCGCGCAGGCGATGATCAGCGCGACGATGCGATAATTGATGCCGGAGGTTTCCGGGCCTTCGTCCCGCGTCTTGGCCATCGCTCCCGCCGCCGGGATGATGCCGTCGCGCACCTCGGCGTTGACCGAGGCCATGCCGCGCCGCCGCGGCCTCACCCTAAGGGGGCCTTGCGGAGCGGAGCGGGGGAGGAGGCGAACATGAACAACGGTTTCCGTTACGGGACGGCGGCTTGCCGGGTGCTGCCCGTCAGGATGCGGGAAGCGCAAGACCGCCAGAGTCGATCGTCACATAGACGCGCGGTCTCTATTATGTAACCGTGGTCGCCGAAAAAGCTTCATTCGATGCGATCTTGACCCGCCGCCCGGAAACTGGCGTTGCAATCCTGACATCAGCCGGCATCGCTTGGCCATTACGGGCGCATCGAGAGGAGAATATAGAAGCTATATGAGCGACGATCAGCTGCCACCCGCCGCCGGCGAACCCCATGCTTACCAGCCGACGCACATGGTGGACGAGCAAACCCGTCGTTTCAGCGGTCGTGCCCGGCTGATCAGCTGGATCGTGGCGATCCTTTGCATCGTGCTGGTGATCGGTGCCGTCATTTGGTTGTCTCATGCCTCGTCTTCTTCGGCATCCGGCCCCAATGGCGGCGGGCGGCGTGGCGGACATGGCGGCGGCGGCGGTCCCGGAGGGCCGGGCGGTCCCGGTGGCGGGCCAGGCCAGGTCACGACGGTCGGCACCGTCAAGGCGACGATCGCCGATCTGCCGGTGCAGACCGAGGCGCTCGGCAATGTCACGCCGGCTGCCACCGTTACCGTGATTCCGCAGGTGTCCGGCACGATCACGCAGGTGCTGTTCCAGGAAGGCCAGAAGGTCGCCAAGGGGCAGGCGCTCGCGATCATCGATCCGCGGCCGTATCGCGCGGCGCTGCTCCAGGCGCAGGGCAATCTGCTGCGCGACAAGGCGCAGCTCGAAAACGCGCAGGTCCAGCTCAAGCGCTACGATATCCTGATCGCGCAGGATTCGATCGCGCGGCAGGATCGCGACACGCAGGCGGCGCTGGTCCATCAATATCAGGGCACCGTGATGGCCGATCAGGGCGCGGTCGATCAGGCGCAGATCAATCTCGGTTACACCCGCATCGTCTCGCCGGTGTCCGGGCGGATCGGCCTGCGCGTGGTCGATATCGGCAATTACATCGCATCGGGCACCACCACCGGCATCGCGGTGGTGACGACGCTTCAGCCGATCGACGTCGAATTCGCGATCCCGCAGCAGCAGGCGCCCGCCATCGAGAAGCGCATCGCCGGTGGCGCGACGATCCCGGCGATCGTGCTCGACAGCACGCGCACCGACACCCTCGATACCGGCCGCTTCATGACGCTGAACAACCAGGTCGACACCACCACCGGCACGATCAAGGGCAAGGCGCGGATGCCCAATGCCGCCGGCCAGCTTTACCCAAGCCAGTTCGTCAATGTGCGGCTGACCATCGACACCGTGAAGAATGCGATCACGGTGCCGCCGTCCGCGGTGCGGACCGGGCCGGACGGCGATTTCGTGTGGCTGCTCAAGCCCGATCGCACCGTCACCCAGCGGGTGATCAAGTCGGGCGTCAATACGGCCGATCAGGTGCAGATCACCAGCGGCCTCGCGGTCGGCGACACCGTCGTCACCGATGGCGGCGACCGGCTGACCGAGGGTGCCACCGTGGCGCTGCCGGGCGACAAGCCGGTGGCCCGCGCGGGCGGCAAGGGCGGCAAGGGCGGACGCCATCGCCGCGGCGGAAACGGCGGCTGATCGACCGATCATGGGGCCTTCGCGCATCTTCATCCTGCGGCCGGTCGCGACCGCGCTGTTCATGGTCGCCATCGTGCTGGCGGGCCTGGTGGGCTTCCGCTCGCTCTCGCTCTCGGCCTTGCCGGAGGTGGACTATCCCACCATCCAGGTGACGACGCTCTATCCCGGCGGTTCGCCCGAGGTGATGAGCCAGACGGTGACCGCACCGCTGGAGCGCAATTTCGGTGAAATGCCGGGGCTGAGCCGGATGGCGTCGACCAGCTCGGCCGGCGCCTCGGTGATCACCCTCCAGTTCGGGCTCACCGAGGGGCTGGATGTCGCCGAGCAGGAGGTGCAGGCGGCGATCAACGCATCGAACGCGCTGCTGCCGGCCGATCTGCCGGCGCCGCCGGTCTATGCCAAGATCAACCCGGCCGATGCGCCGATCATGACCCTCGCCGTCACCTCGACGACGATCCCGCTGACCCAGGTGCAGTCGATCGTCGATACCCGGCTGGCGCAGAAGATCAGCCAGATTTCCGGGGTCGGCCTCGTCACCCTCGCCGGCGGGCAGAAGCCGGCGATGCGGATCCGCGCGGATACGCAGGCTCTGTCCAGCTACGGGCTGTCGCTCGCCCAGCTCCGCACCGCGATCGACAATGCCAACGCC
The DNA here is from genome assembly GCF_027625475.1 of Sphingomonas abietis. Taxonomy (NCBI): domain Bacteria; kingdom Pseudomonadati; phylum Pseudomonadota; class Alphaproteobacteria; order Sphingomonadales; family Sphingomonadaceae; genus Sphingomonas; species Sphingomonas abietis. The sequence goes on from NZ_CP115174.1 coordinate 1,616,615, forward strand.
AATTCGGCCAAGGGCAGCTTCGATGGGCCGAACCGATCCTATCAGATCAACGCCAACGATCAGTTGGAGACGGTGGCCGATTATCAGGATCTGGTCGTCACCTACAAGAACAACGCGCCCGTCCGCCTGAAGGACGTGGCGCAGGTGGTGGAGGGCGCTGAAAATTCCCGGCTCGGCGCGCTCGCCAATGCGACGCCGGCGATCATCCTCAACGTTCAGCGCCAGCCGGGCGCCAACGTGATTGCCACCACCGATGCGATCAAGGCGCAGCTGCCGGAGCTGCTCAAGAGCCTGCCCGCCGGCCTGAACGCCAAGGTGCTGGCCGATCGCACCACCGGCATCCGCGCCTCGGTCCACGATGTCGAGTTCGAGCTGGTGCTGGCGGTCGTGCTGGTCGTGCTGGTGATCTTCTTCTTCCTCCACTCGGCGCGTGCGACGCTGGTGGCGGGCCTCGCCGTGCCGATCTCGCTGATGGGCACGTTCGGGGTGATGTACCTGCTCAACTACAGCCTCGATAACCTCTCGTTGATGGCACTCACCATCGCGACCGGCTTCGTGGTCGACGACGCGATCGTGATGATCGAGAATATCCAGCGTCATATCGAAGAGGGCGTGCCCCCGTTCGAAGCCGCGCTGAAGGGGGCGGGAGAGATCGGCTTCACGATCATCTCGCTCACCGTCTCGCTGATCGCGGTGCTGATCCCGCTGCTGTTCATGGGCGACATCGTCGGCCGCCTGTTCCGCGAGTTCGCGGTGACGCTGGCGGTGACGATCCTGATCTCCGCCGTCGTCTCGCTGACGCTGACCCCGATGCTGTCGGCGCGCTGGCTCAAGACCCCGCAGGACGAGAAGCCGAGCCGTCTGGCACAGCGCTCGGCCGCCGCCTTCACCTGGGTCGAGCGCCATTATGCGCGCGGGCTCGATGTCGTGCTGGCCCGCCGGGTCGCGACCCTGATCGTGGCGATCGGCACGCTGGTGCTGACGGTGCTGCTCTATCTGGTCATCCCCAAGGGCCTGTTCCCGACCCAGGATACCGGCCAGCTTCAGGCGCGGATCGTCGCCACCACGAGCATTTCCTATGCGCGCATGGCCGAACTGCAGAAGCGGGCGGCGGAGGAGATCCTTCAGGATGCCGACGTGCAGTCGCTGGCGTCGTTCGTCGGGGTGGACGGCTCGAGCAACGCCTCGCTCAACAGCGGGACGATGCTGATCAACCTCAAGGAGGGGCATGACCGCCAGGCGACGGTGATGCAGCGCCTCAAGCGTGACGTCGATCGGATTCCGGGGCTGACGCTGTACCTCCAGCCGACCCAGGATCTGACGATCGACGCCGAGAACGGGCCGACCCAATATCGCCTCTCGGTCGAGGGATCGAACACCGCGGACGTGAATGCCGAGGCGAAGCGGATCACCGCCGCGCTGCAATCGGTCAGCAAGGTCCGCAACGTCGTCACCGATGCAGGCGCCGAGGGTGCGTCCGCCAACATCGCGATCGATCGCGACGCGGCGGCGCGGCTCAACATCACCGCCTCTTCGGTGGACGACACGCTCTATTCGGCGTTCGGCCAGCGCATCGTCTCGACCATCTTCACCGAGACCACCCAGTATCGCGTGATCCTGGAGGCGGCACCCAACCTGCTGACCGATCCGCAGTCGCTCGGCCTGCTGCATCTGTCGGCGACCGGCGGGGCGACGCCACTCAACGCCGTGGCCAAGATCACCGAGGGCAAGTCGCCGCTCCAGATCACCCATGTCGCGCAGTTCCCGGCGGCGACGATCGGCTTCGACACCGCGCCCGGCGTATCGCTCGGCACCGCCACCAAGGCGGTACAGGCCAAGATCGCGTCGATCGGCCTCGCCAAGGGCGTCTCGGTCGGCTTCCTCGGCACGGCCGGCGCCTTTTCGGGATCGATCAACAACCAGCTGGCGCTGATCCTCGCTGCGATCGTGTGCGTCTACATCGTGCTGGGCGTGCTCTACGAGAGCTTCATCCATCCGGTGACAATCCTCTCGACCCTGCCATCGGCGGCGGTCGGTGCGCTGTTCGCGCTGTGGATCACCGGGCATGATCTCGACATCATCGGCATCATCGGCATCGTGCTGCTGATCGGCATCGTGAAGAAGAACGCGATCATGATGATCGACTTCGCGATCGCTGCCGAGCGCGACGAGGGGCTGGCCCCGGTCGAGGCGATCCGCCAGGCTGCGATCCTGCGCTTCCGCCCGATCCTGATGACGACGATGGCGGCTTTGTTCTCGGCGGTGCCGCTGATGGTCGGCATGGGGCAGGGGGCGGAGTTGCGCCGTCCGCTCGGCATCGCGATCTTCGGCGGCCTGCTGGTCAGCCAGCTGCTCACCGTGTTCACGACGCCGGTCGTCTATCTCTATTTCGATCGCGGCCAGCAATTCTTCGCGCGCCGCGGCTGGGGCGTGCGCTCCTCGCCCGCCGTCGGCCCGGAAGCGCGGCCATGACGGTGCCGGCGTGAATCTCTCCGCGCCCTTCATCCGGCGGCCGATCGCGACCATCCTGCTGACGATCGGGCTGGCGCTCGCCGGCATCGCGGGCTTCTTCTCGCTGCCGGTGGCGCCGCTGCCGCAGGTCGATTTCCCGACGATCAGCGTTTCCGCCAAGCTGTCGGGCGCGAGCCCGGAGGTGATGGCGCAGAGCATCGCGACGCCGCTCGAACGGCGCCTCGCGACGATCGCCGGCGTCACCGAGATGACCTCGCAGAGCTCGCTGGGATCGACCCGGATCATTCTCCAGTTCGATCTCTCGAAGAATATCGACGGCGCGGCGCGCGAGGTGCAGGCGGCGATCAGCGCCAGTCGCGTCGATCTGCCCGCCACGCTCCGCCAGAACCCCACCTACGAGAAGCTCAACCCCGCCAACCAGCCGGTGATCACGCTGGCGCTGACCTCCAAGACGATGACGGCGGGGCAGGTCTATGATGCCGTCTCCAACATCGTGCAGCAGCGCATGGCGCAGATCCAGGGCGTCGGCGATGTCGAGGTCGGCGGCGGGTCGCTGCCGGCGGTGCGCGTCGATATCGATCCCTATCGGCTGAACAGCTACGGCATCGCGATGGAGGATGTCCGCGCCGCGATCGAGGCGGCCAATGCCAACCGGCCCAAGGGCCTGTTGCAGGCGCCCGATGGCCGCGCCTGGCAGATCTATACCAATGCGGCCGGCCGCCACGCGATCGATTACCGCCCGCTGGTGATCGCTTGGCGTAACAACGCGCCGGTTCGGCTCGGCGACATCGCCAACGTGACCGACAGCGTGGCCGACATCCACACGCTCGGCCTGTACAGCGGCCAGCGCGCGATCATCGTCAACATCACCCAGCAGCCGGGCGCCAACCTCATCAAGATGGTCGATGCGATCAAGGCCGAGCTGCCCGAGATGCAGGCGCAGCTGCCCGCCGACATCAAGGTCAACGTCGCGATGGATCGCACCAGCTCGATCCGCGCCTCGATCCGCGAGATCGAGATCACCGTCTATATCGCGCTGGCGCTGGTGGTGCTGGTGGTGTTCGCCTTCCTGCGCGACGTGCGATCGACGGTGATCCCGGCGGTCGCCACGATCGTGTCGCTGCTCGGCACCTTCGGCGTGATGTACATGCTGGGCTACAGCCTCAACAATCTGTCGCTGATGGCGATCACGGTGGCGACCGGCTTCGTGGTCGATGACGCGATCGTGGTGCTGGAGAACACCACCCGCCATCTCGAACAGGGCATGGGCCGGTTCGAGGCGGCGCTGAAGGGCGCGTCCGAGGTCGGCTTCACCGTGCTCTCGATCAGCGTCAGCCTGGTCGCGGTGTTCATCCCGCTGCTGTTCATGGGCGGCATCGTCGGGCGCCTGTTCCGCGAGTTCGCGGTGACGCTGTCGGTCTCGGTGATGATCAGCCTGGTGCTGTCGCTGACTTTGACCCCGATGCTCTGCGCCTGGTTCCTGCGCCCCGGCGCGCATCGCAAGCCCGGCCGTGTCGGCCGGGTGCTGGAGCGCGGCTACGGCTTTGCCGAGCGCTGCTATGCCGCCTCGCTCGATTGGGCGCTGGCGATGAAGCCTCTGGTGCTGATCCTGCTTGCCGCAATCGTCGCGCTGACCGTCTATCTCTACATCATCGTGCCCAAGGGCTTCTTCCCCGAACAGCAGAGCCCGCTGGTCTTTGCCGGCGTGCGCGCCGACGAGAGCGTGTCGTTCGGATCGATGCAGGACAAGCTCAAGGAGGTCGTCGGCATCATCAAGAAGGATCGCGGCGTGCAGGGCGTCGTCGGCTTCACCGGCGGCAGCCGCGCGGGCGGCGCCTTCATCATGATCGCGCTCAAGCCGGTCGGCGAGCGTCACGGCCAGACCTCGACCGACGTTATCGAACGGCTCCAGACCCAGCTCCAGCCGGTGAAGGGCATCCGCCTGTTCCTCGGCGCGGTGCAGGATCTGCGGATCGGCGGGCGGCAGGGCAATTCGACCTATCAATATACGCTGATGGCAGACAGCAGCGCGGATCTCAAAATATGGTCCGAAAAGCTGACCAAGGCGCTGGAAAGCAGCGATATCGTCACCAATGTGGACAGCGATCTCGCCGAAAATGGCGTGGAGAGTTTCGTCAATATCGATCGGGATGCCGCCTCGCGCGTCGGCATCTCGCCGCTCGATGTCGACAATGCGCTCTACGACGCCTTCGGCCAGCGCACCGCGGCGACGATCTATGAGGACATCAACCAGTATAGCGTCATCCTCGGCTGGCGGCAGGACGCGACCACCGGCCCGCAGGATCTGACCGATGTCCGCATCCCGGCCGACTCGGTGACCGCCGATGCGGCTTCCCAGGCCGCCAACACCAGCGCATCTGGTGCGGCGAGCGCGGTGGTGAGCCCGACCGGCAGCGCGGCGACCACGACCACCACGGCCGTGCCGACCAACCCGGCGCTGCGCGATCCGTCGACCGGATCGGCCTTGGCGACCACCGCGCACAGCATGGTGCCGCTGCCGGCGATCGCCACCTTCCACCAGGCGCCGACGGCGGCCAGCGTCAACCATCAGGGCACCGAGGTCGCCGCGACGGTCTCTTTCGATCTCAAGCCGGGCAAGGCCCTGTCGCAGGCACGGACGGAGATTGCGGCGGCGGAGGCGCGCATCGGTATGCCCAACAGCGTCCATGGCGCCTTCGCCGGCACCGCCGCCGCCTTCCAGCAGAGCCAGGGATCGCAGCCGCTGCTGATTTTGGCGGCGCTGGTGACGATCTACATCGTGCTCGGCATCCTCTACGAGAGCCTGATCCACCCGCTCACCGTGCTGTCGACGCTGCCGGCGGCGGGAGTCGGTGCGGTGCTGGCGCTGATGCTGTTCGGGATGGACTTCTCGATCATAGCGCTGATCGGGGTCTTCCTGCTGATCGGCATCGTCAAGAAGAACGCGATCCTGATCATCGACTTCGCACTGGAGGCGCAGCGCAGCCGGGGATTGACCGCGCATCAGGCCGCGCGCGAAGCCTCGCTGCTGCGCTTCCGCCCGATCCTGATGACGACGCTGGCGGCCGCGCTCGGCGCGCTGCCGCTGGCGATCGGCTTCGGCGAGGGCGCCGAGCTGCGCCGCCCGCTCGGAGTCGCGATCTTCGGCGGGCTGGTCGCCAGCCAGCTGCTCACCTTGATCACCACGCCCGTCGTCTATGTCTGTCTCGATCGCCTTGCGAGCCGCCGCGGCAAGCGGCGCTCGCCCCCGGCACGCCTGCAAGAGCTCCCCGCATGACCATGAAGCCGCTTTCCCGCCTATCCGTCCTGGCCTTCGCGCTGCTCGCCGGCTGCTCCTTCGCCCCGCATTATGCGCGGCCGACGCTGGCCACGCCGGCCGACTGGAAGCCGGTCGAGGGCTGGCAGACGGCCAACCCGTCCAACGGCGCGCCGCGGGGCGACTGGTGGACGCTGTTCGGCGATCCCATGCTGGCCGATCTGGTCGGCCGCGCCGATGCCCACAACCAGACCGTGGCGCAGGCCGCCGCGACCTGGCGGCAGGCGCACGCCGCCACCCGCGAGGCGCGCGCCAGTCTGTTCCCGACCGTGACGGCGGATGGATCGGTGACGCATACCTATACCGGCGGCTCGCGTACCGTCGTCTCGGGCGGCGTCACCTCCGGCGGCGGCGCCAACCATACGTCGAACAACTATGCCGTGACGCTGGGCGCGAGCTGGGCGCCCGATCTGTTCGGCGCGACCCGCAACACCGTCTCCAACGCCAAGGCGACCGAGCAGGCGCGGCTTGCCGACCTCGCCGATGCGCGGCTGGCGCTGCACGGCGAACTGGCCACCGACTATCTGAGCCTGCGCGCCGCCGACGCCCAGATCGCCAGCCTGGCCGCGACCGTCGAGGCCTATCGGCGCTCGCTCCAGATCGCCACCAATCAGTATGATGCCGGCATCGCGATCCATTCGGACGTCTATCAGGGCCAGTCCCAGCTTGCCTCGGCGCAATCCAGCCTCGAAGGCGAAAAGCGGACGCGCGCGCAGTTCGAGACCGCGATCGCGGTGCTGATCGGCGAGAATCCGGCGAGCTTCACGCTGCCTTCGCTCGGCACCACATGGGCGCCGGTGACGCCGGACGTGCCCGCGGTGGTGCCCTCGACCCTGCTCGAGCGGCGGCCGGACATCGCCTCGGCCGAGCGCGCGGTCGCAGCCGCCAATGCCGAGATCGGCGTGGCCAAGGCGGCGTTCTTCCCGACCGTCAGCCTGTCGTCGGACGGCGGCTTCAACAATGGCTCGCTCGCCGGCCTGTTCACGTCGGCGGCGTCTTTGTGGTCGCTGGGCGCCACCGCGACCGAGACGATCCTCGATTTCGGCGCCCGCTCGGCGAAGGTGCAGCAGGCGCGTGCCGCTTATGACGCCGCCGTCGCCAATTACCGGCAGCTGGCGCTCACCGCCTTCCAAGACGTGCAGGACAATCTGGTCGCCGAACGCATCCTCGCCCGGCAGGAGGATCTGCTCCGCCAGGCCTCGATCGCGGCCGACAAGAGCGAGGCCTCGATCCGCTCGCAATACAAGGCCGGGATCGTCGTCTATACCGATGTCGTGACCGCGCAGGCGACCGCGCTGTCGGCGCGGCAGTCGCTGATCCAGGGGCAGCTCGATCGGCAGAATGCCGCGGTCGCGCTGATCCAGGCGCTCGGCGGCGGCTGGCAGCAGGCCGACCTGACCAACGGCGCGGAGGCCGCGAACGCCGCCGCGATCCGAAAGTCGCAGCAGCCCTGACGATATGGATGACGCGATGCTCAAGCTGAAGGCGCAGATCATGTGTGGCGACGAGATCGCCATGGGGCCGGGCAAGGCCCTGCTGCTCGAGGCGATCGCGGAAGAGGGGTCGATCACCGCCGCCGCCAAGGCGATCGGGATGAGTTATCGCCGGGCCTGGCTGCTGGTCGACGCGATGAACCGCTGTTGGGCCGAGCCGGTGGTCGATACGGCGGCGGGTGGCGCGAAAGGCGGCGGCACGCGGTTGACGGTGGCGGGGGAGACGATCCTGTCGGCCTATCGCGCGCTCGACGCGAAGCTCGCCGCGGCTGCCCGATCGGAGGCGGAGGCGTTCGCCCGCCTGCTGAGGGCGGAGCCGCTTCCCCCGGGAGCCTGATTTCGATCGTTGCGCCGGGCGCCATATCCCGCCATTCATAGCGTGCCACCGTTCGGGAGCCCGGTCATGCGCGCGTCGATCCGTACCCTGCTGTCGCTGCTCACGACCTTCTCGCTGGCGTCGGTCGCATCGGCCGGGCCGCCGCTGGTGCTGGCGGCCGCCAGCCTCCAGGAATCGCTTAACGCCGTCGCCGATGCGTGGGCGGCGAAGCATCACGAGCGGCCGGTGCTGTCGTTCGCGGCCTCGTCCGCGCTCGCCAAGCAGATCGATGCCGGCGCGCCGGCCGACCTGTTTATCTCCGCTGACGAGCCATGGATGAACGACGTCCAGAAGAATGGCTATGTCGCGCCGGGCACGCGCGTCTCGTTCCTCGCCAACCGGTTGGTGCTGATCGCGCCCGCCGACGGCAAGGGGGTGATCGCGATCAAGCCGGGCTTCCCGCTGGCGCAAGCGCTGGGCGACGGACGGCTGGCGATGGCCGACCCGGAGTCGGTGCCGGCCGGCAAATATGGCAAGGCATCGCTCACCGCGCTGGGCGTGTGGCCGGCGGTCAAGGCGAAGGTGGTGAGCGGCGACAGCGTGCGCTCCGCCATGGCCTTCGTGGAGCGCGGCGAGGCGCCTTATGGCATCGTCTATGCGACCGACGCGCTGGCCTCCAAGGCGGTGCGCATCGTCGGCGTCTTCCCGGAAGCCAGCCATGCCCCGATCACCTATCCGATCGCGCGGCTGACCGCCTCGACGAGCCGCGACGCCGAGCAGTTCCGCCTGTTCGTGATCTCCGCGCAGGGCCGGGCGATCTTCCGGAAATATGGTTTCCTCGCGCATTCCCCCAGCGTCAACTGATCAGGGCGCTGCGGACCCGGTGCGGCTGAACTGATGCTGCTGTCACCCGAGGAGTGGGAGATCGTCCGGCTGTCGCTGAAGGTGACGATCGTCGCCGTCGGGCTGACGCTGCCGGTTGCGTTCGCGCTCGCTTACCTGCTCGCGCGCGCTTATTTCCCCGGCAAGATCCTGATCGACGCGCTCGTCCACCTGCCGCTGGTGCTGCCGCCGGTGGTGACCGGCTGGCTGCTGCTGATCGGCTTCGGGCTGCGCGGGCCGTTTGGGGCGTGGCTGCACGACTGGTTCGGGCTGACCCTGATCTTCCGCTGGACCGGCGCCGCGCTCGCCGCCGCGATCATGGCGCTGCCGCTGATGGTGCGGGCGATGCGCCTGTCGATCGAGGCGGTGGATCGCCGGCTGGAGGGCGCGGCGCGGACGCTCGGGGCCTCGCGCGGGCGGGTGTTCTGGACGATCACGGTGCCGCTGGCGCTGCCCGGCGTGCTGGCCGGCGCGGTGCTCGGCTTCGCGCGCTCGATCGGCGAGTTCGGCGCGACGATCACCTTCGTCTCCAACATCCCCGGCGAGACGCGGACCTTGCCGATCGCCATCTATGCCGCGCTCCAGCTGCCCGGATCGGACGCCGAGGTGATGCGGCTGGCGATCATCTCGGTGCTGCTGTCGCTGGGCGCGCTGGTGGTGTCCGAGATCCTGTCGCGGCGGGCCGGCGCGGGGCGGGGCGGCCATGTGCTCTGACGAGACGTCCTTCGACGTCGACGTCCGGCGACGGATGGGGCGGGACACGGACGTCGCGCTGCGCTTCACCAGCGGCCCCGGCCTGACCGCGCTGTTCGGCCCGTCGGGCGTCGGCAAGTCGAGCGTGTTGGCGATGGTGGCGGGGCTGCTGCGGCCCGATGCCGGCCATGTCCGCGTCGCCGGCGAAACGCTGTTCGGAAATGGCATCGACGTGCCGGCGGAACGGCGGGCGGCGGGCTATGTCTTCCAGGATGCCCGGCTGTTCCCGCATTACCGGGTGCGCGGCAATCTGCTGTATGGCGCGCGCCGGGCGGCCGGCCAGCACCCGCGCCGGCCGGGAATGGGGCTCGACGAGGTGGTCACCTTCCTCGGCATCGGCCATCTGCTCGACCGGCGACCGCAGACCCTGTCGGGTGGCGAGGCGCAGCGGGTGGCGATCGGTCGGGCGTTGCTGTCCGGCCCACGCTTCCTGCTGATGGACGAGCCGCTGGCCTCGCTCGACCTGACCCGGCGCCGGGAGATCATGGTGCTGATCGAGCGCGTCCGCGATGAGCTCGGCCTGCCGATCCTCTATGTCAGCCATGATCGCGGCGAGGTCGATCGCCTCGCCGCGACGGTGGTGGAGATGGGCTGACGGCCGTGCAGGGGGTTCAGCGCGCGGTCTGTCCGAACAGGAGCTTCTTCTCCTCGTCGCTCATCGGCGCGGGCTGCGGGTTGATCGTCGCCGCGAGCGCATAGGCGCGCTTCGTCGCCGGGCGTTCGGTGATCGCCTCGAACCAGCGCTTGAGGTTCGGGAAATCGGCGAGATCCTGCCCCTGCTGCTGATGCGGCACGATCCAGGGATAGCTCGCCATGTCGGCGATCGAATAGCTGCTGCCGGCCAGGAACGGCCGATCCGCCAGCCTTTTGTCCATCACCCCGTAGAGCCGTGCGGTCTCGCGCACATAGCGATCCATCGCATAGGGAATCTTCTCGGGCGCGTAGATGTTGAAATGGTGGTTCTGGCCGGCCATCGGGCCGAGCCCGCCCATCTGCCAGAACAGCCATTGCAGCACCTCGGCGCGGCCATGAGCGTCACCGGGGATGAAGCGATCGGTCTTGTCGGCCAGGTAGAGCAAGATGGCGCCGCTCTCGAACAGCGCGATCGGTTCGCCGCCGCCGGCCGGCAGATCGTCGACGATCGCGGGAATGCGGTTATTGGGGGCGATGGCGAGGAAATCGGGCTCGAATTGCTGGCCCTTGCCGATGTTCACCGGCACGATCCGATACGGCAGGCCGGCCTCTTCGAGGAGGAGGGTCACCTTGTGGCCGTTGGGCGTGGTCCAGTAATGGAGGTCGATCATGCGATCATGTCCCTTGTCGATGTCGTTGTCGGTGGCGTCGTCGGCCAGATAGGACGCGGCCGGGCGGTTCGCCAGAACCTCGTCACAGTTTCCCGATAAGCGGTTCACCGCAGCGGATGCCGGCGCTATGGCATCCATGAATCGGGTAAAGGACGACCATGGACGAGACCCTTCGCCAATCGGCGCTGCACTATCACCGCGAACCGCGGCCGGGCAAGCTCACCATCGAACCGACCAAGCGGATGGAGACGCAGCGCGATCTCGCGCTCGCTTACTCGCCCGGCGTCGCTGCGCCCTGCCTGGAGATCGCGGCCGACCCCGACAAGGCGCGCGACTATACCGCGCGCGGCAATCTCGTCGCGGTGATCACCAACGGCACGGCGGTGCTCGGCCTCGGCAATATCGGCGCGCTCGCCTCCAAGCCGGTGATGGAGGGCAAGGCCGTGCTCTTCAAGAAATTCGCCGGCATCGACGTGTTCGATATCGAGGTGGACGCCAGCGACCCCGATAAGTTCGTGGAGGTCGTGGCGGCGCTGGAGCCGACCTTCGGCGCGATCAACCTGGAAGACATCAAGGCGCCGGAATGCTTCGAGATCGAAGCCAAGCTGCGCGAGCGAATGAACATCCCGGTCTTCCATGACGATCAGCACGGCACCGCGATCGTCTGTGCGGCGGCGGTTCGCAACGGCCTGCTGTTGCAGGGCAAGAAGCTCTCCGAGGTCAAGCTGGTCACCTCCGGTGCCGGCGCCGCGGCGCTGACCTGCGTGCGGCTGCTGATCACCATGGGGCTGCCGATCGAGAATGTGACGCTCACTGACATCAAGGGCGTCGTCCATGCCGGCCGCGAAGGGCTGACCCCGGAGCTTGAGCCGTTCGCGCGCCACACCGATGCGCGGACGCTCGGCGAGGTGCTGGCCGGCGCCGATCTGTTCCTCGGCCTCTCGGCGCCGCGCGTCCTCAAGGAGGAATGGCTGCCGCTGCTGGCCGACAAGCCGCTGATCCTGGCGCTCGCCAATCCCGAGCCCGAGGTGCTGCCGGAGATCGTGCGCCGGGTGCGCCCCGATGCGATCATCGCCACCGGTCGCTCGGATTATGCGAACCAGGTCAACAACGTGCTGTGCTTCCCCTACATCTTCCGGGGCGCGCTCGATTGTGGTGCGACGACGATCAATTCGGAGATGGAGCTGGCCGCCGTCGAGGCGATCGCCGAACTCGCCCGGATCGAGCCGGACGAGTCGGTCGCGCGGGCCTATGGCGGCGCGCAGATGCTGTTCGGGCCGGAATATATCATTCCCAAGCCGTTCGATCCGCGCCTGGCGCTGCTGGTCGCACCCGCGGTGGCGCGGGCGGCGATGGCGACCGGCATCGCCCGCCATCCGATCGAGGATTTCGTCGCCTATGCGCAGCAGCTCCAGCGATTCGCCTACCGCTCCGGCCAGCTCATGCATCCGGTGTTCGAGCGGGCGCGCCAGACGCTGAAGCGCATCGCCTATGCCGAGGGCGAGGACGAGCGCGTGCTGCGTGCCGCCCAGGTGGTGATCGACGAGCGCATCGCGCGCCCGGTGCTGATCGCGCGGCGCGAGATGGTGGCGCAGCGCATCGCCAAGCTCGGGTTGCGGATGACCGAGGGCCAGGATTACGAAATCCTCGATCCGATCGCCGACGAGGAGACGATCCCGCATCTCGAGGATGCCTACAGCAAGCTGGTCGAGCGGCGGGGCGTCACGCCGGGCGCGGGCCGCTACCGCATCCGCCGGCGCCCCGCGATCACCGCGGCGATGCTGCTGCGCGAGGGGCTGGTGGACGGGGCGCTGTGTGGCGGCACCGCCGACTGGTGGATGCAGACCGGCGACATCCTGCCGATCATCCCGCGCCTGCCCGGCCTCAAGCGCGTCTATGCGCTGTCGGCGCTGATCGTCGGCGATCAGACCCTGTTCTTCTGCGATACCCACATGAACGTCGATCCGACCGCGCAGGAGGTGGCCGAGATGACCCTGCTGGCGGCCGATGCGGTGCGCGGCTTCGGCATCACGCCGCGTGCGGCCCTGCTCAGCCACAGCAATTTCGGCGCGTCCAATTCGCCCTCGGCCAAGAAGATGCGGCAGGCGCTCCGGCTGGTGCGCGACGATGCGCCGGAGCTGGAGATCGATGGCGAGATGCACGCCGACGCCGCGCTGGTGCCGGCGATCCGCGACATCCTGGTCTCGTCGAGCAGCCTCAAGGGCGGCGCCAACCTGCTGGTGATGCCGAACCTCGATGCCGCCAACATCGCCTTCACCCTGCTCGCGGCGGCGACCGATGCGCTGGCGGTCGGGCCGATGCTGCTCGGCATGTCGAAGCCGGTCCATGTGCTGACCGCGAGCGTCACCGCGCGCGGCATCGTCAACATGACCGCCCTGACGGCCGCGGCGGAAACCACACTCGGCGCGCGTTGAGGCGTTAGCCGGAGACGCGCTTCCCGAACAGGATCGAGAGCGTGGCTCCGGCCGCCAGGAAGCCGAGTGCGACGGCGAACAGCCCGTGGGGAACATTCTGGCTGGCGGTGCGGGTCAGCAGGAAGACGGCGACGAACAGGTTCGCCGCGCCCCATAGGAAATTCTCGAAGGCGGAGGATCGTCCGGTTCCGAACGGTTTCGCCCAGAGCGTGAAAAAGCGCTCGCCGCGCAGCCCGCTGGCCAGATGGGGCAGGGCATTGCAGAGCAAGATACCGGCGATCAGCATCATCAGATACATCATCATGCTTCATTCCTGCGGTGACGACCGGCCGGCCGCAGGACATTCCTGCGGCTTGCCCGTCGATTGGGGTTTATCCTGGCTGTTTAGCGCCATATATTCGAATCGTGTATTCGATCCGCTATATTCCCGAGCAGATGCTGCTCGATATCCGATGGTATGATCGGTTCAGCGACGAAGAGGTGGTGGATTACGCGCTGGCGGTGAAGCGGGAGTTTCTGCGCCACCATATCCGCACCGGCTATCTGCTGCGTATCGACATGAGCGCGAGCGGCGCCCAGCCGGACGAGGCGCTGCCGGTGTTCCGGGAAAATTTCCAATGGTTTCCCAAGGCGCGGCGGATCGCGATCATCGTCGCGGACGGCGAGACCCGGCAGCAGGTGCAGGGCGAGATGCGGCAATCCTATCTGCGGATCTTCGACGATGCGGAGGCGGGGCTGACCTGGCTGCTGGAAAGCGAGATCGAATTCGTCGCCGACGATGACGCGGGCGGCCCGATCGACCCTGCGGCGGGCTAAAGCGCCAGGCCCAGTTGCTCCGCCATGCCCTCCTCGCCTGGCTGCTCGAGCGCGGAGAGGGTGAGGCCGAGCAGCCGGATCGGCCGCTCCACCGGGCAGAGCGCCAGCAGCAGGCCATGCGCGGCCTCGGCGAGCAGCCCGCGATCGAGCAGCGGCTCGGTGAAGCTGCGGGCGCGGGTGATGGTGTGGAAATCGTCGTAGCGCATCTTGAGCGTGACGGTGCGGCCGCGTGCCCCCGATCCCTCGATGCGGGGCCATAGCGTGTCGATGATCTCGTCGAGCGCGCCGATCAGTTCGGCGGGTGCGGCGAGATCGCGGAGGAAGGTGTTCTCCGCGCCGACCGATTTGCGCGGGCGATCATTGCGGACCTCGCGATGATCGATGCCCCGCGCCGCGCCGTGGAGATATTCGCCCCAGCTGCCGAAGGTGCGGTTGAGCCATGCGAGGCTCTGCGCCTTCAGGTCCGCGCCGGTCTCGATGCCGAGCGCCGCCATCTTCTCGGCGGTCTTGGGGCCGACGCCGTAGAAGCGCTTGACCGGCAATGCCGCGACGAACGCCTCGCCGCGGTGCGGGGGGATGACGCAGATGCCGTCCGGCTTGTTCTGGTCCGAGGCGATCTTGGCGATGAACTTGTTGTAGGAGACGCCGGCCGAGGCGGTCAGCCCGGTCTCGGCCTTGATCTCGGCGCGGATGCGCTCGGCGGTCGCGGTGGCGGAGCCGAGCCCGGCGAGATCGTCGGTAACGTCGAGATAGGCTTCGTCGAGCGAGAGCGGCTCGATCAGCGGCGTGTAGCGGGCGAAGATCGCGCGGATATGGCGCGACACCTCGCGATAGACGTCGAAGCGCGGCTTCACGAAGATCAGGTCCGCGCACAGCCGGCGCGCGCGCGACGAGGGCATGGCCGAGCGCACCCCGAACAGCCGCGCCTCGTAGCTGGCGGCGGCGACGACGCCGCGCTCGCGCGATCCGCCGACCGCGACCGGCCTGCCCCGCAGCGCCGGATCGTCGCGCTGCTCGACCGAGGCGTAGAAGGCATCCATGTCGATATGGATGATCCGCCGGACGGGCAGCCGATCCTCGGGCGGCCGATCCACGGGCGGCCGGCCTTCGGATGTCCGGGCGTCAGGCATGATCGCGGTCGGCCATCACAGGTGCAGGTCGCTCGGCCCTTCCAGATGCAGATAGGTCGGATCGAATTCGCCGAGCGCGGCCAACGCCTTCCAGTCCGGGATCGTCACCGAACGCCCGCTGAAGGTCAGCAGCCCCTGCTCGCGGAACTTGGCCAGCACCCGGTTGGTGTGGATCGGGGTGACGCCGAGCGCATCGGCGAGATCGGTCTGGGTCAGGGGAAGCTCGAAGCTGCCGCCGTTGACGAGGCCGACGCGCTTCAGCCGCACCGCCAGTTCGCAGAACAGATGCGCGGTGCGGGTACGGGCGTCGCGCCGGCCGACATTGAGCAGCGCCTCGCGCTGGATCGAGGCATCGAGCAGGGTGTCGTACCAGAAGGCGCGGGCGAGGGCGGGCACCTCCTCGGCGGTCTTCAGCACGGCAGCGTGCGGCACCAGCACGATCGCGGCGTTGCGAACCGTCTCGATGGTATGATCGGCGACCTTGAACAGAACGGTGTGGAGATCGACCATGTCGCCGGGGACGTGGAAGGAAATGATCTGCCGGCGTCCGTCCGCGGCGACCTTGGAGCGATAGACCAGGCCTTCCAGCACCATGCAGGCGTGGGTCGGGCGCTCGCCCTCCTCGACGATGCGCGAGCGGGCCGCCGTGCGGACGAGCTTTTGCGGCAAGGCACGCAGGGCGGCCTTTTCGTCGTCGGTCAATTTGTCGCGCACCTCGATCTTGTCGAGGAAGGGATCGAGATAATGGCTGACGGCGTGAAGCATATGCGGAACTACCCCCTTCGCCATGCTCTTGCCTCCAAGCGAAACGGTGCGCAAGCGGGAGGAACCGGGAGTGCTGGCGAAGCGTCTTCCGGCTTGAGGGAGACAGGGTCATGCTATTGGGGTCGTTGGCGAAATCGATGATCGTGCGCGCCGTGCAGAAACGAGTCGGGGTGTCGCGGATCGGCACGATCCCGGCCACCTTGCTGACCACCGGGGCGTCGCTGGCGCTGACCCGCGGCCGGCGGCCGATCGGGCTGGCGCTGGCCGGTGTCGGCGGGCTGTTGCTGTGGCAGGAGATCGAGCGCGAGCGCCGGCTGGCGGCCGACGCATCCCGGGCTAGCGAGCCGCTTCTGCCGGTGCCGGGGCTTCCGCCAGCGGCTTCCGTCGATGCTTCTGCGGCCAGAGCACGGCGTTGATCGTCGCGCCGAGCAGGATCGCATAGGCCGAGACGTAGAACCACATCAGCAGCACGACGACCGCGCTGAGCGACCCATAGGTGGCGTTATAGTTGCCGAAGCTGGAGACGTAGAGGCCCAGGCCGACGGTCGCCGCCAGCCACAGCAGGGTGGCGATGCCCGATCCCATGCTGATCCATTGCCAGCCATTGGGCGGGCGATTGGGCCCGAAGCGGTAGGCGCCGCCGATCGCGGCACTGGCCAGCAAGGCCGCGATCGCCCAGGTGCCCAGCTTGATCGCGAACAGCGCGACCGGCCCGAGCCCGTCGAGCAGGGTCTGCAGCCAGCCGAGCACGGTCGCGGCGAGCAGCCCGGTGATCGCCACGCCGACCGCGCCGACGATGATCGCCATCGATACGAAGGTGCCCATGATGAAGCCGCGCGCCTCATCCTGCTGGCCGTAGATCACGCTCAGCGCCGCCATGATCGCGGTCGAGGCGCGGGTGGCGCTGTAGATCGCGATCAGCAGCGCCAGCAGCAGGCCGAAGCCGGTCTTGCCGGACGATGTGTTCACCACCGCCATCAACTGATCGAGGATCAGCTTGGCGGCGTCGTGCGGCACGATCGTAACGATCGTGCGGATATGGTCCGCCACCGTCGCGGGGTCGGCGATCAGCCCGTAGGTGAGGATCACGGCGGCGAGCAGCGGCACCAGCGACAGGAAGCAATAGAAGGCGACGCCGGCCGCCATCAGCGCGATATTGTCGCGGCCGATCTTCGTCCATAGCTTGCCGAGGAAGCCGGTGGTCGCATCCTTCGCGCGATCGGCGAAATCCTGGCCTCGTTCGAAGCGGTGAGGGGTTTGCGGGCCACCGCCATTATCGCCCTGCCCAATATCGTTCTGCATGGCCGCTAAACCCGTGACAGGCGAATTATGTTCAGCCATTCCGCATGTTAACTTTGCCGGGAACCGCCGCTACCATGCGGCGTTTGCCGGGTGGGAACGAATGTTTCGCGCAGACGTGAAGGCGTCGGGTTTGAAGGGGTACGGGGTGCAATCCGGGGGCGATGTCCGAGTTCGTATCGGCACCTCTTTTCATTGCTGCCT
Source organism: Sphingomonas abietis (assembly GCF_027625475.1). NCBI lineage: Bacteria > Pseudomonadati > Pseudomonadota > Alphaproteobacteria > Sphingomonadales > Sphingomonadaceae > Sphingomonas > Sphingomonas abietis. The sequence goes on from NZ_CP115174.1 coordinate 1,633,800, forward strand.
CGGCATGTCGGTGCTGGCGTTCGCGCTCGTCTCGGCTGCGCCCGCCTTTGCCCGGCACGATAACGCGCCCAGCCCGGAGAAGGCCGATCCGACGGACCAGGCCGTCGATCCCGCCATCGATCCCTCCTTCGACGCGGCGCTGCCGCCGCTCGATGCGGTGCAGGCGCCGCCCGCCGTCGGTGCGCCGACGCAGGCGGTGACGACACAGGCGGTGACGGCGCAGCCCGGGACGCCGCCGGCGGTCGCCCAGCCTGCGTCCATGCAACCGGCCCCCGCGCAGGCGACGGCCGATCCCGAACTGGCCCAGCCGCTGCCGCCGCTCGCCGGCTTCGATCCGACGCCGGATACCAGCAAGGCCAGCGTGCCGAGCACCGAGGAGACCCGTATCCGCTATACGGTGAAGGTCGAGGGGCTGTCCAAGATCGGCCTCGAAGACGAGTTCCGCAGCCTGTCCGAGCTGGATAGCGGCAAGAAGAAAGCGGCCAATTCGGCGCAGGTCGCCGCGCGTGCCAAGGACGATGTGGCGCTGGCCGAAAAGATCCTGCGCTCCGAAGGTTATTATGACGGCGTCGCGTCGTCCACGGTGGCGGCGGTGCCTGGCCAGCCCGGCCAGGTCGCCGCGACGATCAGCGTGACGCCGGGGCCGCGCTATGTGCTGTCCAGCATCGCCGTCACCGGCGCCGCGCCCGAGCCGACGACGCTGGCGACCGCCGCGCTGACCTCCCAGGTCCAGGTCGGAAAGCCGATCCGTTCGATCGCGGTCGAGGGAGGGGAAGCGCAGATTTCGCTCCAGCTGCCGGAGCGGGGCTTCCCCTTCGCCAAGGTCGGCCAGCGCGATATCCTGCTGGATGATGCCACCCATGGCGGCGACTATACGGTGCCGCTCGAGGCCGGCCCGAAATCCAGCTTCGGCCGGGTGCGGCCCGACGGCAAGGGCGCGACCCTGTTCACCGAGGAGCATCTCGCCGTGTTCCCGCGTTTCAAGCCGGGCGATCTTTACGACAGCCGCAAGACCGACGATCTGCGGCAGGCGCTGGTGGCGACCGGCATCTTCTCGACCGTGGCGATCCAGCCGATCGATACCGGCCAGAAGGCGGCCGACGGCACCGAGATCACCGATCTGCTCGTCACCGAGGAAAAGGGCCCGTGGCGGACGCTGGCGGGCTCCGGTGGCTATGGCACCGGCGAGGGCATCAAGGCGGAAGCGAGCTGGACCCATCGCAACCTGTTCCCGCCCGAGGGCGCGCTGACGGTGAGCGTGATCGGCGGCACGCTGGAGCAGGGGGCGAACGTGGCCTTCCGTCGCTCCAATGCGGGCCAGCGCGACAAGACCTTCCAGATCGTCGGTGGCTTCGATCGTTCCAATTATGATGCCTATGAGGCCAAGTCGATCAATCTGGCGATGAACTGGTCCCGCCAGTCCACCCCGATCTGGCAGAAGCGCTGGACCTATACCTATGGCGCCGAATTGATCGGCACCAACGAAAAGGGCGCGGCGCTGGACGCGACCGGCGATCGGCCCCGCCGCAACTATCTGATCGGCGCCTTGCCGGTGCAGGTGGAATATGATCGCTCGGACGATCTGCTCAACCCGACGAGGGGCTTTCGCATCCTCGCCCGGATCAGCCCCGAGGCGTCGATCCAGAGCGGGTTCAAGACCTATGCGCGGCTGACCGGGCAGGGCACGGCCTATTACCCGATCGGCAAGTCGGTGGTGCTCGCCGGCCGCGTGCTGGTGGCGTCCATCCAGGGCGCGAACCTCGACGACATCGCGCCGTCGCGGCGCATCTATGTCGGCGGCGGCGGATCGGTGCGCGGCTATGGTTATCAGCAGCTCGGCCCCAAGGACGCGCAGAACAACCCGACCGGCGGTCTGTCCTCCACCGAATTCGCGCTGGAGGCGCGCTATCGCTTCGGCAATTTCGGCGTCGTGCCCTTCTTCGACGGCGGCCGCCTCGGCCAGACCTCGTCGCCCAGCATCAGCCACATGCGCTACGGCGCCGGCATCGGCGGGCGCTATTACACCAATTTCGGGCCGCTGCGCCTCGACGTGGCGACCCCGATCGCCCGCCAACCGGGTGAATCCAAGATCACGCTCTACATCTCCATCGGGCAGGCCTTCTGATGGCCGGGCAGGACGACATCGCGCCGGGTGAAGGCGTCGCGGCGACGCCACGCAGGCCGCTTGGGGCGCGGATCGCCAAGTGGGTCGGGATCGTGCTGGCGGCGCTGATCGGGCTGGTTCTGGCGCTGGTCCTCGGGCTCAACACCGGGCCGGGCAAGCGCTTCCTCGCCGGCCAGCTCGGCGGCTACACCACCGCGTCGGGCATCAACATCCATGTCGGCGCGATCGAGGGCTCGATCTACAGCCACATGATCCTGCACGGGCTCGAAATCCGTGACCAGCAGGGGGTGTTCATCACCGCGCCGGCGGTGGACATCCGCTGGCATCCGTTCGCCTATATCCATTCGAAGATCGATCTCGACAGCGTGACCGCCGGCGAGATCCGGATGCTGCGCAACCCGGCGCTGAAGCCGGTGCCGAGCGATCCCAATGCGCCGACCATTCCCGACATCGATCTGACGCTCGGCCATCTCCACGTCGATCGTTTCATCCTCGAGCCGCCCGTGACCGGCAAGCGCAGCATCGTGAAGATCGACGGCAACGCCAAGATCGCCGATCGCAGGGCGCAGTTGCTGGTCGAGGCCGATACGATCGCCGCGCCCGGCGTCGCGGGCGGCGACCGGCTGCATGTCGATATCGATGCGGTGCCGGGCGAGAACCGGCTCAAGATCGACGTCAAGCTGAACGCGCCGGCCGGCGGGCTGGTCGACAGCTACGGCAAGCTTGGGCGGGCGATGCAGCTCGACATCGGCGGGCAGGGCGACTGGCATCTGTGGCAGGGCAAGGCGGCGGCGACGCTCGGCGGCCAGCCGCTGGCCAATGTCGACCTGACCGCGAGGGACGGCAGCTTCCGCGCGCTCGGCGACGTGATGCCGGCGATGATGCTGACCGGCCCGGCCGCGCGGATGACGTCGCCGGCGATCCATATCGACGCCGCGACCACGCTCGACAAGCGCGTCGCGGATACGACGATCAGCGTCGCCTCATCGGCCTTTGCGGCCCACGCGCAGGGCGTGCTCGACTTCGACCGGAGCCGGTTCGGCAATTTCCAGCTCGCCGCCCGGCTGCTCACCCCCGGCGCGATCGCCAACGGGCTCTCGGGCCGCAACGTCCAGGTCCAGGCGACGCTCGACGGCGCCTTCATGAAGCCGAGCATCGCCTACAAGATCGCGGCCGACAGCATCGCCTTCGGCACCACCGGCATCGAGAAGCTCGCCGCGCAGGGGGCGACCACCTACAGCACCGACAAGGTGGTCGTGCCGGTCCACGCCACCGCGCTGCGCGTGACCGGGCTCAACGCGGCGGCCGGCGGGCTGGTCACCCACCTGCGCGTGGATGGCGACATCGCCTATGCCAAGGGCCAGGTCTTTTCGGACAATCTGCATCTCCGCTCGGATCGGATCGACGCCACCGCGCTGATCCTCGCCGATCTGGCGAGCGGCAAATATACCGGCGCGCTCAAGGGCCGGGTCAACGACTATGACGTCAACGGGCTCGGCCGGATCAATCTCGTTACGGATGCGAAACTGGTCACGGCGCCGGGCGGCGGCTTCGGCGTGAAGGGCCATGTCCGCGTCGACACGAAGAAGATCACCAACGCCAGCCTCGCCCAGCAGCTCGGCGGCAATGCCGTCATCACGGCCGATGTGGGCTATGATCCTAAAGTTGGGGCCACGATCGGCAATCTCCGCATGGCGGCGCCCGATCTGCGCATCGATCATGGCAGCGGGAGCTACAATCTCCAGACCGGCCAGATCCGCGCGCAGGCCGGCGCCTGGTCGCGGACCTACGGACCCGCCACCGTCACCGCCAGCGGCACCATCGCCAATCCGCGGGTCGAGCTGAAGGCGGCGCATCCGGGCGTCGGCATCGGCCTCGCCAATCTCGATGCGACGCTGACCGGATCGGCGGCGGGCTATCGCGTGCAGGCCAAGGGCGGAACCGATTATGGCCCGTTCACCGCCGATGTGCTGATCAGGGCCGGCAAGGGGCCGCTCGCGGTCAATATCAACTCGCTGCTGCTCGCCGGCATCACCGTCCACGGCGCAGTCGTGCAGACCGCCGCCGGCCCGTTCGCGGGCACGCTGTTCGTGGCGGGCTCGGGCCTCAACGGCCAGGTCGCGCTGGCGGCGGCGGGCCATGACCAGAAGGCGGACGTCAACCTCACCGCCAGCGGCGCCAGGCTGCCCGGCAAGATGCCGATCACGATCGGTTCGGGGCTGATCCGCGCGACGCTGGTGATGCTGCCGGCCGGTCCCTCGATCGCCGGCTCGGCCGCGCTGGTCGACGTGCGGAGCGGCACGCTGCTGGTCCGTTCGGCGCGTGCGAAGATCGATTATGCAGGCGGCCGCGGCACCGCGGCGGTGACCGCCAGCGGCACCAGCGGCGTGCCGTTCGACGTCGCGGCGCAGGCGAGCTTCACCCCCGAACGCATCCTCGCCAACCTCAAGGGCTCGGCCAACGGCATCGCCTTCAGCCTCGCGCGCCCGGCGACCGTGGTGAAGCAGGGCCAGGATTATGTCCTCCAGCCGGCGACGCTGGTGCTGCCGCAGGGCTCGGTCGATCTCTCGGGTCGCTACGGCGAGACCAGCGAGGCGCACGCGAAGCTCAACGGCGTCGACATCGGCATCGTCCAGGCCTTCGCGCCGGCGCTGGGTGTCAGCGGCAAGGCGACCGGCACCGTCGATCTTGCCCTGCGCGGTTCGGCGATCCCCGATGCCCATGCCCGCATCGACATCACCGGCTTCACCCGTACCGGCGCGCTGGTGATCTCCGATCCGGTCGACATCGCGATCCTCGGCACGCTCGGCCATCAGGGCAATGCCGTGAACGCGCTGATCCGGCGGAGCGGCACCACCATCGGCCGCGTGCAGGTGCGGATGGCGGCGGCCTCGACCATGAGCGGATTGATGGACGGCCCGATCAATGGCGGCATCCGCTATAACGGCCCGGCCGAGGTGCTGTGGACGCTCACCGGCATCGGTGGCCAGACGCTGGCCGGCCCGATCGCGATCGGTGCGGATTTCTCCGGCAAGGTCAGCGCACCGCAGCTCAACGGTGTGATCCGCGCCAACCAGCTCCGCTACGAGAACAGCGCGACCGGCACCACCATCACCAACATCAAGATGGACGGGCGCTTCACCCAGTCGCAATTCCTGCTCAACAGCCTCAGCGGCAACGCCGGCAAGGGCACGATCCAGGCGTCGGGCTCGGTCGGCTTCGCGGCGGACAGCGGCTTCCCGATCGCCATCACCGCCAAGCTGGACCATGCTCAGCTGGCCCATTCGGACGGTCTCGGCGCCACCGCGTCGGGCACCATCGCGGTCACCAACTCGAAGGCGGCGGGCGGCCTGATCAAGGGCGACATCAACATCCAGGAGGCGCGGTACAATTATGTCCGCAACGACGCCGCGCAGGTCGACGATCTGACCGGCATCCGTCGCAAGGGCGCGCCGCCGGTCGATCCGACGGCGGCTGCGGCCGGCCCGGCACCGAGCAACTGGAAGCTCGATCTCGGCATTCGCGGCGACAACCAGATCTTCGTCTCCGGCATGGGCCTCGAATCCGAATGGTCGACGCGGATGAAGATCGGCGGCACCGTCACCGCGCCGAGCGTGGTCGGCAAGCTCCAGGTCGTGCGCGGCACCTACAGCTTTGCCGGGCACCGCCTAGACGTCGCCGACACCAGCACGGTGCAGTTCAACGGCCCGCTGCTCGATCCCGATCTCAACATCTCGGCCACCACCTCGGTGGAGGGCGTGGATGTCGGCATCAATATCGGCGGCACCGGCACCCATCCGCAGATCACCTTCACCTCGACCCCGACCTTGCCGCAGGACGAGGTGCTGTCGCGGCTGTTGTTCGGTTCCTCGGTGACGTCGCTGTCGCCGATGCAGGCTCTCCAGCTCGCCGCGGCGCTCAATTCGCTGCGGACGGGCGGCGGCGGGGCGGGCGCGCTCGGGAAGCTGCGCGGCGCGACCGGGCTCGACCGTCTGCGCGTACTGGGATCGGACGAGACGACGGGGCGCGGCACCTCGCTCGCGGCGGGCAAATATATCTCCAAGAACATCTATGTGGAGGTGATCAGCGACGCCAAGGGCTTCACCCAGACCCAGCTGACGATCGCGCTGTCCAAGGCGCTCAGCATCCTCAGCCAGGCTGGTGGCGTGACCGGGCCATCGGTGACGCTGCGCTACTCGAAGCAATATTGAGGGGCGCCCGTTACCCTGAGCCGGTCGAAAGGGGCTTCCCTTCGACCGGACGAGCGTCACCGGCAGCGTGAGAGACGCGCCGGCAAAAGGATAGGGGTGCGCAGCCCTTAACGCGGGCCGATGGTCGCCCAGATCGGCAGATGGTCGCTGGCTCGCAGCGCCAGCGGCGAATGGTGGGTGCCGGCGTCGATCACCGCCAGGTCAGGCGTGGTCATGATCCGGTCGAGCCGCGCGATCGGGCGGCGGGCGTGGAAGCTCGGCGGCGTTGCCGCGAACTGAAAATGATTCATGAAGTCCTTCAGGCAACCGCCCGCCAGGCTCCATTCGTTGAGGTCGCCCATCAGGATGGTGGGCAGGGGTTCGTCGCAGGCCTCGACATGCTCGATCACCGACCGCGCCTGCTTGCGTCGCCACAGGCCGGAAAGGTCGAGGTGCATGCCCACGATCCGCACCTGTTGTCCGTAGATCGCGATGTCCGCCATCACCGCGCCGCGCGGCTCCAGCACCGGCAATGTGAGTGGACGATGATCGAGGATATCCGCCTCGCGTCGGACGAGGATGGCGTTGCCGTGCCAGCCCATGCCGCCGGGGCGGATCTCATAGGGCACTGGCTTGTAGGGGGAGTGCTGGGCGATCGCCTCGAACGGGATCGCGCTCAGGCGTGTGCCGACACGCCGATCCGCCTCCTGGAGACAGACGATATCGGCGCCCACCTCCGCGAGCACGGACAGGATGCGCTCGGGCGAACGCTTCCCGTCCGTGCCGACGGCCTTGTGGATGTTGTAGCTGGCGACCTTGATCGGCTGCCCGGCGGCGGTCGTCACTTCTTGGTCTTGGCGCCCTTGGTCGTCTTGGCGGCACCCTTGCGGTTGAGCGCGAACCAGCCGAGCGCGGCACCCGCGACGCCGGCGGCGAGCAGCACCAGGGCGGTGTTGTCGCCGGTAGTGCGCGCGACGGCGGCCGATCCACGGCGGACATAGTCGCGGCCGGTATCGATCGCGCCCTTGGCGGTGGGGGCGGCCTCCTCGATCAGATCCTTCACCTTCTCGCGGACCTTGCCATAGCCATCCTGCACGGTGCCGACCGCCTGGTTGAGATAGCCCTTGCCTTCGAGTTGCTCGTCATTGGCGACCTTGCCGACGACTTCCTGCCCGGTACCGACCAGCTTCTTGGCGGTGCCCTTGATCTCGTCCTCGTTCATGTGCGTGAACTCCTTGAAAGTTTATCCTGTCTGGGTGACCAACGCCCGAATCGCGCGACGGGTTCGCACAATCGGTTCGGATGTGAAAGGATGACAAGAATGCGCGCGTTGATCGGTGGTTTGATCGGGCTGGTTCTCACCGCACCGGCGCTGGCTGCGACGCCCTATTGGGCGAACCCCTTCAACCAGAAGCTGCTGGCGCTGGGCCAGGCCGATCGCGACGGCGCGCTGCGCCGCTCGATCACCAGCAGCGACGAGAAGTGCGGCCGGCTGAGCAGGAGCGCCTATCGCGGCCCCTATGGCAATCTCGGCATGTGGGTCGCCCATTGCGAGCCGGGCGGCGATTACAGCGTCTTCACCGGGCCGGACGGCAGCGTGCAGGTGCGCCAGTGCGCCGACATGAAGGGCCTGAAGCTGCCCGAGTGCGGCAAGCTGTAGGTCAGGCTTCGGCCGATGCCTTGTCGGACACCGCCGTCGTCCATCCCAACGTGGGGAGGGCGATGGCGCGGCCGCCGCGCAGATCGATGCGGACGACGATGGCGCCCTGCTGTTCGAGGAAACCGAGCAGGCGCTTGGCCCGCCCGGTCGAATGGGTGCCATAGACCCGCGCGATCTCGATGTCGGAGGGGCAGGGCATCCGTTCCAGCGCAGCACGGGCGATCAGCAGGAACACGCCGCGGGCGTCCTCCGGCAGGGTTTCCGCTTCACGGGCGGCGTCCGCCATCGGATCATCCTCGGCGATCGCCGCGTAAAGCCCGGCCCGCGCCAAGGACAGACGGGTGCGGAAGCCGGCGAGATCGAGCGCGGCATCGGTAAGCCCGCGCATCCGGCAGCGCACGCCGAAATCCTGAAACAGCACGGCCGCCGGCCGGAAGCTCTCGCCCTCGTCGGTGACGATCTCGGCCAGGCAGGCGGCGACGATCGCGTCGCGCTCCTCGGGAGAGCGTTCGAGGCGGCTATCCTCAGGTGCTGCGGCGGGCGCCTCGATCGAGCGGAGCAATTGCTCCATGCTCGGCCTCGGCGGGGAGGGCGCGGGCGCCGGCATGGGCAGTTCCAGCTCGGTCGGCCGCTCGAACAGCGAAGCGCGCTGGGCTTCGTCGGGGACGGTCGGCAGCGGCATCAGCTTGGGCGATGCGCTGCGCGCCTGCGTCTCGACGTCGCCGATCCTGATCGGCAGCGGGCGACGCGACAGCGCCGGCCCCAAGGCGATGAAATGGCCGCGCGCGAGATCGCGAAACTGTTCGGCCTGCCGCCGCTCCAGCCCGAGCAGATCGGCGGCGCGCGCCATGTCGATATCGAGGAAGGTCCGTCCCATCAGGAAGTTGGAAGCTTCTGCCGCGACATTCTTGGCGAGCTTGGCCAGCCGCTGGGTGGCGATGACCCCGGCGAGGCCGCGCTTGCGGCCCCGGCACATCAGGTTGGTCATCGCGCCGAGCGACAGCCGCCGCACCTCGTCCGAAACCTCGCCGGCGACCGACGGCGCGAACAGCTGGGCCTCGTCGACGACCACCAGCGCCGGATACCAATGTTCGCGCGGCGCATCGAACATCGTGCTGAGGAAGGTGGCGGCGGCGCGCATCTGGCCTTCGACCTCAAGCCCTTCGAGCGTCAGTACCACCGAGACGCGCTGCTCGCGGATGCGCAGCGCCAGCCGGCGGAGTTCCACCTCGCTGTGCGCGCCGCCATCGACGACGACATGGCCGAAGCGTTCGGACAATGTGGTGAAGTCGCCCTCGGGATCGACGATCACCTGCTGGACCCACTTCGCCGAGCCTTCGAGCAGGCGGCGCAGCAGGTGCGACTTGCCGGAGCCGCTATTGCCCTGGACGAGCAAGCGGGTGGCGAGCAGTTCTTCGAGATCCATGGCGGCACTCGCGCCATCCGGCGCGGTGCCCATGTCGACGGCAACGGTCATGCTCGACCTTCTAGGGGCGATCGTCCTCACCGCAAGCGAGTCGGCGCGAACCATCCCCAGAAAAGCAACGGGCCGGCCCTCCCGGAGGAGGACCGGCCTGCCGCTTTGGATGAAAAGCCTAGAAGTGGAAGGTCACCGAGCCGCGATAGATCTGATAGCTCAGATCCTGGCGCTTGAAGACGGTATCGGCCGAGACGCCGATATCCACGGTCGGGCCGACGACGGTGAGGCCGCCGCCGGCCTCGCCCCAGTTGCGATCGCGGCCGAACGAGCCAAAGTCCGCGTTGGGCACGTCGGCACCGGTGAAGTGCGCGAAGATATCCGCGCCATTCTTGCGGAAATCATGGACATAGGCGGCATCGATATGCGGGCGGATATTGCCGCTGTCGAAGCTGATCTGGCCGCCTGCACGCGCCTGGATGCTGTTGAAGTTCCGCTTGGCATAGGTCAGCGAGCCGAGGCCGCCGCTTTCCTGCCCGCCCTCGAACTCCAGATGGCTGGCGCGGATCGACGCTATCGGCGTGAATTTGAGGCCCGACATCTTCAAATCATAGCCGAGCGCGATCTCGCCCGAGACGATCGGCGCATTCTCCTCATTGTGCAGCTTGGCGGTGGCATCGCCCAGCGAGAATTGCCGGCGCGTCTTGACTTGGAGCAGGCCGCCCGAGACCGAGGTGTTGATGAACGCGCCGCCGCCGAAGCTGTAGCTGCCATAGGCCGCGAGCTGGAACATGTTGCTGCGGGCGCTCTCGCCGGCCAGCGCATCGCCCTTGCCGTGCGAGTAGCTGGCGGACATGCCGGCGGTCATCTTGTCGTCGATCTGCTTTTCGAGGCCGCCCGCGACATACCAGCCCGAAAGATCATCTTTCTTGCCGGACAGCAAATTGGGCAGCGGCCGCGAAGACCCATCCAGATAGCCGCCCGCGACATAGGCGCTGACGCCCTCGGGCAGCGGCACGGCGGTCGATTGCTGCGCCGGATTGGCCTGCATCAGGCCCATCGCGACGTCCTGAGCGGTCTGGTAGCCGGTGCGGACGACGCCGAGCGGGTTGCCGAGCACCGCGAGTTGCTCGCTGGCGCCGCCACTGCGCAGCAGCGAGAGGCGATCACGATAGAATTTCGCGAGCGCTTCGTCCTGCATCCGGACCAGCCCGACCTCGGTCTGCTGGGCATAGGGGCCGGCCGCTTCCAGCGAGGCCTGGATCTGTTCCTGGCTGAGATAGTCGCTCTGATAATAGAAGGACTTCAGCGCCGACGATGCGCGGCTGCTGTCGAGCAGCTGGGCATAGGCGGACTGGATCGGCGAGGCGGTGTTGATCACGCCCTGATAGGGGCGGGCCTTGATCGTGACGGAGAGCGTGTTCGCCGTCTGGGTGATCGACGGGTAGAGGATCGCCGACAGGCTCGTCACCGCGCCGAATGCGTCCTGCAGTCCGCCTTCCGCGGTGATCAGCGTGAAGCTGTCGCCATAGGTCGGCCGATAGCCGGCGACCGGGGTGAGCGCGAGCAGGCCGCCGAGATCGCCGACCCCGGTCAGCACGTTCGCGGCAGCCGGATCGATGAACGGATTGGCGACGATATCGAGGTGATCCGAGGTGCCGTTCGGCCCGATATCGATGTAAGTGCGGCTGGCCGACGACATGATGACGTTGCCGCCGACGGTCAGCGTTCCGATCGTGCCGAGACGACCCGGTGCGATCGCACCCATCACCGAGATCAGGTTCGGCGCGATCACCGTGCCGCTGCCCTGGAGCAGGCCGCCAATCAGATCATAGTCGCCGATCGAGATATAGGTGCCGTCGACGGTCATCGTGCCGGCGGTCTGGGTGGTGTCGATCAGGCTGGCGAGGCCGGCGTCCGCGTCGATCGTCAGATTGGCCTTGTTGCCGGCCAGCTTCAGCCGGTCGATGATGATGTCGGCGCCCGACAAAGTGGTGGTGCCGTCGGCCGACAGCGTCACGTCGTAATAGCGCGCCGGCGCGCCGGTCGTGATGTCGCCATCGGTGTCGTTGGGCACGAAGCCGGACGATCCGGGGGCGCCCTGCACCAACTCGCCGCCGACCAGCGCCGAGCCTTCCGCCGGCGGATCGCCGACCGGATCGAGCACTGCGGTGGGGGCGTTGATCATCTGCTCGGGCGCATCCTGCGCCTCGTGGATGGCGCTGCTGCCGAGCGCCAACTGGCTCGCGCCCTTGTCGTTGGTCGTGGCGGAGGCGGTCGCGCTGCCGGACGCGGCGGCCTGCGGGGTGCCGTCGGTCGGGCTTTGCGGTACGATCACACCGCTGGCGAGATCGACGCATTCGACGCCGTCGCAGACATTGCCGAATTTGGGCGTGGTGCCGTCGATGCCGGCGGCGGGCGTGGTCGGCAGGCCGTTGACCAGCTGGCCGTTGGCACCGATGATCTGGTAAGCGGGATCGAGGTTGATCACCCAGTGATTGGGATCGGTCCAGCTGCCATCCCCCGCCTTGGCGCCGACATATTTGTACGGGTTGTTGGCGACGATCCAGTCCCAGAACAGGTAGAGCGGCTGGTAGAAGCTGGTGGTGCCGTAGGAAGCACCGGGCTGCGCGTTGTAGTAACGCGATCCGCCGGAGAGCACGCCGGCGATCACCGGCTTGGCGAAGGCCTGGTCGATCAGCAGGGGGCCACCGGAATCGCCGGGCGCAGTGATCCCCTCCTTGTCGAGCGGGAGATCGCCGAAGATGCCGAAATCGAAGCGATTGGCGTAGCCGGGGCTGTTGAAATCGATCTGATAGAGATTCTGCGGCAGCCCATCGGGCGAACCGAACAGGAAGCCATCGACATCGTCGAGCGAGCCGAGCACCGAGACGATATTCTCGGCCACGCGGCGCTTGAAATCGAGGCTGCCCTGGCCGGTGGTGCCGATGCCATTGTCGCCATAGCCGGTGATCGTGGCGTGGACCGGGCCGCTCAACGGGCTGAACAGCATGTCGGTGGTCGGGACGCCGGTGACCGGCGTGTCGAACGCGATCAGCGCGACGTCGCCCTGGAGGAAATTATTGTCCGGCCCGAGATCCAGCGAGTGCTGGTTATAGACGACATAGCTACCGTTATAGAATTGATTGGTCTTGCTCGTCTGGAAGCTGCTCTGGAACCAGTCCTGGATCGACGGCAGGTTGTTGGCCTGGAAGCCGACGCCGATGGCGGTGCCGCCCTGGTTCGCGCCATAGGAGGTCGACGGCGCGTCGTTCACGCAATGCGCCGCCAGCACGACGGTGCGCGGATTGATCAGGGTCGCCGTACACAGGCCGACGAAGCCGTCACCCTCATCGACCACCATCTGGCCGACGCCGGTGATGTTGGTCGTGTCCACGATGCTGCCGGGCGTATATCCGTCGTTGATGACGACGGCGGCGGCCGGCATGGCGGCAAGCGCCGCGCTCAATGCTGCGAACGCGGTCGCGCCGAGCGCGACCGAGCGGGCCTTCTTGATGGCCATGTGCTTGTATCCCCTGTTTTTACCATCCCTCAATGGCACAGGCAGAATGCTTACCGGGGGTGAGTGGGTCAAGCGAAGCGGGGTAGTAAAAATGAACAAGAGTTCATGTTGTGGCAAGAAAGCCTCAGCCCGGCAAAGGTCGGTTCCGGTCAGCCGCGATCATGCTTGTCGGCGCGGCGCTTGCCGTACAGCAATTTATGTTCGAGCCGGCCGCGCAGGGCGGCATAATAAGTGTGCAGGAAGGCGAGATCGCGAGGCCCGCCATCGTCGCTCCAATGGCGGCGATCGATCCGCTGGGCAATAGTGAGGGTGACGGTCGCGACGGCCGCGGGCTGCGCCTGCCGGATCACCTGTTCCAGCATTTCCAGCTCGTAGACGCCATAGGCATCGAGTTCGGCCTCGGTGAAAAGGGTTTCCTCCGCGTCGGCCGACAATTCCGGCAGGAGTGGACGTTTCGGCACGCGGATCACCCAGGTTCCGGCGAGCAGATCGCCCGCGCGCAGCCGATCCCGGTTCATCAATGGCATGAGCAGAAAGATCGCCGTCCAGCCGAGCGCGCAGATCAGGATCCAGCTCTGGTAGCCCCGGGTGGCGAGGCTGGCCACCATCAGCATGATCGGCAGGAAGGCTTCCACTTCCCGCAAGGCGTTGCGCGCGATCACGGAATCGAGCGTCAGCCGGCCGCCATGGCGGGCGATCACGCGCAGGCCGAGCGCCCGCTTGCCGGGCGTGGCGCCGCGGGGCCGCGCCTCGAACCAGGTGAAGTAGAAGTTGCGCAGCAGGAAGAGCCCGATCGTCCAGATCAGACCGAGCACGCGATCGATGCCTTTGCCGGGGATCGACTTGGACACGAACAGCAGGAAGATGGTGATCGCCACGATCGATCCGACCAGGATCAGCATGTCGATCAGGAAGGCGCCGGCGCGCTGGCCGGCATCGCCCAGTTCCAGTGGCAGCGGCACCCCTTCGGGCGTCACCAGCATGCGGACGCGCTTGATCTCCTTGGGCATCCGCGCGCTCATCGGCGGCGCCCCGCCGGCCCGTAGAAATAGGCGAGCCACAGCGCCAGCATCGCACCGCCGATCAGGTAGCGCAGCCAGTCGATGGTGACGAGCTGGCGCACGAAGCCTTCGAGCAAGGCCGCCACGAACAGCATGACGACGACGCCCGCCATCACCGTCCCCGATTGTCGCCCTGCCGCCGCCATGCCGTCCAGCCGGGAGAGCCGGCCGGGGAAGGCCACCGCCCAGCCGATGCGGATGCCCGCCGCGCCCGCCAGCGTGATCGCGAACAATTCGGTGGTGCCATGGACGAACAGCCAGCCGACCAGTTCGCCGGCCAATCCACGATCGGCGTAGAGCGCGAGGAAGGCACCCAGCGTCAGCCCGTTCATCAGGATCAGGATGGTGCTCGGCACCGCCAGCAGGAAGCCGAGCGCGAAGCACAGCAGCGAGATCTGGGCATTGTGGGTGAACAGGAAGGTGGCAAGGCCTTCCAGCCCGTCGGTGCCGCCTTTGTAGAGGATGTCGCGCAATTGCTGGGTGGTGGCGCTCGGCGATCGGCCCTGGGCCATGCCGCCGGCCAGCGCCATGAACCAGTTCGAGTCGGAGGCGACCAGCGCATAGCCGGCGATCGTGCCGGCGACGAGCAGCAGCACCGATCCCACCGTCTCGCGCCACAGGCTGAGCACGGCGGCGGGCCAGTCATGCCGGAAGAAGGCGGCGATGCGCGGCCCGATCCGGCCCCGCACTCCGTAGAGGAAGAAATAGGCGCGGGTGGACAGCCCCTCGAGATAGTCGATCAGCGCCCGATCCAGCGACGTCTCCCGCGCCACCGCCAGCGCCGAGACGGTCGCGCGATAGAGCGTCGGCAGCGCCAGCAACTCCTCGTCGGTCAGCGCTGCGGCAGAGCGTTTCTCGACCTTGCTCAGCAACGCGTCCAGCCGACGCCAGTCGGCTTCGCGTTCGGCGCGGAAGCGGGCGGAGGGGAGTGGATCGAGCCGTCGCTGCACGGGTGCGGGTGGATCGGGATCGCGCTTGCGACGGAAGGGCAAAGTGAGGGCCATCAGCGCCGCTTCTCCCAACCATTCGCACTGAGCGCAGTCGAAGTGCGTGTCGCCAACGCGCGGCTCGTGGCACGTCCCTTGGCTGCGCTCAGGACGAGCGGGAGAAGGCGGGTGCCGGGGATGGTCAGAACGCGCATCAGATGATCCCCTGCCGCTTGAGGCCGAGATAGGCCTCGACGAGCGCAGTGCCGGCGGCGTCGTGGCGGGCCTCGACGATATGGACGCCCATGCGCTTCAACCGGGCCGCGACGATCGCCCGATCGCGGAGCAGGGCCTGAGCGGCGACGGCGCGGGTGACGTCCTCGAGCGTTTCCGGCTCGGCGGCGGCGAGGCCTTCCAGTTCCTCGTCGCGGTAGATCAGGAACATCAGCAGGTGGCGCTGGAGCAGCGGCGCGCAGGCGCGGACCATCAGTTCCGCGCTGGTCGGATCGGTGAACTCTGTGAACAGGACGATCAGCGTGCGGCGATCGAGCGTCTGCGCGAGCCGGGTGAGGCCGAGCGTATGGTTCGCCTCGCGTGTACCATAGTCGATCCCGGCGGCGAGGCGTTGCAGGCGCGGAAAGCTGGCGATGCCGGCCGAGATCGCGCCGGCCGCGATCGGCTGCTCGGCATAGGCGAACAGGCCGACGCGATCGTCCAGCTTCAGCGCGACATAGGCGGCCAGCAAGGCGGCCGAGACGGCGCGATCGAGGCGCGGCACCCCGCCCAGCGGCTCGGCCATGGCGCGGCCGGCGTCGATCGCGAGCATGATCTGGTTGTTGCGCTCGATCTGCCAGTCCTTGGCGAGCAGGGTGGCGTGGCGGGCGGACTGCTTCCAGTCGATCGAGCGCCGGTCCATGCCGGTCGACCACGGCACCAGCGACTGGAATTCGCTGCCGGTGCCGACCTGTCGCCGCGCGGTTTCGCCGGTCTGCGCCTGCTGGATGAGCAACTGGCTCTGCTCGCGCACCGGGCGAAGATCGGCGGTGATCAGCACGCGATCGTCGCGCAGTTCGCGGCGCTGCTTCCAGATCAGCCCGAGCGGCCCCTTCCAGCGCAGCCATACCGCAGAAAGGCGGCCGATGCCCCGTCGCGCGGCCTCGAAGTCGATCGTTTGGACGGTCTGTCCGGCGGCGAAATCCGCGCGGACGGAGTCGATCGGAACAAGGCGATCGTTGGCGTCCACGGAGGACTGCACCCGGCTGCGCGCGGTGATGCCGAGCGTGAGCGCCACGCGACTGCCGACTGGCGCCGTGCCCGGCAGGCGTAAATCGCTCGCAACCTGGTGGCCGCCCGGTGCCATGGCGGTGTCCAGCACGAGCAACAGCAGCACGAACAGCATCCAGCCGAAGCCGATCGTCCACAGCCCCGGCCAGACGACGCCGATCATCAGTGACGCCGGCGCACCGGCCGCCATCAGCAGCACCGCGCGCGCGGTCGGGTACAGGCCGCCGCCGGATCGGGCCGGGCGCCATCTCATCGCGGCGCGGCGACCTCCGCGATCAGGGTGGCGACCACCTCCTCGGGCTTGCGCCCGTCGATCTCCGCGGTCGGCGAGAGGGCGATGCGGTGGCGCAGCACGGCGGGTGCCAGCGCCCGCACATCGTCCGGCACCACATAGTCGCGCCCGTCCAGCGCGGCGGCGGCGCGGGCGGCACCGGCCAGCATCGCGGCGGCGCGGGGGGAGGCGCCTGCGGTGAGCTCGATGCTGGTCCGCGTCGCGCGGATCAGGCGGACGATATAGGCGACCACCTCGTCGACCAGCGTGACAGCCGAGACGGCGGCCAGCGCCTCGGCGAGCGTGGCGGCATCGGCCTGCCGCGCTATGCCCCAGCGCTGCGGCGTGGTCGAACCGCGATCAGCGCCATGGCTGGCGACGATGCGGATCTCCTCGGCCTCGTCGGGATAATCGACCAGCAGCTTGAACAGGAAGCGATCGAGCTGCGCTTCGGGCAGCGGATAGACGCCCTGATTCTCGATCGGGTTCTGGGTCGCCACCACCATGAAGCGATCGCCGAGCGGGTGGGACACGCCATCGAGCGTCACCGATCGCTCCTGCATCGCCTCGAGCAGCGCGGCCTGGGTCTTGGGCGGGGCGCGGTTGATCTCGTCGGAGAGCAGCAGGTCGCAGAAGATCGGGCCGCGCGTCAGCGAGAATTGCGAGGTCTGGAAGTTGAAGATGTTGGAGCCGGTGATGTCGCCGGGCATCAGATCGGGAGTGAACTGGATGCGCTTGAAATCCAGGCCCACGGTGGCGGCGAAGCATTGCGCGAGGAAGGTCTTGGCGGTGCCGGGCGGTCCTTCCAGCAGCACATGGCCGCCAGAGAACAGCGCGATCAGCAGATGGCGGATCGTCTGGTCCTGGCCGACCACCGCCTTGCCGATCTCGCCGGCGATGCGTTCGCCGAGCCCCTTTACGTCGTCCAGCGTCATCGCGTGCGGTTCCTTCTCCAGCGATACAGCGCGCGCGCCGCACCGAGCAATTGGTCACGATCCTCGGCCGCCTCGGCGCGCCAGGCGAGCGTCGCATAAGGCGGATCGCCGGCATTGCGGCCGGCACGATCGAGATAATGGTCCAGAGCCTCTCCCGAGAGGCGGGCCGGCGCATGGGTCGCCTGCGCGGTGAGATCGCGGGTGAGCGCGGCATAGGCGGCGCCGACGCGATGCTCCCTGCGCGCGGCGCGGAACAGCATCGCCGCATTGTCCACCAGCGTGCGCTTGCCCATCGCGATGGCACGGCCGGCGGCGATCGGCGCGCCGAAGCGGACGGCACCGTGCAGCCCGGCGAGCAGCGCCGCCAGCACGATGCAGAGCGTCACCGGCAGGAAGGGCGGCTGGAAGATCAACCGGAGCGGGCTCTTGTCCGCCTGCTTGGCGAAGCCGTTCATGGTCAGGTCGAAGGCGATCTCGTTGGTGGTGGAGAGATCGTCGATCACCTGCCAGCCCTGCCGTGCGGTCCACGGATCGGCGAGGCCCTGGTTGTTGAGCAGGTCAGGATCGGCCAGGACGTAAACGGGTCGCCCGATCAGCTTGCCCATCACCACCCGTCCATCGCGATCGAGCAGCATCGGCGTGAAGCCCATGCCGACGAGCCGCTGCTGTTCCCGCTGCCCGCCGATCGCGGCGCGGGCGAGGCGCGGGATGGCGGCCGGTTGCGGCGGGATCACTGTCTTGCGGAACGGCGTCTGGTCGACCGCCAGCTTGGGGGCGATCTTGTCGAGCGCGGCAATCGCGCCCTCCGGCCAGATGGTGTTGACCTTGAGGCTCCATTCGCGATTATCCGGCATCGGCCGGGTCAGCCACTTGGGCAGCACGATCAGCGTCGGATGACCGGCGCGCGCCGCCAGCAGCCTGGCGAGCTGCGCACCGTCGCTGTCATATTCGGGCGTCACGATCAGCAGCGCGGACGAACCGAGCAGATCGGTGTCGCGGACGATCAGCGAATGGCTGCCGATCGCATCGGTCAATTCCACCAGCCCGGCATAGCCGTTGCCGGAGGTCGAGAGGGCGTGGCCGCGCGCGTCGTGCCCGCCCTGGAATGGCGGGGCGAAGGCGATCAGCAGCAGGAAGCCGGCGAAGGCGATCACCGCGACGCCGACGATCAGCAGCACGGTGCGCGGGCGGAAGGGGGGCTGTTCGGCAGTCGCGCTCATCGCCAGTTCCCGGCGAGCGCGAAGTCGGCATAGGCGTCGCGCGCCCGATACCACGCATCGGCGGTGGCACCGCGATCGGCGAACAGGCTGATTTCCACCACCTCGGCGATGGCGCCGAACGCGGGGCGGGCGGCGGCAGGAATCTCGGGCGTGGCGACGAGATCGCGGCTCGTCGTGTCGGCGCGGACGAGGCCGGGGCGCTTCCGGGTGATATCCTCCACCGATCGCAGCAGGATCAGCCGCGCGGCCTCGGCGTAGCGGCCGGCGGCAGCCAGTGCGTCGGCCTCGGCGAGCAACGCGCGCGCGGGCGCCGCATCGGGCTGCCATTCCGGTTCCGCGGTGGCGGTTTCGGCGGGCGAACCTCGCCACGGCCAGCGGATATCGATGAACTGGCTGACGATCATGTACAGGATGAACAGCGCCAGCCCCGCCAGCACGACCCAGGTCAGCACCCGCAGCAACGGCCACGCATGACGGATCCAATAGGCGAGCACTTCCAGCCAGTGCGGGGTGCGCGGGCGCGGCGCGGGCGGCAGCGCGAACTGGATGCGGGAATCGGCGAGGACATGGGCATGGGCGTTCGCGAAGGCATGCCTGCCTGCGTTGGCTGCTCCGGAACCCCCAGACGATGGCACGCGCTACAAACCCCCAGCCTGCCCCCAGGCTGCGGCGAGACTATCCGTTTCGGCGTGGCGCGCAATCCCTGCCGGCATGCGCTGGACAGATCGTTTCGCCGGATGACAATATCGGGCAGGGGGACGACACGGGGAATCGGAAAATGGGGACGGCATTGATCACCGTGGTGATCTTGTTGGGGGGGCCGTTGGTCACGCTCGGGATCTGGCTGTGGCTCCGATCGCGCCGCGCGCCGGTGGCGCTGATCGAACCGCTCGATCTGGGCGAAGTGCTGGCGAAGGCCTTTTCGGTCTTCATGCCGGCCGGATGGCCGCTGATCCTGCTGGCTGCCGTGCTGATCGGCTTGCCGCAGGGCGCTTATTATCTTCTCGTCCAGCCGATCGTGCTCGAGCGCACCCAGGCCTTCGCTACCACGGCCGGCCACACGCCGAATCCGCTCGCGGCATTTCAGGCGATGATGTCCGCGCCGGTGCTCACCGGCATATTGGCCGAATTTCTGTTGGCCTCCGCATTTTACGTCGCGGCCTTCCTGTTCCTCGTTCGCCGCTTCGAGGGCAGGCCGATCACGATCGGCGCGGCACTCGCCGCGACACCCGCCCGCCTGCTGCCGGCATTCGGCGTCGCTCTGCTCGGCTATATCGGCGTGCTGCTCGGCATGGTCGTCTTCATCCTGCCCGGCATCATCCTCATCCTGAGCTGGTGCGTGGTCGTCCCGGTTCTGGTCTGCGAGGATGCCGGATGGCTGGCCAGCTTCAGCCGCAGCCGCTGGCTGACGATCGGTTCGCGCGGGCGGATATTGGCGCTGCTCCTGCTCGTCGTCGTGACGATGATCCTGCTCATGCTCCCGACCGGCGCCTTGACTGGCGTCCTGGCCGGGCACGCGACGCAGGCGTCGCCGCTGTTCCCCGCGATCTGGCATGTCGTGTTCGGCATCGTCATGGCATTCTTCCAGGCGGCCTTGCTGTCGGCCCTCTACGTCGAATTGCGACGGATCAAGGACGGCACCTCGGCGCCGAGCCTGGCCGAAGTGTTCGCCTGACGCGTATTTCAGGCGCGACGCAGGCCGGACACCTAGCGGGTGCAACCTGATCGACGGGCCGGTTGACAGGCCCGTTGATGGAGAATGCCGATGAAGACCCTTCATATCGCGATGGCGTGCAGCCTGATCGCCTCCTTCGGTCTTGCGACCGCAGGCCACGCCCGGCCGCCGCATCATCGCATCTGCAAGGTGACGTGGGCCCATCACCACAAGGTTCGCCGCTGCCGTTAGGCTGAGATCGCGTCGCCGTCGCCCTCGGGCCGGCGGCGAAATACGCACCGCGCGACCTTGCCGTCGAGCCTGGCTCTGCGCGCGTCATCTGCCGGTCCTGGCGTGGAGAAACCCGTCTCCGTAACCGAGCGGACATCCCGAGCGAACCCTGGGGCATGGCGGCCGCACTTCCTTTCCGTTACCCCTTGCGGGAACCCGAGGCGATCGGCCGGGCGGGAGAAGCGATGCGCGTGGATGATGCCGATGAATGGGGAGCGTTGATGGCCGCTGCGCAGGGCGGCCATGGCGGTGCCTATCGCCGTCTGCTCGGCGAATTGCGGGAGTGGCTGGTGCGCTATTTCGCCCGTCGTCTTCCGCAGGGATCGGTGGACGACGCGGTGCAGGATACGCTGATCGCGATCCACGAGAAGCGCCACACCTATGATCCGGCGCGGCCGTTCCGGCCGTGGCTCGCAGCGGTCGCGCGCTATAAGTGGATCGACCGGCTTCGTGCGATGGGGCGCGAGCGTACCGAGGAATTGCCCGAAGCGATCGGCGTGGCGAGCCATGAGGCGGCGGTGACCAGCGCGGTGGTGCTGGGCGGGCTGCTCGATCGACTGAAGCCGGCGCAGGCGGAGGCGATCAGGCTGGTCAAGTTGCAGGGTTTCAGCGTGGAGGAGGCATCGGCACGCACCGGGCAATCCGCCTCGCTGATCAAGGTCAATATCCATCGCGGGCTGGGGCGGCTCGCCGATGTCATCCGGAGCGCGCCCGATGCCGAGTGAGCGCCTGATCGAAGATCTTGCAGCCGGATTGGTGCCGGTGCGCCGTCGCACCGCGTCGCGGGACGCTATGCTGCTCGCCCTGCTCGGCGCGGTCGAATTGGGGCTGTTCCTGCTGATGGGCGCCGGGCGCCACGATATCATGCTGGCGATGCTGCTGCCGTCCTTCTGGTGGAAGCTCGTCAGTCTGGCGCTGCTCGCGCTGCTGGGCGCCGCGACGGCCTTGCGGTCCTTCGATCCCGCCGCTTCGCCGCGCCGCGGGTTGCGCTGGATCGGCTGCCTAGCCGGGCTGGCCCTGCTGATCGGTTGGGCGATCGATGCCGGGCATGGCGGTGGCGGAGACTTGGCCAGGCGCCTGGATTGGCGGCATGGCGTCTATTGCATGTTCGCGATGGCGGTGCTGTCCATCCCTATGCTGATCGGGCTCGGCCTGCTCATGCGACGGGGCGCGCCGACCGATCGGGCGGGAAGTGCGCTGGCGGTCGGGCTGGCGGGGGCGGCGTGGGGGGCGTTCGTCTTCGTTTTCCAGTGCCCGCACGACGATCCCTTCTACATTGCGATCTGGTTCGGGCTTGGTTGTGGGCTGGTGGCGCTGGCCGGACGGTTGCTGGTTTCGCTGGTGACGCGCTGGTAGGCTGTGGCGGGCTTATCCGGGGGCGGGGGCGGGGACGCCGGGACTAAACCTAATTGGCGACGTCGCTGAACAGGCCGTCCAGTTGTTGCCGGGCTTGCGGGGTATAGCCCTTATCGTCTCCGACGCGGGGCAGTTGATCGGCGATATGCTGCCGGCGCGCGGCGGCGAGCATGTCGAGCTGGTGGACGCTCTGCGCATATTGCCGCCCATCCGCCGGTTGCAGACCGAGCGGCGAACTCCAGCGTTCGAGCTCCGGGAAGCGGCTGCGGAAATCGAGTTCGTTCCGGAGCCGCTGAACCTCTTGCCGCTTGGCAAGTATCTGGACGTCGATCGCATGGCTCTGGCTGCCCCAGGCAGCGATACGCAGCGACAGCAGATAGCCGGCGATGCCACCGCACGAAATCACCGCGATCGCGATTACGGCGGCCACCACCGCGAGCCCCTGCCCGATCGGGGGAATGCGCGATCGTGCGCGTTCAGGGAAGGACCATGCCATCGTCTCAGTCTGGTACATCGTTCCTGAACGATCGATGAGTTGCAAGGCGCTAAGCGCCGGGCGCCGGGCGCCGGGCGGGGGGGCTCCATCACCGGCCATGCGGATCGATCGCGTGGAGCGGCACCGCCCGGCCGTGCCTCGATCTCGATCGCGCCGATGGGAAAAGGGATTTCCTCCCTTTTCATGTTGCGCCTGCGCCGATCTTGGCCTCTGACTGGTAACCATGCTCAAGGCCGCGCTGCACCACCACACCGCCTATCGCTACAACCGCCCCATCCGACTGGGGCCGCAGACGATCAGGCTGAGGCCGGCGCCGCACAGTCGCACCAAGATCCCGAACTATTCGCTGAAGATCGAGCCAGCCAACCACTTCATCAACTGGCAGCAGGATCCGCACGGCAACTGGCTGGCCCGCGTCGTCTTCCCCGATCCGGTCGACCGCTTCGTGATCGACGTCGATCTGCTGGCCGACCTGGACGTGATCAACCCGTTCGACTTCTTCGTGGAGCCTTATGCGGAGAATTACCCCTTCGCCTATGACGATGCTCTCAAGACGGATCTTTCGGCCTATTTCGACGTCGAGCCGCAGGGACCGCAGTTCGAGGCGCTGGTCGCCCACCACGCCGCCCACCAGGGCCGGACGATCGATTTCCTGGTCGACATCAATGCCGGGCTGCAGCGGCGGATCGGCTATGTCATCCGCATGGAATCGGGCGTCCAGGCGCCCGAGGAGACGCTCGATATCGGCAGCGGGTCGTGCCGGGACAGCGCGTGGCTGCTGGTCCAGCTGCTCCGCCGGCTGGGCTTCGCCGCGCGCTTCGTGTCAGGCTATTCGATCCAGCTGGTCGCCGACGTCGAGCCGGTCGATGGCCCCAAGGGGGTGACGCAGGACGTCGTCGATCTCCATGCCTGGGCCGAGGCCTATATCCCCGGCGCCGGCTGGATCGCGCTCGATGCGACATCCGGCATGTTCGCGGGCGAGGGGCATATCCCGCTCTGCGCGACCCCGCATTACCGGTCGGCCGCGCCGATCTCGGGCATGGCCGAGCCGGCCGAGGTCGATTTCGGGTTCGAGATGCGGGTCGATCGCATCGCCGAGGCGGTGCGCATCACCAAGCCCTTCACCGATAGCCGCTGGGAAGCGGTGCTGGCGCTCGGGCAGCAGGTCGATGCCGATCTGGTGGCGCAGGACGTCCGCCTCACCACCGGCGGCGAGCCGACCTTCGTCGCCGCCGACGGGGGGCAAGCGGACGAATGGAATGGCGGCGCGGTCGGCCCGACCAAGCAGGGCTATGCCGACAGACTGGTCCGCTCGCTCCGGGAACGCTTCGCGCCGGGCGGGATGCTCCATCACGGGCAGGGCAAATGGTATCCCGGCGAAAGCCTGCCGCGCTGGGCCTATGCGATCTACTGGCGCGAGGACGGCGTGCCGGTGTGGCGCGATGCCTCGTTGATCGCCCGCGAGGATGGCGAGGGCAAGCCACCGGCGACCGCGGAGATGGCCGAGGCGCTGCTCAAGGCGATCGCGGCGGGGCTCGGCGTCGATGACGATTTCGTCGCGCCGGCCTATGAGGATGAGGAGACGTGGCGGCAGAAGGAGGCAGAGCTTCCGATCAACGCGACGCCCGACGATCCCAAGATCGACGATCCCGAGGCACGGAAGCGGATGGTGACGGCCTTTGCGCGCGGGCTCGACAATCCGGTCGGCTATGTGCTGCCCGTCCAGCGCTGGCAGACCAGGCAGGCCGGATCATGGATGAGCGAGCGCTGGCGGGTGCGGCGCGAGAAGCTGTATGTCGTCCCCGGCGACAGCTCGCTCGGCTACCGCCTGCCGCTCGGCACGCTGCCCTATGTGCCGCCCGCCGCCTTCCCCTACATCCACCCGCGCGACACCAGCGAGGCGCGCGAGGCGCTGGCCGATTTCGATATCCAGCAGGTCGGCCATGCCGACGCCGATCCGCGCGAGCAGCGCGTGGCGAGCCGGGGCGAGGCGTCGGCGGCGTCGCCGCAGCAGGAACGCGTCGAACAGAAGATCATCGACGGCGCCGTCCGCACCGCGGTGACGGTCGAGCCCAAGCATCACTATCTCTCGGTGTTCCTGCCACCGGTGCGCGCGCTGGAGGATTATCTCGAGCTGATCGCGCAGATCGAGGCCGCCGCCGCTGCCATTCGCGTCGAAGTGCGGATCGAAGGCTATCCGCCACCGCCCGATCCCCGCCTCAAGGTGCTCAAGGTGACGCCCGATCCCGGCGTGGTCGAGGTCAATGTCCAGCCGGTCTCGACCTGGGGCGACACCGTCGAGCTGACCGAGGAACTATACGAGATCGCCCGCAGCCACGGGATGACCGCCGACAAGTTCATGGTCGATGGTCGCGCGGTCGGCACCGGCGGCGGCAACCATCTCGTGCTGGGCGGGCCGTCGCTCAACGACAGTCCGTTCATCCGCCGGCCGGACCTGCTCAAGAGCTTCGTGCTCTACTGGCAGCGGCATCCGTCGCTGAGCTACCTGTTCTCGGGCATGTTCATCGGGCCGACGAGCCAGGCGCCGCGCATCGACGAGGCCCGTCACGATGGTCTCTACGAGCTGGAGATCGCGCTGGCGCAGGTGCCGGCGCCGGGATCGGGGACGGGATCGGGCGAGACACCGCCGGCGTGGCTGGTCGATCGCCTGTTCCGCAACCTGCTGGTCGACGTGACCGGCAACACCCACCGCACCGAGATCTGCATCGATAAGATGTTCTCGCCCGATGGCCCGACCGGACGCCTCGGGCTGGTCGAGTTCCGCGGCTTCGAGATGCCGCCGGCGGCGCGGATGAGCCTGGCCCAGCAGCTCCTGCTGCGCGCGCTCACCGCCTGGTTCTGGCGCGAGCCGCAGCAGGGCGGCCTGGTGCGCTGGGGCACGCAGCTGCACGATCGCTTCATGCTGCCGCATTTCGTGTGGGCCGATTTCATGGATGTGCTGGGCGATCTGCGCGGCGCCGGCTATGCGTTCGATCCCGACTGGTTCGAGGCGCAGCGCCAGTTCCGCTTCCCGATCCATGGCGAGATCGATGCCGGCGGCGTCGCGCTGGAGATCAGCCATGCGCTCGAGCCCTGGAACGTGCTCGGCGAGACCGGCGCAATCGGCGGCACCGTGCGCTATGTCGACAGCTCGACCGAGCGCCTCCAGGTGCGGGCGCGCGGCCTCGTCGCGGGGCGGCATATCGTGGTCTGCAACGGGCGGCGGGTGCCGATGATGCCGACCGGCGTGCCGGGCGAGGGCGTCGGGGGCGTCCGCTACAAGGCGTGGGCGCCGGCCGACTGCCTGCATCCACGCCTGCCGGTGAATGCGCCGCTGACCTTCGACATATTCGACCAATGGAGCGGCCGCTCGCTCGGCGGCTGCGTGTATCATGTGGCGCATCCGGGCGGCCGCAACTATGACGACGTGCCGATCAACGCCTATGAGGCGGAGGCCCGGCGCAAGGCGCGTTTCCAGGATCATGGCCACACGCCGGGGCCGATGGCGACGCCGCCGGCCGAGACTGCGGGGGAATTTCCGATGACGCTCGATCTGCGACGACCGTCCGCCCTGTGACGGCGGTGTCGCATCCGATGATGGCTGGGGGAGGGGATGGCGATACGCTGGCCCTCGCGCTGCGCCGCTATGCCAGCGAGGCGAGCCCGACCGACCTGATGCTGGGATCCGGCCCGGACATGGCGGCGCGCTGGACCGCCATGCTCGCCGGTCTCTCCGCGCCCGACCGTGGCGGCTTCACCGGCTTGCAGGAGCGCGCCGCGCGGCAGGTGGTCGATCTCGGCATGGCCTTCCGGCTGGCGGGCGAGGCGGACGAACGACCGTGGCCGTTGAGCCCGGTGCCGCTGCTGATCCCGGCCGTCGAATGGCAGGCGATCGAACGCGGCGCGGCCCAGCGTGCCGACGTGCTGGAAGCGGTGATCGCGGACATATACGGCCCCGGCAAGCTCGTCGCGGACGGTCATCTGCCGGCAGCCGTCGTCACCGGCAGCCCCGATTACTGGCGCCAGATGATCGGCCGCGCACCGCCGCGCGGGCATCGCCTGCAATTCTACGCGCTCGATCTGGCGCGCGGGCCGGACGGCGGATGGCGGGTTCTCGCCGATCATGTCCGCACGCCGATGGGGGCGGGCTATGCGATCGAGAACCGGCTGGCGATGACGCGCGCCACCAACGATCTGCTCAGCCACATGAATGTGCGGCGCCTCGCGCCCTTCTTCGCGAGCTTCCGGCAGGGACTGGCCGCCTGCTGCGAACGGGTCGACCCGCGCATCGCGCTGCTGACGCCGGGCCGCTTCAACCCGAGCTATCCCGAGCAGGCGCATCTTGCCCGCTATCTCGGCCTGCTGCTGGTCGAGGGCGAGGATCTCACCGTCGAGGATGGTCGCCTCTACGTCCGCACGATCGAAGGACTGAAGCGGATCGACGCGCTCTGGCGTCGCCTCGATACCAGGCTGCTCGACCCGTTGGCGTTCGATTCGCGCTCCAAGATCGGCGTGCCCGATCTGTTCGAGGTGCTCGGCCAGGATGGGCTGGCCGTCGCCAACTGGCCCGGCGCCGGCGTCGTGGAGTCGCCGGCGCTGGGTGCCTTCCTGCCGAAGCTCGCACGGGCATTGCTCGGCGTCGATCTGAAGCTGCCCAACATCGCGACATGGTGGTGCGGGCAGCCGCGCGAGCAGGCGATCGTGCGCGCCGGGATCGGCCATATGGCGATCGGATCGGCGTTCGGCCGCAGCCTGCCGTCGCTCCCCGATGGACAGCCGCGCATGGGCGCGAGACTCGGCGATACCGAAAGGGCGCTGCTGCTCGACGACATGGGACGGCGGCCGATGGACTATGTCGGGCAGGAGCTCGTCCAGCTGTCCACCACCCCGGCGCTGATCGGCGGCGCGCTGGCGGCGAGGCCTTTCGTGCTGCGCGCCTTCCTCGCCCGCGATGCGGATGGCGCGTGGCGGACGATGCCGGGCGGGTTCGCGCGGCTTGCGGCGCACGAGGATATCCGCGCGGTGCTGATGGGCGGCGGCGACATGTCCGCCGATGTCTGCATCGTCTCGGATCGTCCCGAGACCAGCGTCTCGCTGCTCGATACCAGCCCGTCCCCCGCCATCCGCCGGGTCGCGGGCACCCTGCCGAGCAAGGCTGCCGATAATTTCTTCTGGCTCTCGCGCTATCTGGAACGCGGCGAGATGGTGTTGCGGATGGTCCGCGCGCTGCTCGGCGGCACGATCGAGGTCGATGCGGCCTCCGGGCTCCAGCAGACGACGCTCGATCGGGTGGCGGACATGCTCGTCGAATGGGGCGCGGCCCCGCGCGCGGCGAGCAAGGGCGGGGTCGCGGCGCTCTGCGCCAGCGCGATCGGCGATACCGCCTGTTCCGGCAGTGCCCATGCCCTGTTCCAGTCCGCCGAGACCATCGGCCTGGGCCTGCGCGAGCGGCTCGCGGTCGATGTGTGGCGCCTGCTCTCGCATCCGCTGCGTTTGACCAAGGGCACGCAGGCGGAGGCGCTGATCGAACATGCCGCGCGGGGAATCGATCGCTGCGCCGCGCTGAGCGGGCTCGCCGCCGAGAATATGGTGCGCGGCCATGGCTGGATCTTCCATGACATGGGCCGCCGGATCGAGCGTGCCATCCATCTCTGCCGATTGGTGCGCGTGTTCGCCCGCGGGGAGGCGAGCAGCGACGATCTCGGCCTGCTGCTCGACCTGTGCGACTGCCAGATCAGCTTCCGGACGCGCTACCTCTCCGGCCTCGCTCTGATGCCGGTGCGCGACATGCTGCTGCTGGAGCCGGAAAATCCGCGCTCGCTGGTCTTCCAGATCAGCTCCATCGTGCGGCACCTGGGCGCGCTGCCAACGCTTCGCGACGACGGGATGCCGGAGCCGCCGGTTCGGATCGCCACCGCGCTGGCGGCTATGCTGGCGGCGTCCACCGCCGAAACGCTGGACGATGCCGGCCTCGAACGAACCGAAAAGCAGCTTTACGCCCTGTCCGATGCGATCGGCGATCGCTTCTTCCTCCATGGCCGCGAGCGGGCCGCCGGGATGTCGAGGCTGGCATGAGATATCGCGTCGATCATGTGACCCGCATCGATTATCGCCCGGCGGTGCGGATGGCGCGCTTCAATCTGCGGCTCGATCCGGTGCCGTGGCCGGGCCAGACCATCGAGGATTTCGCGCTGTCGATCGAACCGCGTCCGTCGATGAGCGAGAAGCGGCGTGGCGCCTATCCGTTCAACCTGACCCGCGTCGAGATCGGCCAACCGACCGCCACGCTGGAAATCCGGGCCAGCTTCCATGCGACCGCGCAGGACGCGATGCTCGATCTCGCCTCGCCCGATCCGACGATCGCCACCATCGCGGCCGCGGCAATGGCGCGCAACGACTTGGGCTCATGGGCGCCGGCCCATTATCTCTATCCCTCGCCGCTGCTGCCGGGCGAGCGCGCGATCGCGGACTGGGCACGGCCGCTGCTGCCGCCGGATGCGCCGGTGTTCGAGAGCGGGCTGGCGCTGACGAAGGCGATCCAGCGCGATTTCACTTATGATCCCGGCGCGACCGAGGCGGACACGCCGGTGTCTGAGGCGTTCGCGATCCGGCGCGGCGTCTGCCAGGATTTCGCGCATATCCTGATCGAGGCGTTCCGCTCGGTCGGGCTGCCCGCCGCCTATGTGAGCGGCTATCTGCGCACCGTGCCGCCACCCGGCAAGCCACGCCTCGTCGGCGTCGATGCGATGCATGCCTGGGCGGCCTTGTGGTGCGGCGTGCAGCGCGGCTGGGTCGGCCTCGATCCGACCAATGGCTGCGTCGCCGGCTCGGGCCATCTGGTGACCGCCGTCGGGCGGGACTATGCCGACGTCTCGCCGATCGACGGCATCTTCGTCGGCGGCGGATCGCAGCGCATCGAAACCTCTGTCGACGTCGTGCCGCTCGACGACTGAAGCGTCATTCGGCCAGATCGACGCCGTGGCCGAGCGTCGCGATCATCGCCTTGAGGCCGGCCCCTTCGCGATCCCCCGGTGTCCAGCGCCCCGCCGCAAAGGCCAGCAGCCGGTTCACGAAATCGAGCTTGAGCACGATCTGCGGGGTGATCCGGAACGGGTAGAGATCGGGCTGACCCATGCTGCGATTGATCGCGTTGATCGCGAACGCCATCGGTATCCAGCAATCGACCAGCGTCGCGGTATCCGCCGTGAACGGATCGAAATCGACCACGGGTTGCGGGCCGCGCGTGGCACCGGGCGCCACGTCGATGACCATGCCGAAGCTGCCGATCGTCGCCAGCGTATCGACGATATGGAGATAATGGGCGAAGGTCTCGGCGAAATCCTCCCACGGATGCATGGTGGCATAGCGCGAGACATATTCGTCTTCCCAGCCCGGTATGTCCTTGCTGGCATAATAGCCCTGCATGGCGGCGGCATAATTGGCCCGCTCGTCGCCGAACAGCGCCCTGAACGGCGTAAGATCGGCGGTGAACTCGACCAGCTTGTGCCAGTAATAATGGCCGATCTCGTGGCGGAAATGGCCGACCAGAGTGCGATAGGGCTCATCGAAATCGCGGCGGAGCCGTTCGCGGGCCACGTCGTCTGCCTCGATCAGGTTGATCGTGACGAGGCCGGCCTGGTGGCCGGTGAGCAATTCGGGGGCGTAGCCCTTCTCGGCGGACGGATCGTAGAGGAAATCGAAGGTCAGCCCGAATTGGTCGGGCCCCCGCACGGCGGGCGGCGTGCCGAGCCGGATCAGCGTGTGGATAGTGCGCTTCTTGGCGGTCTCGATCTTGGTCCAGCGTTCGAGATTGCCGGCAATGGTCAGGTCCGGGATGATCCGGTTGTGCCGGCATCCGTCGCAGAACACCCGGCCGCTGTCCGCCCGCAGCAGCCAGTTGCAGACGCCGAGCCGGCCATTGTCGCAGGCCACCAGGTCTTCGACGGCCTGATCGCCGTCATGCCACAGGCCTTGATCGTCGAGCGCGTAGAAACGCCCCGCGACCGGCTCGAAACCGGCGCCATGGCCACAAGCGGGGCAGGCCCGCGCGTCGAAGGCGAGCAGATGGGCGCAGTGCGCGCAGGCTAATGCGATCATCGTGGCAGCCCGGCCCTTATTTGCCCGGTCCTAATTTGCAGCGTCATCTCGGCGATTCCCCTTCGAACGCCGCCAACGCATCGATGCGCCGGAGAGTTGCCACCGACGTCATTCATCGCCAGCCGGCCCCGGAGCCGGACCCGGCGGAAGCCCAACGCGACCTCCGGGCAACGCCGGCTGTCAGGCCCGTTATCGCTGGTCCACGCAAGCCCGGATGGTTCAGCCCGTATCGCGCGCGCCCAGCCGGACGGCAGCACGGCGGCGTGGCCATGCGCACGACGCGAATATGGCGGCGCACTCGCGAGCATCGGGATGCGGCTTCGGACTTGCCCTGTCGATCGCGTCGGTTATGACGCCACCATGGAGGTTCCCGCTCTGTTCGTCCGTCGATCAGGTCGCCGCTGACATGGCGGGGCGTGGTAAAACGGGTCGCCGCCGCCGGCCCAGCAAGGCGCAGTTGCGCCGCCGCCGGGAGTGGATCGGCAAGGGCCTGATCGCTCTTGTCGGCGTTGCGTTGCTCGGTATCGGTTATGCGGTGCTCTGGGGATGGCAATGGCCGTCCGCCAGCCCGCATCGACAGCCCTTGACGATGGCGCAGGCGCGCGAGGCGAATGCCGCGATCCCGTTCGTCGCCGGCCCCCTGACGGCCGCCCCGCGCTTCGTCTTCCACGGCACGCCGGCGGCGCGGCTCCAGGCGACCACATGCCTCGCCACCGTCGCGATCTACGAAGCGGGGGACGACAGGGACGGGCAGCGGGCGGTGATGCAGGTCGTTCTCAACCGGGTGCGCCGGCCGGGCTTCCCCAAGACGGTGTGCGGGGTGGTCTACCAGGGTGCGGGCCTGAAGACCGGCTGCCAGTTCAGCTTCGCCTGCGATGGATCGGTGCAGCGGCGCCCGGAACATGCCGGGTGGGAGGAGGCCCGCAAGGCCGCCAAGCGGGCGCTTGCGGGCTATGTCTTCGCCGATGTCGGCACGGCGACCCATTATCATACCGACTGGATCGTGCCGCGGTGGATCGGATCGCTCGACAAGATCGCGCAGATCGATACCCATATCTTCTACCGGCCGCATATTGCGGCGGCGCCGCGTCCATAATGGCCCAAAAAGCCACGGAAGCGTGCTGCGACGCAGCAAAAGCGCTCGACGCGCGTTTCTGGAATGCGCTAGGAGGCCCGCATGGATACGAGCAAACTGTTTCTGGAAGCGCTGGCGCTGAAAAAATGCGTGGTGGCGACCTATAACCGGACGGCGGTGCAGCTGGCCCCGCACATACTCTATACGCGCCATGGCGAGCTCTATGTGGACGCGGTCACGCTGGAGCGCGACGGCCAGCCTCCGCAGGAGATGAAACTCGGCAGCTTCAAGCTGACCGGCCTGCGCGAACCCCAGGTGGTCGAGCGCACCTTCACCCCGCAGGCGCTGTTCGATCCATCGGCCGAGCGTTACGCCGGAACCACCGTCTTCACGGTCTGATCGCCGCGGACGGCGCCGTCAGCGTTCGTCGGTTCGCGTCTTGATCTTGTTGGGCAGGTCTTTTCCTTTGGTACGCCGGGACGGGACCTGTACCGGATTCTTCTTCTTCCATTCCGCCCACGTCATGGGGCCTTCGGGCGTTTCGACGATGGTGTCGTCCAGCGACATGAGCGTGGTCCTTCCAAGGGTATGAGCGTTCCTTAACGCCGAAGGGCGGCCTTCGATACGTTCACTTGGTCATCGCATCCCTGGCATTCTTCATCTGGGCGCGGATCGTCTTTCCGGAGAGTATCGTCTCGATCGAAAACGCCGCCAGCGCGGCGATCGCGCAGACCAGGGCGCCGCCGAACGCCAGATACAGGAACCGCGCGGCATCTTCGTTGCGGAGTGCGCCCAGGAACATCGTGAGCGCCGCGCAGCATGTCAGCGCGCCGGACAAGGCCGCGAGCAGCACCGCGCCGTCAAGCAGCCTCGAGCGCAGCCGGAGACGATCCAGTTCGGCGCAATCCGCATCCGGATCATGCGCCAGCCGATAGACGCGATCGGCGATCCGCCCGAGCCGGGCGGTGAACACGTTGAGGAGCTGCGCGAGCCCGGCCAGCAGGAAGATCGGCGTCAGCGCGAGCTGGACGACATGGGCTGCGATATCAAGGGCCTGACTCTCCATCATGCGATGGTGCCCGACAATGGGCGAGGGCGGAAGGGGCCGGTGCAGCGCCGTTCAGCGGCCGCGGACATTCTCGACCTGGCCGAGTATCGTGATCGGGCCGAAATCCTCTCCATAGCGCTCCAGCAGGCTGGCCAGCCGGTCGATGCCCTGCGGGGTGGCGTGGAGCCTGTTGGGCCTGTTGCTGCCACGCGCGGCGCGCAGCATGGCCAGGTCGCCACGCTCGACCATCGCGCGCAATTCGCGGCCATAGGCCCGCCCGCCGGGCACATCGAGCGGCAGCCCGCCATCGCGCACCCCCAGCCGCAGATAGGCGACGATCACCTCCAAGACCTTGCGCGGGTCCATGCTCATTGCGGCAACGGCCTGCCATGGCGGTCGGTGCCATCGCGGAAGGCGTGCCAATCCCGCAGCGTCGCCTTCGTCATCGCCTGGACGGCGCGGGGTAGCCAGCCATGCCCCTCGTCCTGCAG
Organism: Sphingomonas abietis; assembly: GCF_027625475.1. Classification (NCBI taxonomy): domain Bacteria; kingdom Pseudomonadati; phylum Pseudomonadota; class Alphaproteobacteria; order Sphingomonadales; family Sphingomonadaceae; genus Sphingomonas; species Sphingomonas abietis. Next base: position 1,666,920 of record NZ_CP115174.1, read on the forward strand.
ATGCTGGCGGATCGCGGTGGCGGTGGTGGCATCCTGCGCGTGGATCGCGCCGATATCGCGGGCCATCGCCTCGATCAGGCGCCGCCGGACCCGGCGCTTGTTCGCATCGAGATCGATCTTGCGGCTGTTCGGCCCCAGCCGGCGCACGACGATGCCGCCTGCCAGATGGAGAAAGGGGTCGGGGCAGCGATAAGGCCCGGAGGACAGGGCAAGATGCGCGCCGGCCACGGTGTCGGGGCTCCAGCAGGAGGGCAGCAGCGCCTTGGCCTCGCGCGCGATCGGCCCGCCGGCATCGTCGGCGAGCAGCACGATGCGCGGCAGGCCGAGGCTGCCGACCCCGGCGCGACGACGGGCGAAGCGGCCTTCGCCCGCGCCCGCCGGGAGAGCCGGGATCAACGCCTCGCGGAAAGCGGCTGGTATGTCGTCGCCGGCCGCGGCGCCACGCAGCTTCGCCCAGAAATCGATGCGCTCGTCGTCGGTGGCGACGAAGATGTCGCGGAGCCAGATATGATCCTGCTCCAGCACATAGGGCCGCGGATCGGCGAGGCCCGCGGCATAGCCATCGAGTGCGGCTTCCGAAAGTTCGCCCGCCATGTCCTTGTCGCCCCGGGCCATCATCGCGCTGGCGACGAGGCGGGTGATGTCCATGCGATAGGGGAGGATGGCGGCCTCGTCATAATCGTTGACGCCCCAGATCAGCCGCCCTTCGGCATCCCGCCACAGCCCGAAATTGCCGACATGCGCGTCGCCGATGGAAGCGACCGCCGGGCCGTGGGTGAGGTCGTTGCATTCGTGGGCGGCCGTCTCCGCCCAGCGCCAGCAGGTTCCGCGCAGGAAGAGGAAGGCATCCTTCCGCATGCGCTTATGCTTCGACAGGAGATCGCTCTCGACGATCAGCGGGCCGAGCGCCGTCCGCATACCCGCTTCGCGCCGGGCCATCGACGGCAGGAATTCGATCGGTCGTTGCGGTGGCGCCATGCCGCCATCAACGACCGATCGGACTGCGTCGTCAAGCGATCCCGCTGCCGGCGTCAGCCAGCCATGCTGGAAAACACGCCATCCCGACGGATCAGGCCATGGAACAGGGCGGCGCCGAGATGGCCGAGGATCAGCAGGAAGAAGGCATAAGCGAGCAACCCATGGGTGAAGCGCAGCCAGCCATAGACGACGATATCGTGCGGCAGGATCGGGAACAGCGTGAAGCCCTTCCACAGGATGATCGGGTAGCCGCCTGCCGATTGCATCGCCCAGCCGATCAGCGGCATGGCGATCATCAGCGTATAGAGCAGGTAATGCGATCCCTTGGCCGCGGCGACCTGGATGGCGGGCAGATCGGCAGGAAGCGGCGGCGCGCGGTGGGTCAACCGCACCGCGAGGCGGACCAGTGCGAGGATCAGGATCGCCAGCCCGATCGGCCGATGCCATGCGAGCAGTTCGGGATAGCGATCGGTCGTGGTCGAGATCATCCCGGCGCCGATCAGCAGCATCGCGAGGATCAGCGCGGCCATCAGCCAGTGCAGGATGCGGGCGGGCAATGCGAAGCGGTTCGGGCTCATCGTGCGCCCTCCTGGCTCTTGGCTGGGGATTCGGCCTTGGTGATCGCGTCGGGTCGCGGCCCTTCGATCGCGCGCCTGCGGAACGAGGCCGAATAGACGGCGGAACGCGCCGCGAGGATCGGATCGTCGGAACCGGATACGCCCTTCGGCAGGATCAGCGGGTCGTAATTATAGTCGCGGCAGCCGCCGGTTTCCTCGGTGGCGGCATGATCCAGTATCAGCGTCCCGACATCGACCTGACGGTGCGGCCCGGTCCAGCGGACGGTGGCATTGTCGGTGCGGTCGCCCGAATTGGCGAGGACGACGACCATGTGCCATTTGAGCGGTGCCTTCTGCATCCGCGCCAGCAGATCGTCGAACAGGAAGTTCGTCGGCTGCTGGTCGAGCGTCGCCTTGTCGAGCGCGGCGAACGGCGTTTCCGGCTCGAACTGCCAGCGCACGAAACGGCTCTGCCCCTGCGCATTGGCGAAGCGGAAGGCGTCGATGCTGTAATAGGTGCCGTTGGCGAAGCTGGAGGGCAGCGGCGCCGTCTTCATATAGTCCATGAATTGCCGGGTTTCCGGATGCGCCGCGACGAACGCCTTCATCCTGTCCGGATCGGGCTTGCCGGTCTTCGGGTCGGGAATGGCGGCTTGCTGGAGCGCCAGGAAGTCGGCCGGGTTGGAGACGATGAAGATCGGCGTGTGATCGATCGCCATCCGCCACTCCTCGCCATGGGGCAGCGCGAAGCGCAGGCCGAGCGCATGGAAGACATTGCGGCCGTCGCTTGCCGACGGGTCGCCGCCGCCGGTCGAGAAGCGGCCGATCACCGGCACCGATCCTGCCGGAAACAGCGCCGCGCGGGACAGGGCGACGCCAGCCCCATTCGCGTCGAAATGCCCGCTGACGCACAGCCCCTTGGCATGGGCACGGCGAAAGCCGGGGTAGATCTTGCCATTGGCGGTCTGAAGCGAGTCGGCGACGCCGCTGCCGCTGATCCGGGCCGGGGACAGGAACCCGCCCACCCAGGCGAACACTGCCACCACCGCCGCGAGAATGGCGGCGATGACGGCCAATCGGGGTAGGGTTCGGATCGGTGTCGTCATGCGTCATTCTCCCGGCGATCGATAGGCTCGTCGTGGCTCTTCGTCGCGAGCCGGCAGATCGTTACGGATGATGGCTGATTGTCGGGAGGGAATGCAATCTCCCGCTGAAGCCTCATGCGCCCGGAACCGCGGCCGCCACGCCTTATCCCTCGCGCGCCACCTGGAAGCCGGCGAAGGACTGGCTCACCGGCATGAGCTCCAGTCGATTGATGTTCAGGTGCGGCGGCAATTGCGCGATCCACAGCATCGTCGCGGCGATGTCGTCTCCGGTCATCGGGTTGGCCCCCTTGTAGAGCGTATCCGATGCGCCCTGATCGCCGCCGGTACGGACGACCGTGAATTCGGTTTCGACCATGCCCGGCTCGATCGAGGTGACGCGCACGCCTGTTCCGTGCAGATCGGATCGCAGCCCGAGCGAGAATTGCTCCACGAACGCCTTGGTGCCGCCATAGACGTTGCCGCCAGCGTAGGGGTAGGTCGCCGCCACCGAGGAGAGGTTGATGATCGCGCCCTTGCGCTCGATCAGGCGGGGCAGAACCTTGTGGGTGAGCGAGACCAGCGCCGTCACATTGGTGTCGATCATCGTCTTCCACTGCGCGACATCGGCCTGCTGCGCGGGCTTGGTGCCCAATGCCAGCCCGGCGTTGTTGATCAGCAGATCGATGGCGCGGAAATCCTCGGGCAGCGCGTCCAGCGCCGCGTCGCGGGCGGCTTCGTCGCGCACATCGAAGGCTGCGCCATGGACCTTGCCGGCATCTACGGATGCGACCAGCGCGTCGAGGCGATCGCGGCGGCGACCGGTCGCGATCACGCGCCAGCCGGCGCCTGCGAAGGCATGGACGGCGGCTTCGCCGATGCCGGCGGTGGCGCCGGTGATGAGGACAGTCTTCGTCATGCATATCTCCTGGTCGAGATCATCCCCGGCGACGGCGACGATCGATCCGGTGATGTTAGGCCGTTTCATCGGGCGCAAGGAAGAGGTTGGGGCCAAATGGTGCGCAACCGAGATATGATGTGCGACCAGGTCGCGCCCGTTCATCGCGCCCGTTCATCGTGGGGCCGTGCGTCACCGTGCCTCCCGCCGCCCGCGATGCTGAAAGGACATGATCGGGCCATTGGCAAAATGCCGTCGCGGGCCGACAACAGGCGATGGAAGACCGTGTTCGGAGACTCTTTTCATGACGATCATCAAGATTCTGGGTTTGACTGCCGGCCTGTGCGCGCTGGGCGCGGCTCCCGCCTTGGCCAAGGACATCGTCGTGCAGATGAAGAATCAGGGTGCTGCGGGCATCATGGTGTTCGAGCCGGCCTATGTGCAGGCATCGGTCGGCGATATCGTTCATTTCGTGCCCACGGATCCCGGCCATAATGCCGAAGCGATTCCCGGCATGGTGCCGGCCGGTGCGGACGTCCCGCCCGGAGTGATGAACAAGGCCTATGTCCTCACCCTGTCCAAGCCCGGCCTCTATGGGATCAAGTGCAAGCCCCATTTCTCGATGGGCATGGTCGCGCTGGTGAAGGTGGGGAAGGGCAGCGCTCCCAACGCCGCCGCCGCTGCCGCCGTGAAGCTGCCGCCGCTCGCCGCCAGGCGGATGACGCCGATGCTCGCCAACGCTGGCTGACGCAGCGCCGGCGTTCCCGATCTACCCGACTGGCGCGCGCTGGTATCGCGCGCGCCACCGGGATCATATCATCGGGTTCACGCCGCCGGCATCGCGGCCATCCAGATCGCCATCGCCACCATCATGATATTCTCGATCAGCGACACGGCGCCGAGCGGCACGTTGCTGTCGCCCCCGACGCACGCGCAGCGGATGTCCCGCCGATCGACATAGACTGCCTTGATGACCGAAACGGCGCCGACTCCGCCGATGAACAGCGCGATCGGGATGGAGAGCCAGCGGCCCCGGCCGGCGATCATCAACAGGCCGGCGAGGCCCTCGGCGAAGGGATAGAGGGTGGCATAGGGCACCCAGCGCCGGGCCAGCAGATCATAGCCCAGGAACATGCTGGAAAAGCGCGAGACGTTCTGGAGCTTGAGGATCGCGAGCACGCACATGCTGAAGGCGATGAACCATTCGCCCGCTCGGATCGTCAGCGGGGTGCCATAAGCGGCGATGCTGGCCGCAAGCGCCATCAACGCGGTCATCGCGAAAACCGCGATCACCGGGCGATAGCTGGTCGCCTTGGGATCACGGACGGTCTTGCCGAAATGGCGGCGCAGATCGTCATAGCCGCCGATCCGCCGGCCGCCGATGAAGATTTGCGGCGTCGTCTTCACATCCTGTGCGGCCTTGAAATCGTCGGTTTCGGCGCGGGTGCGCAGATGATGGTCGTCGACTGCATAACCCTGCCGGCGAAGCAGATGCAGTGCCTTGAGCCCGAACGGGCAGACATGATCGGGCATCACCATGCGATAGAGGGTGGCCTGTCTGGCCGATTGGGTCGCCATCATGTCTCTCCGGGATTGCCTGCGATCTGCGCCGTCCCTTATGCCGTCCGTACCATGATACGGAGTCAAGCGATGGGAACGGTGACGATCGGAAAGCTGGCCAGGCTGGCCGGCGTCGGGGTCGAGACCGTGCGCTATTATCAACGGCGTGGCCTGCTTGCGCTACCGGATCGACCGGCCGCCGGGACCGGCGCGGGCATCCGGCGCTACGAGGAGGAGGATATCGGTCGCCTCCGCTTCATTCGTTCGGCCCAGGCTGCGGGGTTCACGCTCGATCAGATCGGCGAGTTGTTGGCGCTCGACGCCGGGCAGGATCGGCAGGCGGCGCACCGCCTGGCCAGCGCGCGCGTCGCCGAACTGGACAGCAAGATCGCGGACATGCAGGCGGCACGTGCGGCGCTCGTCGGGCTCGTCATGGCGTGCGAGAATCAGCCGGACGGGCCTTGCCCGATCATTCAGGCGTTCGGCTGACCGAACGATGTGAAATTGGTCATGACGGTGATTTCATATTTCGTTGGGGGAATCGCGCCGAGCGGCTATGCGAGCGCCATGACCACCGCCGAACATTACCGCGCACAGGCAGCCGCCCAGCGCGCGCTCGCAGCCAAGTCCGATCTTGCCAACCGTCGTGCGATGCACGAGCGGTCCGCCGCCATGTGGGACGAGATGGCCCAGTCGGCCGAGGATACGATCGAGCGTACCCTCGTCAATGCGGCGGCGAAGTCGGCGAGAGCCTGATCCGCCGCTCCGGCATCCGCCGGGGCTTCAGTCTTTCAGCGTCACCCAGACGTCGACCGGGGTGATGAACTTGCCCGGCGCCGGTTTTCCGACATCGACGCGCTGCGCGCTGACGCGTTCGCCCGATTCCAGGACGAAACCCTCGCCGAAACGGGGCATCCTGCCAAACAGGAATTTCTGGATCGGCTCGCCCGTGGCGGCATTCATGATCGTGGCTTTGATACTCATCGCGGCCCGATAGCGAGCGACGGCAGAGCCTGTCGAGTACGGCTGCGGCACGATCTCATTCTATCCCCAGAAATGCGCCATCGGCACATTTCTGGGGATCATCCATGATCGGGATCGTCGTTTTCGTCGTTCAGGAACGAAGCGCCGTCTCGCTGGTGCCGATGGCCTGGCGACCAATGCCGGGATCGTCCGTGAAGAAGCCGTCGATCCCGGCGCGCAGGCAGGCCCTGATCTCCGCGATCGAACCGGCGGGATTGCGTGCGGCCGGGCCCGCCCCGTTCTGGAAATCCGCCGCGAGGAAGTAGTTCTCAGGCCGGAACGTCCACGGCATCACCACCAGGCCGGCGCGATGCGCGTCGGCCGTCACCGGGCTCGGCGCGACCATCTTCTTGTCGGGGCCGAGGGGAATGATCGTCCGCGTATCGGGTGCGAGGATGTCGGCATAGCGCTTGATCTCGGCCAGCCCCGCCGGCTCCATCATCTGCTGGAAGGTGAGCGTGCCGCCGGCCTTCACCACGTCGGCGGGCCGGAGATCCGGCATGACCCCTTCGGTCAGCTGCATCAGCCGGACATTGGCGGGGCGGCCGAGCTTGCTCCGCAGATATTTGAGGTTGGCGATCTCGAAGGACTGGATCACCAGCGGGCAGCGGCGGACATAATCATGCTGCGCGAGCGTGGCGAGGAAGCGGTCCTCCAGCGGCATCCCGATCGACTGGAAATAGGTCGAATGCTTGAGTTCGGGGACGAGGCCGATGGTCCGCCCGCGCGCAAGGCTCAAGGCGGCGGCGAAATCGATCATCTCGTACCAGGTGACGATATCGAACCAGCCGTCCATCGCCGCATTTTGCGGGCGCAGCTGGGGCAGCCGCTCGATCGCCCGCAGGGTCTTCAGCTCGGCGAGCGTGAAGTCCTCCACGAACCAGCCGACCTGCTTCTGGCCATCGACCGTCTTCTCGGTCTTGCGATCCGCAAATTCGGGATGCTTGGCGACGTCGGTGGTCTCGGCGATGTTGTTCTCGTGCCGGATGATCAGCACGCCATCCTTGCTGATCACCAGATCGGGCTCGATGAAGTCGGCGCCGTCCTCCACCGCCTTGGCGTAGGAGGCCAGCGTGTGCTCGGGCCGCAGCGCCGATGCGCCGCGGTGCCCGAAGATCTCGATCCGCTTCGCGGTGGGAACGGCCCGTGCGGCAGTCGATGTCGCGGCGAGCAGGGCGGCGCCTGCTCCCAGCGATTCGCGTCTTGTCAGCTGCATCATCCCGCCCCTCAGAAGCCGAAGCCGATGGTGCCGAACACCTGGCGTGGCGGCAACGGGAAGGCGTTGTAGGTGCCGGATGCGGCGCCGATCGACAGCGTCGATGCCGCCTTCTTGTCGGTCAGGTTGGTGACGTTGATGGCAAGCGTCAGCTGCTTGAGGACGCCGTTGCCGGACATCGGGATGGTCGCCCCGATCCGCGCCGCCATCGTGAAATAGGCCTTCGCCGAGAGATCGTTGGTGTAGGTCGCGTAGCGCTTGCCGATATAGTCGCCGCTCAGCTGCGCGTCGAAGATCCCATAATTGCCGGACACGACGAACTTGTTCAGCCAATCGGGCGATCCGGGCACCTTCTTGCCCTTGGTGAGGACGGTCACCGCCGGCAGGCCGGTCTGGTAATTCTGCTCGTAGCGGGAGTTGTTATACGACACTGCGTCGTAGATCGAGAAGTGGCGGCCGAAGTGCAGCGTGCCGGCGATATCGACACCGTCGGTCTTCACGCTGCCGACATTCTGGAGGACCGCCGCGCCGCTGATGATCGAGGTGATCACCGTGGTCGGGCTCAGCGCCAGCAGCCGGTTCTTGAAGTCGACATGATAATAGCTGATCTGCCCCTCGAAGCCGGTGATCGGCCCGAGATCGAGCGCGCGCTGGGTGCGGGCGCCGGCCTCGTAGGTCCAGCTCGTTTCGGGCTTCACGCTGTTCTTGAAGTCGTCGAACACCTCCTGGCTGCCGAGCGCGAAGGGCGACAGGCCGCTGGACGCGCTGGTCTGGAACTGGCGGACGTTCTTTTGCGCGTTGACGAAGATCTGCTCGTGCGGGGTCGCATCCCACAGCAGGCCGGCCTGCGGCAGGAACGCCTCGCTGGTGTTGATCTTGCCGACGGGCAGCGCGGTCGATCCGGTGAAGGAGCCGGCGATCGGCTGCACCGGCACCTTCTGCGAGGCATCCTGGAAGGTGCTCTTGAAGCCCGCCATCAGGGTCAGCGTCGGCAGCACGTGCCAATTGTCCTGGATGTGGGTCTGATATTCCTCGACGCGGACCTGGCTGCCATATTGCGTGATCTCAGGATCTTCATAGTCGCCGGGCCGGGTGTAGGGCGACGATGGATCATTGGCGTCCAACGCATACCAGCGGCGATAGGAAGACGAGCTCTGATGCTCGTACCAGCCACCGGCCTCGATATGATGGTTGCCGAGATCGGCGGTGAGCGTGGAGATCACGCCTTCGCGATCGATGCGATATTCGGTCGTCCGCGTCGCGAGGCCGGAGCCGCCGAACTGGGTGCTGAGCTGGGCCGAGGTCAGCGTCGGGAAATATTTGGCGAACAGGCCGGGCAGGCCGGCGACGTTGATCGGGCCGGCGACAACGCCGACACCATCGTCATGATGGTAATAGGCCTGATTGGACCAGTTGACGCGGTCGCTGATATGCCAGTCATATTTGGCGTAAGCGAGATAGTCGGTCCGCTGGGCATCACTGTAGTAGTTGCGGTAATTCGACCCGGCAGCGGCATAGGCGCCGGATTTGAGATAATTCTCCATGCCCGCGAAGTCCGGGTAGTAGAAGGGCCGCGTATAGGGATAGCTGCCCTGGGTCGCGGTGGTGACGACCGAGGCGTCCTCGTTCGGCTCCGCCTTGTCCGAATAGAGTGCGTACAGGGTCAGCTTGCCGGTGGCGTCGTCATGGACGAACTTGGCGTCCGCCTGATAGCCGCCCTGGTGGCCGTCAAAATCCCAGGCCTTGGCATCCTGCCGCACGCCGGAGACGTAGAAGCTGTTGCCGTTGCCAAAGGTGCCGCTGTCGACGCGGGCATAGGTGCGGAACGTCGAATAGCTGCCGAAGGTCTGCTGGATGGTGGCGCCGCGCTCTGCCTTCGGGTCGCTCGAATAGGTGTCGATCGTGCCGCCGAGATTGCTGGTCGAGGCGGTGCCGAGATCGCCGGCGCCCGATGCCAGCGTCACCCGGCCGACATCCTCCGAGATGATCGCGCGCTGCGGCGAGAGGCCATTGTAATTGCCGTAGGTCTGGTCGCCCAGCGGGATGCCGTCCATCGTGTAGCCGAGCTGGCTCGCCGAGAAGCCGTGGATGAACAGCGAGATGTTCTGCTCGTTATTGCCCCAGGGATCGGCGGTCATGAAGGTCACGCCGGGCAGCGTCTGGATCGCCTTCAACGGGCTGGCGCCGGGCATGATCTTCTGGATTTCGGCGCCCTGGAGCGTCAGGACCGAGCGGGTCCGCCGCGCCGTCACGATGATCCCGCCATTATCGGCCGGAGCAGGGGGGGCCGCTTCGGTGGCGGCGTCGCTGGCAGGCGTAGCAACGTCGGTCGCGTTCGCAGCAGCGAGGGGAAGCGTGCAGGCTAGGCACGCGGCGATGGCGATGACGGAACTACGCGAAGCAACCATGGAAACCTCTCAACCGCGGCGAAAGACCGCAGCTGGTCGATAGGCAGCGCGAAGGACATTTCGGTGACACGTGCGTAACGTTTTTGTTACGCAGGCGGAGTGTTGCCGATGCGACAGACCTCGTTCTGGAGGCTGTGCCGTACAGACAGGCGGGACGGCCCAGCCCCTGCGGAACTGGGCCGTCGGGGTAGATCAGGCGGCGATCAGCGCACCTTCGTCCACGGGCAGGCGGATGAGATAATCGAACGCCGAGAGGGCGGCCTTCGAGCCCTCACCCATGGCGATGATGATCTGCTTGAAGGGCACGGTCGTCACGTCGCCGGCGGCAAAGATGCCGGGGCGAGAGGTCTCGCCGCGATGATCGATCTCGATCTCGCCGCGCGGGGTCAGCGCGATCGAGTCCTTCAGCCATTCGGTGTTGGGGACCAGCCCGATCTGCACGAAGATGCCTTCGAGTTCGATCTCGTGCATCGTGTCGTGGTTGCGATCCTTGTAATGGAGGCCGGTCACCTTCTGGCCGTCGCCCGCCACCTCGGTGGTGAGCGCCGACGTGATCACCTTGACGTTGGGCAGGCTCGCCAATTTGCGCTGGAGCACCGCATCGGCGCGCAGGTCGCTGTCATATTCGATCAGCGTGACATGGGCGACCACGCCGGCGAGATCGATCGCCGCCTCGACACCGCTATTACCGCCGCCGATCACCGCGACGCGCTTGCCCTTGAACAGCGGGCCGTCGCAATGCGGGCAGTAGGTGACGCCCTTGTTGCGATAGCTGTCCTCGCCCGGCACGTTCATCTGCCGCCAGCGCGCGCCGGTGGAGAGAATGACGGTGCGGGCCTTGAGCGTGGCGCCGCTTTCCAGCGTTACTTCGTGCAGGCCGCCCTCGGCCTTGGCCGGGACCAGCCTGGTCGCCTTCTGGAGGTTCATCACGTCGACGTCATAGTCGGCGACATGCTGTTCGAGCGCGGTGCCGAGCACCGGGCCTTCGGTATGCTTCACCGAGATGAAATTCTCGATCGACATCGTGTCGAGCACCTGGCCGCCGAAGCGTTCGGCGGCGAGGCCGGTGCGGATGCCCTTGCGGGCGGCATAGATGGCCGACGCCGCGCCGGCGGGGCCACCGCCGACGACGAGCACGTCGAACGGCTCCTTGGCGCTGATCTTCTCGGCGACGCGGGCGGAGGCGCCGGTGTCCAGTTTGGCCAGGATCTGCTCGACGTTCATGCGGCCCTGGCCGAACAATGCGCCGTTCAGGTAGATTGCCGGCACCGACATAATCTGGCGATCGGCCACTTCCTGCTGGAACAGGCCGCCTTCGATCGCGACGTGGCTGATCCGGGGGTTGATGACGCTCATCAGGTTGAGCGCCTGCACGACATCCGGGCAGTTCTGGCAGGTGAGCGAGAAATAGGTCTCGAAGGCATAGTCGCCGTCCAGATCCTTCACCTGCGCGATGACGTCCTGCGCCAGCTTCGACGGATGGCCGCCGACCTGGAGGAGCGCCAGCACCAGCGAGGTGAATTCATGGCCGAGCGGGATACCGGCGAAGCGCACGCCGATATCGCTGCCCTTGCGGCGGATCATGAAGGACGGGCGACGCTTGTCGTCGTCCTGGCGGACCACCGAAACATCGTCGGACAGCGCCGCAATCTCGTCGAGCAGGGACAGCATCTCGCGCGATTTGGGCGAGTCGTCGGCGGACGCGACGAGTTCGATCGGCTGCTTGATATTGGCCAGATAGCCCTTGAGCTGGGTCTGCAGATTCGCGTCGAGCATCATGCTCTCCTTGGGAAAAAATGGCTGTCTTCGCGTCAGGCGTGACCAGGGCTCACGGCTGACGGGAAGGCAGGTCGATCGGAAAGGTGCGGGGCCGGCCGAAACCGGCCCCGCTGATCGTTCAGATCTTGCCGACGAGATCGAGCGACGGGGCGAGGGTGGTTTCGCCCTCTTCCCACTTGGCCGGGCAGACTTCGCCCGGATGCGCTGCGATATACTGCGCCGCCTTCACCTTGCGGAGCAGTTCGACCGCGTTGCGGCCGACGCCCTCGCTGGTGATCTCGACGAGCTGGATCACGCCCTCGGGATCGACGACGAAGGTGCCACGATCGGCGAGGCCCTGGCCCGCGCGCAGGATATCGAAATTGTTCGCAATCACATGGTTCTGATCACCGAGCATGTAATAGTTGATCTTGCCGATCGCCGGCGAGGTGTCATGCCAGGCCTTGTGGCTGAAATGGGTGTCGGTCGAGACCGAGTAGATTTCCACGCCGAGCTTCGAGAAGGTCTCGTAATGATCGGCGAGATCCTCGAGCTCCGTCGGGCAGACGAAGGTGAAATCGGCCGGGTAGAAGAAGAATACGGCCCACTTGCCCTTGGTGTCGGCATCCGTGACGGTGACGAACTGGCCTTCCTTATAGGCCTGGGTTTCGAACGGCTTGATGGTCGATCCGATGAGGGACATGTCTGCTCCGATTGGCTGGTGAGGGGTGAGACCCCCATCTAGGGATCGCCCCTCGCCAAGGGAAATCGAGAATCGCACTATCTGAGAACGATAATCTCACTCGCACGCGCAGCATGCGAAAGCCGGCCGGGCAAATGCGGTCGATCCGTCAGTCGGGGCGGCTCATGTCCGCGGCGATCGCCGCCAGCGCGAAGGCGACGGCGGCCTCGCTGCGATCGAAGGCGAGCTGGAGCCCTTCGCGATCCTGGCCGATCACCTCTCCCGCGATCGTGCCGGCCTGGGGATGGCGCAGCGTCACCCGCGTGCCGGGATCGAGGCGGGCATGGGTTTCGATCCACGCCCCGGCGCCGGACACTTCGCGGAGCGCAACGGGCATCGGGCGATCGGCGAGCAGCAGGCAGAGCGGGCGGCGCCCCTGTGGCACCAGCCTGTCATCCTTCGCGAGCCAGCTTCTCGATGCCATAAGCCCTCCCATAGCGCGGAGGTCGATCATCGCATCGAAGGCCGAACGAAGGGTTAAGGCGCGACCGGGAAGCAGGCCTGCCCGGCCGAAGCGCAGGCCTTGGCGGCGGCGGCCTTGTCGGCCAGCGGCCCGGCGCGCAGGCGGGTGACGGCACCGGCCTTCTCGTAGATCGGGTGCAGCCCGCCGAGCCGGCCGGCGATCTTGCCCCAAGCGGTCGCAGCGCCCTCCTGCGAGCCATAGGCACCCAGCTGGATCATCCATTTTCCGCCCGAGGAGGCGAGGGCCGGCGTTGCAGCGGCCGACCGCGGTACGGGCGCCGGCTTGGCAGCGGGGGGCGCCTTGGCGGCCGGCGGCACCTTGGCGGGCTTCGCCTGCGCGACGCGCACCGGCGACGGCGAGGCCAGATCGCTCGGCCGGGTCGACACCACCGACGCGGGCGCGGTCAGGCCGGTATCGGCGCCACCGCCCGTCACCAGCTGACGGCCGGTCGGCGGGATCGGGCGGGCGGCCATCTGGCTCGCCAGCTGAAGCCCGTTCTGCCGATCGGTGGGGCTCATATACTGATCCATCTGGCTGAGGCTGGTGGTCGCCTGCGGCAGGCCGGCAGCGGCGGCGCGGGTCATCAGCGCATAGGCCTTGGGCCAGTCCTTGGTGGCGAGGTCGCCGTTGAACAGGGCGGTGCCGAGGACATATTGCGCGCGCGGATCGCCGGCGTCGGCGGCCTTGGTGATCCAGGGCATGGCCGAACGGCGGTCGCCGTCCTGGAACAGCAGCAGGCCGTAATTGGCGGCGCCCTGGATATGGCCGGCCTGGGCGGACTTGCCATACCACATCTTGGCCTGGCCGAGATCGGCGCTGACGCCGCGCCCAAGCTTGTAGGCCTGGGCGAGGTTGAACGCGGCATCGGCATCGCCGGCATCGGCCTGCGGGCGCCAGATCGCGACGGCGCCGCTATAGTCGCCGCGCTGCCAGGCATCGACGCCGTCCTTGACGGTGGCGGCCATCGCGGGCGCCGTGACCATCATCGCCCCCATCATCGCCCCAGCAAAGCGCATAGTCATCCCTTTCTCACTCGATTCCGCCGCATAGCTGCACAGCCGCCCATGGGATATTACGCGTTAACGATAAGTGTTCGGAGATTACAGGGTGATGTTAACTCGATCTTAGCCCTGTCCATGGGATGTCCGCTTCCAATCGGACGTTTGAAGGGCAGGGCATGCGGGTACTCGCTTTGGCATCGCAGAAGGGTGGATCGGGCAAGACGACCCTCTCGGGTCACCTCGCCGTGCAGGCGCAGCGGGCCGGGGCGGGGCCGGTCGTGCTGATCGACATCGATCCGCAGGGGTCGCTCGCCGACTGGTGGAACGAGCGCGAGGCCGATATGCCGGCTTTCGCCCAGACCACCGTGGCACGCCTCTCCGCCGATCTGGAGGTGCTGCGCCAGCAGGGCTTCAAGCTCGCCATCATCGATACCCCGCCGGCGATCACCATGGCGATCCAGAGCGTGATCCAGGTCGCCGAACTGATCGTGATCCCGACTCGCCCGAGCCCGCACGATCTGCGCGCCGTCGGCGCCACCGTCGATCTGTGCGAGCGCTCGGGCAAGCCGCTGCTGTTCGTCGTCAACGGCGCGACCCCCAAGGCGCGGATCACCCATGAAGCGGCGATCGCGCTCAGCCAGCATGGCACGGTGGCACCGATCACCGTCCATCACCGCACCGATTTCGCCGCCTCGATGATCGACGGCCGCACCGTGATGGAGGTCGATCCCAAGGGGCGCTCCGCCAACGAGGTGGTCGAGCTCTGGTCCTACATCTGGGATCGGCTCGAGAAGAATTTCCGTCGCACCGTGTTCACCGCGCCGTCGATCGGCCCGGCGGCGATGGCACCTCGACCCGCCGGCGGCTTCGGCCGTCGCGTGGTCCAGTGAGGGATAGCGGCATGCGTGACAACAAGGCTTTCGCATCGCTCTCGTCGGGCCTGCTGGCCCGCAAGGGACAGGCGCGGCCGGCGATGCGCCCGCAGGGCTATGGCTTCGGCACCGGGTCGGCCGAGGATCTCGGCTGGAACGACATGGGCCATGACGTGCCGCCGCCGGCGCCACGCGCGGTGACGCCCAAGCTGCCGTCCAGCCTTGCCGGCCCGCCGCTCGCGCCAGCTTCGCCGGTCGACACGCCCGTCGAACCGCCGGTGGTGGTGCGCCAGCAGGAAGAGATTGCGCGCGAGTTCGCCGCACCCGCCGAGCCGGTGCTGGTGGAGCCCGTCGTGGCAACGCCGCCCGTCGAGGTCACATCCGTCGTGGCCGCATCCGTAGTGGATGAGGCCGTGGCGGAGACATCTGCTCCGGCAACGCCCGAGCCCAAGACCAAGACCAAGACGACGAAGCCCGCCGGCAAGACCGTCGTGACGAACAAGGTGGCGCCGAAGGCCGTCGCCCGGCGCAGCGAGGGGCGCAAGGCGGCGTTCACGCTTCGCCTCGATGCGGATCGTCACCTGCGCCTGCGGCTTGCCTGTGCCGTGCAGAACCGCTCGGCCCAGTTGCTCGTCATCGCGGCGCTCGACCAGTTGCTTGAATCTCTGCCCGACGTTGCGCGGCTGGCGGACAGCCTGCCGGCGCAAAATTGATGATTTCCGGGGACCAGGAACGATGAACCGTCAGACACTCGCCCGGCTCGCGACCATGTCGCTGTTGCTCGGCATTTCGACCGTGGCCTGCACCACCGGCGGCGATCATGTCGCCACCATTGCCGATCAGACACCGAAGGCCAAGGAGGTCGCCGCGAAATCCGCCGACAAGGCGCGCGGCGCGCTGGCCGCCCACAAGGGGGTCGCCGCGGTCGATGCGGCCGAGAAGGCGGTGGCGCTCCAGTCTGACAATGCCGGCTACCGGATGCTGCTCGGCCAGTCCTATCTCGCCGCAGGCCGCTTCGCCTCGGCCGAGACGAGCTTCCGCGACTCGCTGACGCTCAACGCCGATCAGCCCAAGGCCAAGTTCAATATGGCGCTGGCCCAGATCGCGCAGGGGCGTGCCGGCGAGGCGCAGGCCATTCTGCATGACCTCAACGGCCAGATCCCCGCCGCCGATCTCGGCCTCGCGCTTGCGCTGTCGGGCGATCGGCAGGCCGCGATCGCGATGCTCACCCAGGTCGTGCGCGATGGCAAATCGGATGCACGAACCCGCCAGAACCTCGCGCTTTCCTTTGCCCTGAACGGCCAGTGGCGGGAAGCACGCGCGGTTGCGATGCAGGATACGCCGGCCAGCCAGATCAATGACCAGATCGGCCGTTGGGCCGAACTCGCCAAGCCGGAAACGGCGGGCACGACCCAGGTCGCCTCCATGCTCGGCGTGAAGCCGGCCAATGATCCGGGCCTGCCGACGGAACTCGCGCTGGCGGGTCCGGCGCCGTCGCAGGCGCCGGTGGCGCTCGCCGCTGCCGATCCGGCACCGGTGCCCGCTCCATCACCGGTCGCGGCGGAAACGGCGGCTGTGACGGTGCCGCTCGACGAGCCGGCCCAGACCGCCGCCCCGGCGGATGCGCCGGCCGCGGCGGTGATGCGCGTCGCCCAGACCTCGGCCACCCGGCGCGCCATCGCACCGCCGACGCTGTTGCGCGCGCCCGAGCAGCCGTTCCGCCGCGCCGTGATGACGGTCCAGCCCAAGCCGGCCTTCCGCTCCAGCGGCTATGTCGTCCAACTCGGCGCCTTCGCCAAGGCCGGTGCGATCCAGGCGGCATGGGAGCGTGCGTCCAAGGCGATGCCGCGCCTCGCCGGCTATGCCCCGGCCCGCGCGCAGCTCAGCCTGTCCGGAGCGTCGCTGGTGCGGCTGTCTGTTTCGGGCTTCGCCGATCGCGCATCGGCGGTGTCGCTGTGCCAGCAGATCCGCACCAAGGGCGGCCAGTGCTTCGTGCGCGCCACTGCCGGCGATGCGCCGCTCCAGTGGGTCAAGCGCGATGCCGGGACGCAGGTCGCCTCGCGCTAACCAGCTTTATCCGAACCAGCTTTCCGACGGGGGGAAAGGCAGGGGCGGTCAGCCGACAGGCTGGCCGCCCTTGATCGTTTTCAGCACGCGGCCCTGCACCGGCAGGCCATCGAACGGCGTGTTGCCGGCGCGCCCCGCGAGCTTCTCGCCGACGATCTTCCAGGGCGTGCCGTCGTCGACGAGGATGATGTCGGCGGGCGCACCGATCGCGATCCGCCCCGCATCCAGCCCGAACAGGCGCGCGGGCGCCCCGGCGACCAGATCGAACAGACGGGCGAGATCGATCACCTCGTCCTTCACCAGCGTCAACGCGAGGGTGAGCAAAGTCTCCGCCCCGGCCATGCCCGGCTCGGCCGAGACATAAGGCAGGCGCTTCGCCTCCGGGCCGCGCGGATCATGGCCCGAGCAGATCAGGTCGACCGTGCCGTCGCGCACCGCTGCGATCGTGGCCTTGCGGTCGTCTTCGGAACGCAGCGGCGGCGACAGCCGGGCAAAGGTCTTGAACGGGCCGATCGCCTGATCGGACAGCAGCAGATGGGCGGGGCTCACTCCGCAGGTGACCCCGACGCCGCGCGCCTTGGCGGCACGCACCAGATCGAAGGCGCGCGCCGTGGAGAGTTGGCGGAAATGGATGCGCGCGCCGGTTTCCTCGGCCAGCATGATGTCGCGCGCCACCGCCATCGCCTCGGCGATCGCAGGGGCCGAGGCGAGGCCGAGCCGGGTCGCCATCTCACCATCGGTGGCGACGGCGCCCTTGGCCAGGATGCCGTCCTCGGCATGGGTGACGACGATCATGTCGAAGGCGGACGCATAAGAGAGCAGCCGGAGCATCAGCCCCGAATCGGCGATCCATTCGCGCCCGGTCGAGACCGCGACTGCGCCGGCGCGCTTCATCAGGCCGATCTCGGCCATTTCGCGTCCGGCCAGCCCGCGGGTCGCGGCGGCGAACGGGACGACGGTGAGTGCATCCTGCGGAAAGGACGCCGCCTGGCGGATCAGCGCGGGGGCATCGAGCGGCGGCGCCTGGTCGGGCATCAGCAGCGTGGTGGTGATGCCGCCGGCGGACGCCGCCTCGGGATCGATCGCGAAGGCGCCGACATCGACGAGGCCGGGCGCGATCAGGGCGCCGCGGGCATCCGCCACCACGTCCGACTTGCGGAAGACGCCATGCTCGATCTCGCCAAAGGCTTCGATCAGACCGTCGCGGATCAGCAGCCCACCTTCGCTGACGGTGCCGGTGGCGGGATCGATGATCCGGCCGTTGCGGATCGCGAGCGTGCCGCTCTTCAGGCCGAGCCGGCTCATGCCCAGCCCTCCACGCCGCGCCGTTGCCGGGTCAGCACGTCGAGGCAGGCCATGCGGACGGCGACGCCCATCTCGACCTGTTCGGTGATCGCGGATTGCCTGATGTCGTCGGCGACGTCGGAGGTGATCTCGATTCCCCGGTTCATCGGGCCGGGGTGCATGACCAGTGCGCCCTTGGTGGCGCGACCCAGCCGTTCGCGGGTGAGGCCGTAGAAATGATGATATTCGCGAGGGCTGGGCACGAACGCCCCGTCCATCCGCTCGAGCTGGAGACGGAGCATCATCACCACCTCGGCGCCTTCCAGCGCGGCGTCGAAATCGGTGTAGGGGGTGACGCCCATCCGCTCGATCGCGGGAGGCAGCAGCGTCGGCGGCGCGACCACGCGGACCTCCGCCCCCATCGTACCGAGCAGCAGGATGTTGGACCGCGCGACCCGGCTGTGCAGCACGTCGCCGCAGATGGTGACGACGGTGCCGTTGATCCGGCCGACGCGGCGGCGGATGGTCAGCGCATCGAGCAGCGCCTGGGTCGGATGCTCGTGCCGCCCGTCGCCGGCGTTGAGCACCGGGCAATCCACCTTGTCGGCGATCAGGCCGACGGCGCCGCTGGCATCGTGGCGGATCACGATCACGTCGGGCTTCATCGCGTTGAGCGTCGCCGTCGTATCGAGCAGGGTCTCGCCCTTCTTCACGCTCGATTGCGCGGCGTGCATATTGACCACGTCCATGCCGAGCCGTTTGCCGGCGATCTCGAAGCTCAGCAGCGTGCGCGTGCTGTTCTCGAAGAAGGCGTTGATCTGGGTGAGGCCGGACAGCCGATCGTCATGCTTGGCGGTGGCGCGATTGAGCGCGATCCACTGCTCCGCCTCGTCGAGCAGAAAGCCGACTTCCCACGGCTGCAAGCCGGCGATTCCGGTGAGATGGCGATGGGGGAAGGGATGGATGCCCTCGGGCAGCGTGAAGTCCGCGGAGGGGGCGTTATCGGACGGTTCGGCGTCGGTCATGCGCGTCCCCTATCGGTGTGACGAGGGGGTGACAAGCACGCGAACTTATTAAGGCGGCGTCAAACTTGACGCCGCCGTTGTATGTTAACATCCTGTAATAGAGTCACCCGCTACGCACACGTTCTGAACGCCACCCATGCCCGCTCCTGGCGATGGGTAAGGAGGCGCAGGGTCGGCTGGATTTGGATTATAACCAACTCCCGGGGACTGACAAGCTCCGCCAGTCATATCGTCAAAACACTCATTTGGCGTACTATAGCCATAACTAGAGAAATTGGCAATGCATCGATTGGCAATTCCCTGGCAGGTCGAAGTACTCAAGCTATCTTGAGCGGTTGCAGGTTCAGAAAGAAATATTGCAAAAAAAGCAGATGTTGCGAGCATCGTGATTCGTGATGTGTGATGCATCACATAAATCCTTCTTCATGGGACCCCTTGCAGAAGGTTTAATTTTATTCGTTCAATGTCAATAAAATTATTTGCCAGTTCTACTGAAGGCATTTTATGATGCATTCGCCATGTTGATGACGGCACTGTGTTTGCGCTCATGAATGCCGCCAAATTGTCTAATTTGCGTTATATTATCGTTGTTTTCCTCTAGAAATTCGCCAGTGCGTCGATCGCGCCCTGAAGAATATAGGCCGCCGCCATCTTGTCGACCACCTCGGCCCGGCGGGCACGGGAGGCATCGGCGGTGAGCAGCGTCCGGGTCACGGCGGCGGTCGACCAGCGCTCGTCCCACAACAGGATCGGCAGTTCCAGCGGCTTGAGGTTGCGCGCGAACGCCCGGATCGCCTGGGTGCGCGGGCTGTCGGTCCCGTCCATGTTGAGCGGCAGGCCGACGACCAAGCCGCGGATCGCCTGGGTGGCGACGATCTTGCGCAGCGCATCCAGATCGGCGCCGAACTTGGTGCGGCGGATGGTTTCGGCCGGCGTCGCGATTGTCCACTGGGAATCGCAATAAGCGAGGCCGATCGTCTTGGTGCCGACGTCGAGGCCGGCCAGTCGACCGGCCTGGGGCAGGCCTTCGCGAAATTCGGGGGTCGAGGCGGTGATCATCGGTGATGCTTTTCCATGGCGTCGAGCCGGCGGGCGGCATCGGCGCGGATATTGGCCCAGAACAGGGCATAGTCGAAGACGTGGAAGTTGTTGCCGGGCAATACCGCCCGGCCGAAATCGGCAGGCGGGGGGCCGATCAGCAGCAGCCCGGCCGGATCGCAGCGGGCGGGGACGAGGTGCGGCGTGAGCGTCGCGCTCTTGTAGCCGTCGTTCGGCTTGAGCGCGCCGAGATTGGCGGATGCGGGGGCCGCGCCATCCCGCGTGCCGGTCAGCGGATTGACGCAGAGCGCCGGCGTGTGGGCGCGAGGCTGGCCGGTGAAGCCGATCCCGGCATCATAGCGGAGCCGAAGCTGCGCGGCATCGGCGGGCTCTGCGTAGCTTTCCCAGCTCAGGATGCAGCCATGCTGGTCCGGCCTATCGCAGGCGGGCAGGCCGAGCGCCGGCAGGTCGGTGGCCACCGAAACCGGCCAGCCGACCGCATAGACGGCGAGGATCCGCCGCCTCAGTCGCCTGTCGCCGGCCACCTTGTCGTGCAGCAGGTGGAGCAGGTGGTAGCTGCCCTGGCTGTGCCCCGCGAGGATGATCGGGGCGTCCGGCGGCGCCTGGTTCAGGAAAGCGTCGAACGCCCGCGCGACGTCCGAATAAGCGAGCTGCAGGGCCTTGGCGGAATCGGGCTTGGTGGTGAGGAACGCGCCCACCGTCGCCTGCCGATAGCGCGGCGCCCAGACGCGGGCGACGTTGCTGAACGTCGAGACCTCGGTCGGCACCAGCACATGGGCGCGCCGGTCCATCTCCTGGTCGTCGATCGGCGCGTTCCAGTGGGCACGGCTCAGATAGGTGGTCGGCGGCACGAAGAAGACCACCGCTTTGGTCCGCGCGGTGCCGGGCACGCCGGGGGGCAGCCAGTCGGCCGGATCGTCGGGCGTGCCGGGTCGTGACAACCAGGCGCCGGGTTCGCTGTAATCGGGGGCGCCGGCTTCCGGCGGCGTGGAAAAGGAGATGGTCGGCACGAACGTCCAGCGCATCACCGTTTCGGGAAACAGCGTCCAGACGATGCCCGCTCCCAGGATCAGGACGATGATCGCGACGATGACGTAGAGGAAGCGGCGTGCGGCCATGAGCGGCAGGGCTTAAGGGGCGGGCCTCGTTCGGGCAAGGCGCTTGAAGTGTAGGATTGCGGATGATAGCCGCGCTGCATGTCAGTAGACCTCGCCACCGTCCGCAAGATCGCCGGCCTCGCCCGCATCGCCATGAACGATGCGGAAGCGGAGGCGCTGGTGCCCGAACTCAACAAGATCCTCGGCATGGTCGAGCAACTGGGCGAGGTCGATACCTCGGGCGTCGAGCCGCTCGCCGCCGTCATCCCCAACCATCTGCGCCTGCGCGACGACGTCGTCACCCATGACGCGACCGGCGGCGGCATCCGCGATGCCGTGCTCAAGAACGCCCCGCAGGCCGAACATGGCTTCTTCGCCGTTCCCAAGGTGA
This sequence comes from Sphingomonas abietis, assembly GCF_027625475.1. Taxonomy (NCBI): domain Bacteria; kingdom Pseudomonadati; phylum Pseudomonadota; class Alphaproteobacteria; order Sphingomonadales; family Sphingomonadaceae; genus Sphingomonas; species Sphingomonas abietis. The sequence continues at coordinate 1,688,401 of NZ_CP115174.1, forward strand.
TCGAATAATGTCCGCCGACCTGACCGACCTCGGTATCGCTGCCATCCGCGACGGCGTGGCCGCCGGCACCTTCTCCGCCCGCGAAGTGGCGACGGCGTTCAACGCCGCCGTGGAGCAGGGCCGCCCGCTCAACGCCTGGCTGGTCGAGACGCCGGAGCTGGCGCTGGCCGCCGCCGACACGGCCGATGCCGCCAGGGTGTCCGGCGATCTCAAGCCGCTTTCCGGCGTGCCGCTCGGCATCAAGGATCTGTTCGCGACCAAGGGTGTCGAGACCACTGCGGCTTCGAGCATCCTCAAGGGCTTCGTGCCGGAATATGAGTCGACCGTCTCCGGCAAGCTGTTCGCGGCCGGCGCCGGGATGCTCGGCAAGCTCAACCTCGACCAGTTCGCGATGGGCTCGTCCAACGAGACCTCGGCATTCGGCAATGTGATCTCGCCTTGGAAGCGCAACGATGGCGGCAATGCCTCGCTGGCACCGGGCGGCTCGTCGGGCGGATCCTCCTCGGCGGTCTCGGCGCGGATGGCGCCGGGCGCGACCGGCACCGACACCGGCGGCTCGATCCGCCAGCCCGCCGCCTTCACCGGCATCTCGGGCATCAAGCCGACCTATGGCCGCTGCTCGCGCTGGGGTGTCGTCGCCTTCGCATCCTCGCTCGATCAGGCCGGGCCGATGGCGCGCGACGTGCGCGACTGCGCGATCATGCTCGAGGCGATGTCGGGCTTCGACGCCAAGGACGCCACCTCGCTGGATATCCCCGTGCCCGCTTGGGAAAAAGGATTGTCGGGCGATCTCAAGGGCAAGAAGGTCGGCGTTCCGAAGGAATATCGGGTCGACAACATGCCGCCCGAGATCGAGGCGCTGTGGCAGCAGGGCATCGACTTCGTGAAGGATGCCGGCGCCGAGATCGTCGAGGTCTCGCTGCCGCACACCAAATATGCGCTGCCGACCTATTACATCATCGCGCCGGCGGAGGCCTCCTCCAACCTCGCACGCTATGACGGCGTGCGCTACGGCCTGCGCGATCTGCCGGACGGCGCCAACCTCCAGCAGATGTACGCCGCGACCCGCGCCGAGGGCTTCGGTGCCGAGGTCAAGCGCCGCATCATGATCGGCACCTATGTGCTTTCGGCCGGCTTCTACGACGCCTATTTCACCCAGGCGCAGAAGGTGCGCTCGCTGATCGTGCGTGATTTCGAGCAGGCCTTTGCCCAGTGCGACGTGCTGCTGACGCCGACCGCGCCGTCCGCCGCCTTCGGTCTCGGCGAGAAATCGGACGATCCGATCGCCATGTATCTGAACGACGTCTTCACCGTGCCCTCGTCGCTGGCCGGCCTGCCGGCGATGTCGGTGCCGGGCGGGCTGGACGGGCAGGGGCTGCCGCTGGGCCTGCAGATCATCGGCCGTCCGCTCGACGAGCAAGGCGTGCTGAACGCCGCTCTGGCGATCGAGGAGCGGGCTGGCTTCACGGCGCGTCCGAAGGTCTGGTGGTAGGCGACGGCGCCTTCCGTCGCCGCAACATGCGCGTGCTCCGGGACGCGCAGGAGGCGGTCAATGTCGCGTTCGGCGCGATCCTGTCGGCCTATGTCGGCAATTCGCTTGCCGAGATTGATAATCACGCCTTCGATCATGCTGTTCTGGCGCGATTTTTCGTGTTGCTTGCAGTGTTTATCCTGGGGCTGACGATGGGCAATTCGGCGCTGGTACGCGGCGAATGGCAATTGGGCCTGCCAGCCTTGGCGGTGGGCTGGATCGCAGCAGGATTCGCCCATCATGAAGGGCAGCTGCTGGGTTTCGAAGCCTCGATCCTGCGCCTGATCGCCTTTTGCTGGTTCGGCGCCCTGATCGCCAGCGACGCCATTCTTTCAGCCATCAACTATTTTCATCATCGGATCGGATCATGAGCAGCTATCGTATCCAGGGCGGCACCGGCGAGTGGGAGGTCGTGATCGGCCTCGAGGTCCACGCGCAGATCACGTCGGAATCCAAGCTCTTCTCGGGCGCGGCCACGGCGTTCGGCGCGGAGCCCAATTCGCAGGTCAGCCTGATCGACGCGGCGATGCCGGGTATGCTGCCGGTGCCGAACCGCGAATGCATTCGCCAGGCGGTGCGCACCGGCATGGCGATCAATGCGCCGATCAACCAGTGGTCGCGCTTCGATCGCAAGAATTATTTCTATGCCGATCTGCCGCAGGGGTATCAGATTTCGCAGCTTTTCCATCCGCTTGTCGGCGAAGGTTCGCTGCTGGTCGAGCCGGAGGGCGCCGAGCCTAAGACGATTGGGATCGAGCGCATCCATGTCGAGCAGGATGCCGGCAAGCTGATGCACGATCAGCATCCGACCCGCTCCTATGTCGATCTCAATCGCTCGGGCGTGGCGCTGATGGAGATTGTCTCCAAGCCGGATATGCGTTCGCCCGCGGAAGCAGGGGCTTACGTCAAGAAGCTCCGATCGATTCTGCGCTATGTCGGCTCGTGCGACGGCAATATGGAGCAGGGCTCGATGCGCGCCGACGTCAACGTCTCGGTGCGCAGGCCCGGCGAGGAATTCGGTACGCGCACCGAAACCAAGAACGTCAACTCGATCCGTTTCGTCATGGCGACGATCGAACTGGAGGCGCGCCGTCAGGTCGATCTCATCGAGGATGGCGGCACCGTGGTGCAGGAGACCCGCCTGTTCGACCCCGATGGCAATGGCGGCAAAGGCGCGACCCGATCGATGCGGTCCAAGGAAGACGCGCACGACTATCGCTATTTCCCGGACCCGGACCTGCTGCCGCTCATCCTGGACGATGCCTTTCTGGAGGAAGCGCGCGCATCGCTGCCGGAACTGCCCGATGCCAAGCGCAAGCGCTACGAGGAGGTGCTCGGCATCTCCACCTACAATGCCGATGTGCTGACCGCGGACGTCGAGACGGCGCGCTGGTTCGAGCAGATGCTGGATGAGGGCGCGCCGGCCAAGACGGCGGCCAACTGGGTGATGTCGGAGCTGTTCGGCGCGCTCAACCGGCTGGGCCGTGATATCGCCAACAGCCCGGTGTCGCCGAAGCAGGCCGCCGGACTGCTCACGCTGGTCGCGGACGGCACCTTGTCGGGCACGCTTGCCAAGCAGGTGTTCGAGGTGATGCTGGAGACCGGGCAGGATGCCGGCGTCGTCGTCGAGGAGCGCGGCCTCAAGCAGACCAGCGACACCGGCGCGATCGAGGCCGAGATCGCCAAGGTGATGGACGCCAACCCCGACAAGGTCGCCGACTATCGCGGCGGCAAGGACAAGTTGTTCGGCTTCTTCGTCGGCCAGACGATGCGCGCAATGGGCGGCAAGGCCAATCCGGGCGTGGTCAACGAACTGCTCAAGAAGGCGCTGGACGGCTGAGTTCAGCCGTTCACGCGTTCGGGGCGCTGAAAATCGGGGATCAGGCTTTCGAGCAGGGTCCACGCCTCGAAGCGCTCCTGCACGCCGGGCAGTTCGGCGATCAGCGCCTGGCCGACGGTCGCTACCTCTCCGTCGTCGAGCTTGCCGATGCTGTGCAGCGTCGCGATCAGCTTGAAATGGAGCGCGACCGCGAGGCTTCCTTGCGACGCGGCTTCGGACAGCGGGATTTGGGTCTGGGTCAGGTCCACGGGATACTCCACTGATACGCTGGCGACGGCGGGTGCCAGCCATCGAACGCGGCGATCCGGAGATGGCTCCGAACTTTCGGGTTCCGGCGGTGCGCTACCTATTGCCTTTCGTACTCCTGCGTAGGCAGGAGCCCAGGTGAAGACCGGCTACGCCCGTGGCTCTGGGCTCCTGCCTGCGCAGGAGCACGAGAGGCCACCTCTAGAGAAGCACGCCGAAGGTCAGCGCCATCGCGAAGTCCCGGCTTTCGCCCGGCGCGAGCGTGACGATGCCGGGCTTCTCCGCGAATTCGCCGGAGAAGCCTGCGTCGTCGGCGTGCGAATGCCAGGGCTCGATGCACAGATAGCCGGCGCCAGGCTTGGTCCAGATGCCGAGATAGGGCATGTCCGCGAAATCGACGCGGACGCCGGGCTGGCCCGGCACGCCATACCATAGCCCCCGGCTGTTCGGCCGATCGAGCACCAGTGCGTCATTCTCGAACAGCGAATCGTGCAGGGCGAGGGTGTCTTCCCGGATCGGGGTGGGGTGTTCGCCACCGAGCAGGCCGCCTGCGATCACGCCCCGGATCGGCTCGGGCTCGTCGGCATCGAAGCGGAGGATATGTTCGAAGCGCGAGGCGCCACCGGTGCCCGGCAACGGCCAGCGAAGCGCAGGATGGTAGCCCGCGCCGGCCGGCATCGGCACGTCGCCCATGTTGGTGACCTGCGACACCGTCTCCAGCGTCGTGCCGTCGAGCTGATGCGTGACATCGAGGCGGAAGGCGAAGGGATAATGCGCCTTGCTGTCCTCGTCGGCCTCCAGCCGGAATGTCGCCGATCGCTCGACCTGCTCGATCACCGCGAAGGCGCGCTTCCGGGCGAAGCCGTGCTGGGCCATCGGGTAATCCCGGCCGCCGAACCGTGCCGTCGCATTCGCCAGCGCGCCGACGGTCGGAAACAGGACCGGGGCGCGGCCGGTCCACCAGCGTTCGTCGCCGTCCCATAGCCAATCGCGGCCGCGCTCGTCGGTCACGGCCTGCAATTCGGCGCCGAGCGGCGAGATGGTGACGGCGAGGCCGGGCGACGCGAGGGTGACGGGATCGGTCATGGCGGCATCATGACGCCTGTGGCGGCGGCGTCCAGTCATCCGGCGCGCAATTTGTGATTGGCGGTGGCCGATGCTTGCACTACCAGTGCGCTTGCCCTCGCGCGCCGGCCTGCTATAGACGCGCGCCGACCGGCGGCAAGCACGCGGGCGTGGCGGAACTGGTAGACGCGCTGGATTTAGGTTCCAGTATCGCAAGATGTGGGGGTTCGAGTCCCTTCGCCCGCACCAGTCCCTCCGCCCGGACTGGTGCCGCTTAAAGAGATTCCCGAGACAAGAAGGCCGATCATGCAGACTGTCGAGACGTTGAACGAGGGACTGAAGCGTGGCTACAAGGTCACGATCCCGGCGAAGGATATCGCCGCGCGGGTCGAGCTTCAGGTGAAGCAGATGGCGCCCCAGATGAAGATGCCGGGTTTCCGCCCCGGCAAGGTGCCCGCCAACCTCGTCAAGAAGATGCATGGCCCGGCCCTGCATCAGGACGCGCTGAACGCGACCGTGCAGGACAGCGTGCAGTCGCTGCTCGCCGAGCAGAAGCTGCGCCCGGCGACCCAGCCGGCCGTCGATCTCGACGAGGCCTATGAAGAGGGCAAGGACGCCGAACTGGCCGTCACCCTCGAGGTGCTGCCGGACGTGCCCGCCCCGCAGATCGAAGGCCTCACGCTCGAGCGCCTGACCGTCGAGGCCCCCGAGGCCGAGATCAACGACCAGATCGAGCGCATCGCCGCCCAGTCCAAGCGCCATGAGGATGCACCCGAGGGGCATCCGGCGGTCGAGGGCGATCTCGTCGTGATGGATTACAAGGGCACCGTGAACGGCGTCGCCTTCGATGGCGGCACCGGCGAGGGCATGTCGATCGAGCTCGGCTCGGGTCGTCTGATCCCCGGTTTCGAGAGCGGCCTGGAAGGCGTGAAGAAGGGCGAGAGCCGCGATCTGAACGTCACCTTCCCGAAGGATTATCCCGCCAAGGAGCTGGCCGGCAAGGATGCCGTGTTCGCCGTCACCGTCACCGAGCTGAAGGTGCCGGCCGAGCAGGTGATCGACGACGAGTTCGCCAAGCAGCTGGGCCTGACCGGCCTCGACCAGCTCAAGGAGCTGATCAAGGGCCAGGTCGAGCAGGAGCTGAACGGCCTGACCCGCACCTATATGAAGCGCAAGCTGCTCGATCAGCTCGCCGAGGGTCACGACTTCCCGGTGCCGCCGTCGATGGTCGCTGCCGAGTTCCAGCAGATCTGGTCGCAGCTCGAGCATGAGACCACGCACGAGGCCGATCCGGCCGCGGCGATGGCCGAGCTGGAAGCCGACAAGGGCGATTACGAGGCGATCGCCGAGCGCCGCGTGCGCCTCGGCCTGCTCCTCTCCGAGATCGGCCAGGCCAATGGCGTCGAGGTCAGCCAGGCCGAGATGCAGCGCCTGATGCAGCAGGCTGCCCAGCAGTATCGCCCGGAAGACCAGAAGCGTTTCTTCGAATATGTCCAGCAGGATCCGATGGCGGCCGCCCAGCTGCGCGCGCCGCTCTATGAGGACAAGGTCGTCGACTTCCTGTTCGGCAAGGCCGAGATCAGCGATCGCACCGTGACCCGCGAAGAGCTGGAAGCCGCGATCGAGAGCGAGGATGGCTTCGCGTCCGGCACCCATGTCCACAACCACGATCATGATCACCATGGCCACGACCATGACGACCACGACCATGATCATGACCATGACCATGACCATGACCATAAGCCCAAGGCGAAGAAGGCCGCTGCCAAGAAGGCTGAGCCGGCCGAAGCCGAGGACGTGAAGGCCGAGCCGGCCAAGAAGCCCGCCGCCAAGAAGAAGGCGGAAGCCGCCCCGGCCGAAGCAGAAGCCGAAGCCGTTGCCGAGGAGGCCCCGGCCAAGAAGCCGGCCGCCAAGAAGGCCGCGCCGAAGAAGGCCGCTGCCGACGAAGCGACGGACGCTGCCGAAGCACCGGCCAAGAAGCCGGCCGCCAAGAAGGCGCCTGCCAAGAAGGCCGAGGCCTGATCGAAGCCAACCCTCGTCCCCGTTCGTCCCAAGCATGAGCGAAGGACGTGCGGCGGGCGGGGCGCGTTGGTTTCACGCACTTCGACACGCTCAGTGCGAACGGAGGAATGAATGACGGTTGGTGTTCGGGAAGCGGTCGAGCCCCGTATCGCCGTCATCCTGCCCTGTTATAATGAGGAAGCGGCGATCGGTCAGACGGTCGCCGCCTTCCGTGCGGCGCTGCCCGATGCGGCGATCTACGTCTACGACAACAACAGTTCGGATCGCACGGTGGATTATGCCCGTGCAGCCGGCGCGATCGTCCGCACCGAGCGGATGCAGGGCAAGGGCCATGTCGTCCGCCGGATGTTCGCGGATGTCGAGGCCGACGTCTATGTGATGGCCGATGGCGACGCGACCTATGATGCCGGCGCCGCTCCCCTGCTGGTCGAGCGCTTGATCGACGAGAATCTCGACATGGTGGTGGGCTCGCGCCGTTCGGAGGTCGAACTGGCCTATCGGCGCGGCCACAGGCTGGGCAATCGGATGCTGACCGGGATGCTGGCCCAGCTCTTCGGCCGCAGCTTCTCCGATATCCTGTCCGGCTATCGCGTCTTCTCGCGCCGTTTCGTGAAGAGCTTCCCGATCCTGTCCGCCGGCTTCGAGATCGAGACCGAGATCAGCGTCCACGCGCTGGAACTGCGGATGCCGGTGTCCGAGATCGAAACCGAATATGGCGCCCGCCCGGAAGGCTCGGCGTCCAAGCTCTCCACCTATCGCGACGGCTGGCGCATCCTCAAGACGATCCTGAACCTCTATCGGATCGAGCGGCCGGTGCTGTTCTTCGGCAATATCGGTTTGCTGCTGCTGATCCTGGCGCTGATCCTGGCGATCCCGCTGATCGCCACCTACGCGCAGACCGGGCTGGTGCCGCGCCAGCCGACCGCGGTCCTCGTCACCGGGCTCGGCATCCTCGCTTCGCTCAGTTTCTTTTGCGGACTGATTCTCGATACGGTGACGCGGGGGCGGCGCGAGATGCGGCGGTTGGCCTATTTGGCACTGCCGGCGCCCGGCGAACGCTGAGCCCCTTACACTCTCCTGTGGATGGCGGCCGGACGCTGCCCCAATCCCCCTTGAAGTCCTCTCGCCAAGCGCCGATGTAATCCCGGCTAGGGCAGAAGGACGCCGATTTTCATGACCGTGACCACTCCGGAAGGCATTTTCCACAACGATGCAGCGGCCGGCCTCGTGCCGATCGTCATCGAGCAATCGAGCCGCGGCGAGCGCAGCTTCGACATCTATTCGCGCCTGCTCCGCGAGCGCATCGTCTTCATCACCGGCGGCGTCGAGGACCATATGGCCTCGCTGATCTGCGCGCAGTTGCTCTTCCTCGAGTCCGAGAACCCGAAGAAGGACATCTTCATGTACATCAACTCGCCGGGCGGCGTCGTCACGGCGGGCCTCGCGATCCATGATACCATGCAGTATATCCGTCCGCGCGTCGGCACGCTGTGCATCGGCCAGGCCGCGTCGATGGGCAGCTTCCTGCTCGCGGCGGGCGAGCCGGGCATGCGGATCGCGACGACCAACAGCCGCATCATGATCCACCAGCCTTCGGGCGGTGCGCAGGGCATGGCCGCGGACATCGAGATTCAGGCGCGCGAGATCCTGCGGATGCGCCACCGCCTGAATTCGCTTTACGCGCAATATACCGGCAAGCCGATCGAGGCGATCGAGCACGCGATGGATCGCGACAAGTTCTTGGAGGCCGATGAGGCCAAGGAATTCGGCCTGATCGACGAGGTGTTCGACAAGCGCCCGGCGCCGACCGACGAGAAGCCCGCCGCCTGATGCGATAGGCTGGGGCTGGGCGGCCGGGTTTCCCGAAACGGGGCTTGGCCGCCCGGCGTGCTGGTGCCGGAGCGACGGCACATCACGCATGCGGTGATCGAACCCGGCAAGTCCACTTGTCTGACGGATAGTGGGCGCCGCCGACGGTGGCGGCAGTGGCGGCCAAGCATGCGCACCAGGCTCCGCCCAGTTCGGCTCGGCGTCTTGGAGGCTTGTCTTGTCTCCGGCAAAATTCGCCACATATTGACGATTGCTCCGCTAGAGTAGAGCCATCGTGGCGACGGTTCGGGTAGGCGCAACGGGATTTGACGCGAAGGCCATTGCCCGGATAGGCCAAGCGGCTAGACTGCCCGAGTCAATTATGACAGCCGGATATCCGGCGCTGAAGGACGGAATATGACGAAATTGAGCGGCGGCGACAGCAAGAGCACTTTATATTGCTCGTTCTGCGGGAAGAGCCAGCATGAGGTCCGCAAGCTGATCGCAGGCCCCACCGTGTTCATCTGCGACGAGTGCGTAGAGCTGTGCAACGACATCATCCGCGAGGAGACGAAGTCCGCGCTGGTGTCGAAGAAGGACGGTGGCGTGCCCACCCCGCAGGAGATCTGCGACGTCCTCGACGACTATGTCATCGGCCAGTTTAAGGCCAAGCGCGTGCTCTCGGTGGCGGTCCACAATCATTACAAGCGGCTCAATCATGGCGCCAAGGGTGCCGAGGTCGAGCTCGCCAAGTCGAACATCCTGCTCGTCGGGCCGACCGGTTGCGGCAAGACGCTGCTCGCGCAGACGCTCGCGCGCATCCTCGACGTGCCGTTCACCATGGCCGACGCGACGACGCTCACCGAGGCGGGCTATGTCGGCGAGGATGTCGAGAACATCATCCTCAAGCTGCTCCAGGCGTCCGACTATAATGTCGAGCGCGCGCAGCGCGGCATCGTCTACATCGACGAGATCGACAAGATCAGCCGCAAGGCCGACAATCCCTCGATCACGCGCGACGTGTCGGGCGAGGGCGTCCAGCAGGCGCTGCTCAAGCTGATGGAAGGCACCACCGCGAGCGTTCCGCCGCAGGGTGGCCGCAAGCATCCGCAGCAGGAGTTCCTCCAGGTCGACACGACCAACATCCTGTTCATCTGCGGCGGCGCCTTCTCGGGCCTCGAGAAGATCATCGCGGATCGCCTGCAGGGCAAGTCGATCGGCTTCGGCGCCTTCGTGTCGAGCCCGGAAGAGCGCCGCGTCGGCGAGACGCTGCGCCAGTGCGAGCCCGAGGATCTGCTCAAGTTCGGTCTGATCCCCGAGTTCGTCGGCCGTCTGCCGGTGATCGCGACGCTGGAGGATCTCGACGAGGTCGCCTTGGTCAAGATCCTGTCCGAGCCCAAGAACGCGCTGGTGAAGCAGTATCAGAAGCTGTTCGACATGGAGGGCGTGAAGCTCTCCTTCACCGACGAGGCGCTGGTCGCGGTCGCCAAGAAGGCGATCGATCGCAAGACCGGCGCGCGCGGCCTGCGGTCGATCCTCGAATCGATCCTGCTCGACACGATGTTCGAGTTGCCGTCGATGGAAGGCGTCGACGAGATCATGATCGACAAGGACGTGATCGAGGGCCGCAAGGAGCCGATTCGCGTCTTCGCCAAAAAGGCAAAGGAAGCTTCGGGCGCCGCCTGATCGCGTCTTGCCGGCTCAAGCACAGGGCGCCCCCGGGAAACCGGGGGCGCTCTTTTTTTATCATGTCGGGAAACTTGTCTGAGTATTCAAAAAAAGCTAGGGCTTAGCGTTGCAAGACGAAACCTAATTTTCTTTGGGTAGTTGTCACGCGGGGAGGGGGCGACACTCCTCCATCTATAAAGGGGAGCAGGGTGTCCATGAATCAGGCTGCTGTGGAAGCGAAGGGGGGAACGTCCCGGACACTGGCGTGGCTGGTGATCGGTCTGTTCTTCATGTGGGGCGGCGCCACCAGCCTCAACGATATTCTCATCCCCAAGCTCAAGGGCCTCTATTCGCTCAGTTACGCGGATGTGATGCTTACCCAGTTTGCGTTCTTCACGGCCTATTTCATCGTGTCTGTGCCAGCCGGCGCGCTGGTCGCGCGGATCGGATATCTCCGCGGCATCGTCACTGGCCTCGTGGTCAGCGCTATCGGCGCCCTGCTTTTCTGGCCGGCAGCGGGATCGGGCATGTATGCGAGCTTCCTTGGCGCGCTGTTCGTCCTCGCCGGCGGCATCACCATCCTCCAGGTCGCGGCCAATCCCTTCATCGCGCTGCTGGGTGACGAAAAGACATCGAGCAGCCGGCTCACCTTCGCGCAGGCCTTCAACTCGCTGGGCACCACGGTCTGGCCGTTCGTCGGCTCGAGCCTGATCCTGAGCGGCGCCGCTGCCACCGATCCTTCGACACTTTCGGGCACGGCGCTGGACGCCTTCCGCGCGAGCGAAAGCGCCGTGATCGCGCATGTCTATGTGGCCATCGCGATCGTCCTGCTGATCATCGCGGGGATCTTCTGGGCGCGCCGCAACGCGGTGCGCGACGAGCGGCCCGAGGCGGTCGGCTTCATGGACAGCCTCTCGCTGCTCGGTAATCGCCGGGTGCTGCTCGGCGTGATCGCGCTGTTCGCCTATGTCGGCGCCGAGGTGTCGATCGGCAGCACGCTGGTCAATTATCTGCAGCTGCCGTCAACCATGGGGATCGACGCCGAGACCGCCGGCCATCGCCTTTCGCTCTATTGGGGTGGCGCGATGGTCGGCCGTTTCGTCGGCGCCGCGCTGCTCCAGCGGATCGAGCCGGGCCGCCTGCTGGCGGCATTCGCCGCCCTTGCCGGTTTGCTGGTGCTGGCGTCGATGTTCACTTCCGGGCCGATCGCCGGCTGGGCGCTGATCGCCGTCGGGCTGTTCAACTCGATCATGTTCCCGACGATCTTTTCATTGTCCCTTAAAGGACTTGGCGCCAAGACCGCCGAGGGATCAGGCCTGCTCTGCATGGCGATCGTCGGTGGCGCGATCCTGCCGCTCGCCACCGGCGGGCTGGCGGATGCCACCAGCATCGCCACGGCGCTGATCATTCCGCTCATCTGCTATGTTTTCATCGGCATCTTCGGGATGACCGCACCTGCCAAGGACTGAATATATGTCGATTTCTCGCTTTCGAGGCGCCGCGCTCGCGGCGTCTGCGCTGACGCTTGCCCCTGTTCCGGCACTAGCTCAGCAGGCCAAGCAGGTGCCGGACGCCAATGGCACCAACGATGCTGCCGATTCGCAGCAGCAGCCCAAGACGCCCTCGACGCTGACCGGCGAGTGGGGCGGCCTGCGCACCAAGCTGCGTAACGATGGCGTCGATCTGACCGCCGGTTACACCAGCGAATTTGCGGCCAACGTGCAGGGTGGCGAACGGCATGACGCCACCGAAACCGGCCAGTTCACCTTCGGCGCGACGGTCGACACGGATAAGCTGCTCGGCCTCAAGGGCGGTACGTTCCAGGCGACGATCACCTATCGCCGCGGTGACGATCTCGGCGCCCACGCCGGCCTCAACGATCTCCAGCAGGTGCAGGAAGTCTATGGCCGCGGCCAGACCTGGCGCCTGACCGAGCTCTGGTATCAGCAGCAGATCACCCCGACGCTGGACCTCAAGGCGGGCCGCCTCGCCATGGGAACGGATTTCTCGTCCTTCTCCTGTGATTTCGAGAATCTGTCCTTCTGTGGCGCGCCCGTCGGCAATATCGCGGGCGATTACTGGTATAACTGGCCGGTTTCGCAGTGGGGCGCGCGGCTGCGCGCTAAGCACAAGAGCTGGTATGCGATGATCGGCGCCTATGAGAACAACCCGAACAACCTGAAGAATGATTTCGCGCTCAGCCACGGCGGCGCGACCGGCGTGCTCGTCCCGTTCGAATTCGGATGGACGCCGCATCTCGGCACGAACCATCTGCCCGGCACCTACCGGATCGGCGGCTGGTACAACAGCTCCAACGCGGTCGACGTGCTGGTGGGCGACGATCATCGCCCGACCGCGATCACCGGCCTCGACCCGATGGACCATTCGGGTCGCTACGGCATCTACGTCCTGCTGCAGCAGCAGCTGACCGGCACCTACACCGACGATCCCGTGAAGGGGCCGTCCGTGACGCATGGCCTCAGCGTGTTCGTCAACGTGACCCAGACCGATCGCAACACCGAGAAGACCGATAACCAGGTGGCGGTCGGCGCGACCTATGTCGGCCCGTTCGCGTTCCGCCCGAAGGACGATATCGGCCTCGCCGTCGCGCGGACCAACTATAATGGCCGCGCCGCCGAGGCGCTGGTGCTGGCCACGCCGGGCACCGAGAAGCCCGATGCCGAATATGAAGCCGAACTCTATTACGGTATCCACTTCCGCGACTGGTTGGTGGTGCGGCCCAACGTGCAATATGTCGCCAACCCGGGCGGCTATCACGATGCCCGCAATCTGGTCGTGTTCGGCATCAAGAGCGGCGTTACTTTCTAACGCCGAAAAAGCCTGATCTCCCGCGCCCGAGAAGGGCGTGGGACAGGATGAGCGGCGTCCGCATTGATGCGGGCGCCCTCCATCGCCATATTGCTCTCCGAACGGGGCGGACTCATCGCCGTCCTGCCGGAGACCACATTTGACCGATACGCTTCCCGTCCTGCCTCTGCGCGACATCGTCGTCTTCCCGCACATGATCGTGCCGCTCTTCGTGGGCCGCGAGAAATCCGTGGCGGCGCTCGAAACCGCGATGGCAGCCGACAAGAACATCTTCCTCGTCGCCCAGCTCGATCCGGCCGAGGATGATCCCGATCGCTCGGCGCTCTATGATCTCGGCGTCGTCGCCACCGTGCTCCAGCTGCTCAAGCTGCCGGACGGCACGGTGCGCGTGCTGGTCGAGGGCAAGCAGCGCGCGACGATGGAGGCGCTGGAAGGCGACGGCAAGTCGCTCACCGCGACCGTCACGCTGATCGACGATCCCGAGGAGCCGGAAGGCGCCGAGGCGCAGGCGCTGATGCGCTCGGTGGTCGATCAGTTCGACAATTATGCCAAACTCAACAAGAAGCTGCCGGCCGAGACCTCGACCCAGCTCGGGCAGGTGGAGACCGCCAACAAGCTGTCCGACATGGTCGCCGCCAACATCGCGGTGAAGGTCGCCGACAAGCAGGCGATGCTGATCGAGGCCGACCCGCTCAAGCGGCTGGAGATGGCGTTCGCCTTCATGGAGGGCGAGCTCGGCGTGCTCAAGGTCGAGAAGAAGATCCGCTCGCGCGTGAAGCGCCAGATGGAGAAGACCCAGCGCGAATATTATCTGAACGAGCAGCTCAAGGCGATCCAGCGCGAGCTGGGTGCCGAGGAGGGGGAGGACGGCAACGAAGTCGCCGAGCTGACCCAGAAGATCGCGACGCTCAAGCTCTCCAAGGAAGCCCGCACCAAGGCGACCGCCGAGCTCAAGAAGCTCAAGACGATGGCGCCGATGTCGGCCGAGGCCACGGTCGTGCGCAACTATCTCGACGTCCTGCTCGGGCTCCCGTGGGGCAAGAAGAGCAAGATCAAGAAGGATATCGAGGCCGCCCAGGCGATTCTCGACGAGGATCATTATGCGCTGGAGAAGGTGAAGGAGCGCATCGTCGAATATCTCGCGGTGCAGGCGCGCACCAACAAGCTGAAGGGGCCGATCCTGTGCCTCGTCGGCCCGCCGGGCGTCGGCAAGACCTCGCTCGGCAAGTCGATCGCCAAGGCGACCGGGCGCGAGTTCATCCGCCAGTCGCTGGGCGGCGTCCGCGACGAGGCCGAGATTCGCGGTCACCGGCGGACCTATATCGGCTCGCTGCCGGGCAAGATCGTTACCAACCTCAAGCGGGCAGGGACCAGCAATCCCCTGTTCCTGCTCGACGAGATCGACAAGCTCGGCCAGGATTTCCGCGGTGATCCGGCGTCGGCTCTGCTCGAAGTGCTCGACCCGGAGCAGAACGCCAAGTTCCAGGATCATTATCTGGAGATCGACATCGATCTGTCGGACGTGATGTTCGTGTGCACCGCGAACAGCCTGAACCTGCCGCAGCCGCTGCTCGACCGCATGGAGATCATCCGGCTCGAGGGCTATACCGAGCAGGAGAAGCTGGAGATCGCCAAGGCGCATCTGCTCGCCAAGCAGATCGAGGCGCATGGCCTCAAGGAGGGCGAGTTCACGCTCACCGACGACGGGCTGCTCGACCTGATCCGTTATTACACGCGGGAAGCCGGCGTCCGCACGCTGGAGCGCGAGATCGCGCGGCTGGCGCGCAAGGTTCTGCGTCGCATCCTCGAGAAGAAGGCCAAGGCGATCACCGTCGATGCCGGCAACCTCGCGGAGTTCGCCGGTGTTCGGAAATATCGCTACGGCGTGTCCGACACCGAGGACCAGATCGGTGCGGTGACCGGCCTCGCCTGGACCGAGGTCGGCGGCGAGCTGCTGACGATCGAGGCGGTGACGGTGCCCGGCAAGGGGCTGATCTCCACCACCGGCAAGCTCGGCGACGTGATGAAGGAATCGGTGCAGGCCGCCTTCTCCTTCGTGAAGGCGCGGTCGCCGGCCTATGGCGTGCGGCCGAGCCTGTTCGCGCGGAAGGACATCCATATCCATCTGCCCGAGGGCGCGGTGCCCAAGGACGGCCCGTCGGCCGGCATCGGTCTGGCCACCGCGATCATCTCGACGCTGACCGGCGTCGCGGTGCGCAAGGATGTGGCGATGACCGGCGAGGTCACCCTGCGCGGCCGCGTGCTGCCGATCGGCGGCCTCAAGGAGAAGCTGCTGGCGGCGCTGCGCGGCGGCATCCGCACCGTGCTGATCCCCGAGGAGAATGAGAAGGATCTCGCCGAGATCCCGAGCTCGATCACCGACGGGCTGGAGATCGTGCCGGTCTCGCATCTCGATGAGGTGCTGGCCCGCGCGCTGGTGTCGCCGATCGTGCCGATCGAGTGGACCGAGGCGGACGAACTGGCGGCGGAGCCGGCCCCGGCGCTGCGGGGCGAGGCGACGATTCGCCACTGATTGCAACGGTTGGTCGCAACAACGGGGGCGGGTCGCTTGACTCGCCCCTTTTTTGCGCCCCTCTTCCCGATAAGGCCGTGTTTCCACATGGCTGAAGGTTCCAAACGGGGTGTGGCCCGACAAGTGGACAGGGGGTTTCTGAGGGATGAACAAGCAGGAGCTTATCGGCGCGGTGGCGGAATCGGCGGGCTTGACGCGCAGCGATGCGAGCAAGGCCGTGGAGAGCGTGTTCGACAGCATCACCGGCACGCTCAAGAAGGGTGACGAGGTTCGCCTCGTCGGCTTCGGCACCTTTTCTGTCAGCAAGCGCAAGGCATCGACCGGGCGAAACCCGCGCACCGGCGAGCCGATGTCGATCGCGGCCTCGAGCCAGCCCAAATTCAAGGCGGGCAAGGGCCTGAAGGACGCCGTCAACTAAAGCGGTCGGTCGAGACCGTGGCAAAGACGGCCGGTTCGGGGGAATTTGGCCGTCTTTCCCGTTTCCGCACATAACAGTGCTGGACAGTCACGCCGGGTCGCGCTAACCGCCCCCAACCCGACGGGATTGCCCGTCGCGCCGGTGAAGGCCCAGGCCTTCCAGATCCCGGCATCCGGACGTGGGCGCGTAGCTCAGCGGTAGAGCACACCCTTCACACGGGTGGGGTCACAGGTTCAATCCCTGTCGCGCCCACCACGTCCGTCTTCCCAGGCGCCTGTAAAATCCGGCCCGATCGCGCTACGAGGCACGATTTCGGGAAGGATCGGGATGAGCGACCTACGGCCCCCTTTGCCGCCTTTCACCCGCGAATCGGCGATCGCCAAGGTGCGTGCCGCCGAAGATGGCTGGAACAGCCGCGATCCCGCGCGTGTCGCGCTCGCTTATACGGCCGACAGCCGCTGGCGGAACCGCAGCGAGTTCCTTTCCGGCCGCGCCGCGATCGTCGCTTTCCTTACCCGCAAATGGCAGGCCGAGCAGGATTATCGGCTGATCAAGCAATTATGGGCGTTCACCGACGACCGGATCGCCGTCCGCTTCGCCTATGAATGGCGGGATGCCGCAGGCGGCTGGTATCGCTCCTATGGCAATGAGAATTGGGCATTCGATGCGGCCGGACTGATGTGCGAGCGCCATGCCAGCATCAACGACGTCGCGATCGCGGAACGGGAGCGATTCTTCCATTGGGATGCGTCGGGGCCGCGTCCCGCCGATCATCCTTCGCTCAGCGAACTGGGCCTTTAGGCCGGCGTTCGACATATCGGAACGCAGGCAGCATCGTATACGAACGAATCTGTTGCGTTCGGCGGCTATTCTATTATCGGTGCGCGGGCCGGCGGACTTGCCTTGACGCCGGCCGTTGGGCGCCCCTATGGCGCCCCCACGCTGCCGTGGACGGCTTGTGGCGACCGTAGCTCAGTTGGTTAGAGCGCCGGTTTGTGGTACCGGAGGTCGCGGGTTCAAGACCCGTCGGTCGCCCCACCGTCCCCTTTGTTCGGCCAGCGTGACTGGGGATTGTGGCCGGGCTCCCTGATCTTCCCGTCATGGACCGGCCGCGAGGTGATCGCATATGGCCCCCTGGGACTATCCCGATTTCGACGAGCATGAAGGCGTCCACTTCTTCCGGGATACCGCGTCGGGCCTGAGCGCGATTATCGCCATCCATTCCACCCATCTCGGATCGGCGGCCGGCGGTTGCCGCTATTGGACCTACGCCCGCTCCGACGATGCTATCACCGATGCACTGCGCCTCTCGCGCGGTATGAGCTACAAGAACGCGATGGCCGGTCTGCCGATGGGCGGCGGCAAGGCGGTGATCCTCGCCGATCCGACCGGCGCCAAGACCCATGCACTCCTCGCGGCGTTCGGCCGTTCGGTCGAGAGCCTGGGCGGGCGCTATGTCACCGCCGAAGATGTCGGCATTTCGGATGCCGATATGGTGGAGGTCGCCAAGCAGACCAGCCATGTTTCCGGCCTGCCGGTGGCAGGCGGTGCCGCTGGCGGCGATCCGGGGCCGTTTACCGCGCATGGGATCTATCTGGGCGTCCGGGCCGCGGTGCGCCATGCCCTCCGGCGCGATGACATGAACGGCGTGCATGTCGCCATCCAGGGCGTCGGCAGCGTCGGCGGCGGGCTCGCCCGGTTGCTGGCCAGAGACGGCGCCAAGCTGACGCTGGCCGACGTCAACGTCGATCGCGCCAAGGCGCTGGCGGCGGAACTGGGCGGCGAGGCCGTGCCGGCCGACAGCATCCTGTCGGTCGAGGCCGACGTGATCAGCCCCTGCGCGCTCGGTGCGATCCTGACCGCCGAGAGCATCGCCGCGCTGCGCGCGCCGGTGGTGGCGGGCGGCGCCAACAACCAGCTGGCGACGCCGGAGGACGGCGGGCGCATCCATGCACGCGGCATCACCTACGCGCCGGATTACGTCATCAACGCGGGCGGCATCATCAATGTCGGGCTCGAATATCTCGGCCATGGCGATCGCGCCGAGGTGGAGAAGCGGATCGCCGAGATTCCGGGCCGCCTGGACACGATCTGGCAGGAAAGCGCATCGACCGGCGAGCCGGCTGCGATCGTGGCGGATCGCATGGCGCAGAAGCTGATCGGCCGCGGATAAGCCCATCTCGCGGTTTCGGGGAAGGTGCCATCGCACCAAAGCCACCTTCCCCAGACGCTCCGCGCGTCGTAGAGCCTCGGCCTGAATATGCATATCTTCGCCAATCCTGCTCGATTCCTCCAGATTGCGCGCCCATTGACCGGCTGGCTCGGCTGGCTCGGCGCGCTGCTGGTGGTCGCAGGATTGGGGGCAGGGCTGACGCTGACCCCGCCGGATTACCTGCAGGGCGAGACGGTGCGGATCATGTATATCCACGTACCGACGGCGTGGCTCGGCATGGCCGGCTGGGGCGGGATCGCCGTCGCCAGCATCATGGAACTGGTCTGGCGGCATCCGCTCGCCAATGTCGCGGCGCGCGCGGTGGCGCTGCCCGGTGCGGTGTTCACCGCGATCTGCCTCGCATCCGGCTCGATCTGGGGACGGCCGACCTGGGGGACATGGTGGGAGTGGGACGGTCGCCTGACCTCGATGCTCGTCCTGCTGTTCGTCTACATCGCCTATATCGCGCTCGCCCATGCCGAGGCCGAGCAGGGCCGGCAGGGCCGGATCGCGGCGATCTTCGGCGTGATCGGCGTCATCAACCTGCCGATCATCCATTATTCGGTGCTGTGGTGGCGCACGCTCCACCAGGGCGAGAGCATCACGCTGACCGGATCGACCATCGCCGGCTCGATCCTGTGGCCGCTGCCGATCGCGGTGCTGGGATTCTCGCTGCTGTTCGGCGCGATCGTGCTGATGCGGATGCGGGCCATGCTGGCGCGCCAGAAGGTCGATGCGCGGCTTCGCCGCATGGGAAGCGACGCATGAACCAATGGCCCTTCGTGCTCGCGGCCTATGGCGTGGCGGGGCTCGGCACGCTGGCGATCACGCTGGCGAGCTTCGTGCAGATGCGCCGGGCGGAGCGCGCCGCCGACGCGCTGAAACGGCGATGAAGGCGAAGAACCAGAGGCTCGTGCTGGCGCTGATCGCGCTCGTCGCGCTGGTCGGTGCGGCGCTGCTCGCCATGTCGGCTTTGAAGGATCGCGCCTCCTATTTCTACTCGCCGAGCGATGCGCTGCGCGACCATGTCGCGCTGGGGCAGGCGGTGCGGCTCGGCGGCGTCGTCGAAAAGGGCTCGCTGCGCCGCGAGACGGATGGCGTCACCATCGATTTCCGCGTCACCGACGGGATCGCCACCGTCGCCGCGCGCTATACCGGCATCGTGCCGGACCTGTTCCGCGAGGGATCGGGCGTGGTCGCGGAGGGGCGCTTCACCGCCCCCGGCCAGTTCGTCGCCGATACGATCCTCGCCAAGCATGACGAGAATTACAAGCCGCCCGAACTGGCCGGCAATGGCATGCACCAGAGCGCGAGTTTGAAGAAATGATCGCTGAGACCGGCCTGATCGCGCTGTGGATCGCGGCGGCCTTCGCGGCGCTCCAGGCCTGCCTCGGCCTAGCTGTGCTGAAAGCCGGCGGCGAGGATCTGATGCGGGCGGTGCGCCCGGTCGCGATCGCGCAGGCGGTGATGACGGCGACCGCGTTCGGCGCCCTGCTGCTCGTCTTCTACCGCACCGACCTGTCGGTGAAGCTGGTCGTCGACGATAGCGCGACGACCCTGCCGACGCTGTATCGCATCACCGGCGCGTGGGGGAACCACGAGGGCTCGATGCTGATGTGGGTGACGATCCTGGCGCTGGCCGGCGCCGCGGTCGCGCTGTTCGAGCGGCGCCTGCCGGAACGCACGCTGGCCGCGACGATCGCCGCGCAGGGTGTGATCGCGCTCGGCTTCTTCGCCTTCCTGCTGTTCTCGTCCAACCCCTTCGCACGGGTCTATGACGTGCCGGCCGAAGGCAATGGCTTCAACCCGCTGTTGCAGGATCCGGGTCTCGCCTTCCACCCGCCCACGCTTTACGTCGGCTATGTCGGCCTGTCGGTGGCCTTTTCCTTCGCGGTCGGCGCGCTGCTGACCCGCGACGTCGGCCCTGCCTTCGCCCGCGCGATGCGACCCTGGGTGCTCGGCGCCTGGATGTTCCTGACGCTCGGCATCACCGCCGGCAGCTATTGGGCCTATTATGAGCTGGGCTGGGGCGGCTGGTGGTTCTGGGATCCGACCGAGAACGCCTCGCTGATGCCGTGGCTGGCGGCGACCGCCTTGCTCCATTCGGTAACGGTGCTGGCGACCCGCGATGGCCTGCGTGCCTGGACGGTGATGCTGGCGGTGGTCGCCTTTTCGATGAGCATGGTCGGCACCTTCCTGGTGCGCTCGGGCGTCCTCACCTCGGTCCATGCCTTCGCGCTGGATCCGCGACGCGGCGCCTTCATCCTGGTACTGCTGGCGCTCTATATCGGCGGCGCGCTCGCTCTGTTCGGTGCCCGCATCGCGACGGTCAGCGAGGGCAATCGCTTCGAGCCGGTCAGCCGCGAGGGCGCGCTGGTGGTCAACAACCTGCTGCTCTCGGTGATCCTCGCGATCGTGCTGATCGGCACGCTCTATCCGCTGTTCACCGAGGCGATGGGCACCAAGGTCTCGGTCGGGCCGCCCTATTTCAACGCGACCGCAGGGCCGATCGCCCTGATCCTCGTCGCGGTGATGGCGGCCGGGCCGGTGATGCGCTGGCGGCGCGACCAGATCGTGGCGGTCGGCAAGCGGATCGCGATCCCGGCGGTGCTGGTGATCGTCGCGCTGGCCGTCGCGCTGTGGTGGGCGCCCGGTCTCCACATCCTGCCGCTGCTCGGGCTGGCGCTTGCCGCCGGCACCGCCGCGGCGAGCGTGGCGCCGCTGTGGAAGCGCAACCTGCGCCGCACGCCTTTGTTCACCTGGGGCATGGTGGTCGCGCATTTCGGCGTGGCGGTGAGCCTCGCCGGCATGGCCTCCGAAAGCGCCTTCACCCAGGAGACGCTGGTCGCCGCGCGGCCGGGCGAGATGGTGCGGGTCGGCCCCTATGCGGTGCGCTTCGCGGCGATCGAACCGGTCGCGGGCGAGAATTACACCGCGGTGCAGGCGACTCTGGTGGCGACGCGCGGCACCGCCACCCCGATCACGCTGCGGCCGGCCCAGCGCACCTTCGACAATCCGCCCCAGCAGACCAGCGAGAGCGCGATCGCGACGCGGCCCGACGGGCAACTCTACACCGTCGTCGGCGAGCCGGTGCCGGGCGGGCGCTGGCAGCTGCGGCTGTGGTGGAAGCCGTTCGTGACGTTGATCTGGCTGGGCGGCACGCTGATCGCGATCGGCGGCGCGCTGTCGCTGATCGGGCGATCGCTGCCGCGCCGGCGCAAGGCCGAAGAGCAGTCCGGATTTGCGAGGTTTCGATGAGCCTGAGGACGATCCGCATCCTGTTGTGGCTGCCGCTGGCGGCGTTCCTGATCGTGCTCGCGCTGGTCGCAGCCGGGCTGATCCGTCCGCACGACAACAGCGTGCGGTCGCAGATGATCGGTAAGCCGCTGCCGGCTTTCTCGCTGCCCAGCACGCGCCCCGGCCAGCCGCCGCTGACCTCGGCCAGCTTCGCCGACGGCAAGGTCCGGTTGATCAACATCTTCGGCAGCTGGTGCATCCCCTGCGCGGAGGAAATGCCGCAGTTGCAGACGCTCAAGCAGTCCGGCGCGGTGATCGAGGGCATTGCCAGCCGCGACAGGCCGGCGGACAGCCTGGGCTTCCTGCGGCGATATGGCGATCCCTATGATCGCATCGGCGATGATTCCCAATCCGCGCTGCAGATCGCGATCGGCTCCTCGGGCGTTCCCGAAACCTATGTGATCGACGGCAAGGGCCTGATCCGCCTCCAGCATATCGGCCCGATCGGCCCGCAGGACATCGGCGACATCCTCGCCGCGATCCGGGATGCGCAGGGGTGAGGCGGGCGCTCCTGCTGCTCGTGGCGGTGCCGACGGCGCTGCTTGCCGACCCGACGTTGGCGCCTGCGCCTTTGTCCTACACCCAGCTTCCCGATGCGCGGCAGGAGGCCGCCGCGCAGGCGCTGATGCAGACCATCCGCTGCGTCGTCTGCCAGGGCCAGTCGATCGCCGATTCGGATGCCGATCTCGCCGGCGACATGCGGGCGCTGGTCCGCCAGCGGATCGCGGCGGGCGAGACGCCGCAGGCGATTCGCGCGTGGCTGATCGCGCGCTATGGCCGCTGGGTCAGCTATCAACCCGCGATCGACGCGATGACGTGGCCGCTGTGGGCGGCGCCCATCGTGCTGCTCGGCTTGGGCTGGCTGCTCGCGCGGACGGCGTTCCGGCGGCGACGGGTGGCATGATGGGCTGGCTGATCTTCGCGATCCTCGCGCTCGTCATTCTAGGGATCTTGGCCTGGCCGTTGCGGCTCGGCAGGTCGGCGCTGATGCTGGCTGCCGCGGCGCTGTTCACCGCGGCAGCGGGCTATGCCTGGCAGGGCAATCCCGGCCTGCCCGGCGCGCCGGCGGCGGGGCGGGACGAGGGGCTGCGGAGCGACACCCTGTTCGCCACCGAGCGGCTGCGCTTCCTCAACCATTTCGGCGAGACCGGGATCATGCTGGGCACCGCCGATGCCTTCCACCGCACGGGCATGGACGGGGCGGCCGCCGGGCTGCTGCGCAACGCGATCCTGAAGCATCCCGACGATGTCGATCTGCGCATCGGCTATGCCCATGCGTTGTTCATGGTCGCGGGCGCGCATATCACGCCGGCGGTGGCGCTGGCCTTCGATCGCGCCGATCGGGTCGCCAAGCCGGGCGATCCGGCGCCTGCCTACTTCCGGGGTTTCGCCGAGCTTGAATCGGGCGATGTGGGCGCGGCCGAGCAACGCTGGCGGGCGCTCTATGCCAGCCTGCCGGCGGCGTCGCCATGGCGCGCGCCGCTGGCCCAGCGACTCGCGATGTTCGACATGATGCGGGCGGCCGCGGCACAGCGCGAGGCGGGGGCCGCATCGCCCGGCCTATGATCCGGCGTTCCGCACCGGCGTCCCGCAAAGGCACGCCCGGTCGTGGGCGGCGTTGCAGGCCCGGCGGGGTGGTGCTAGTGCCACGCCCGTTGAAGCCGGGGCGGACCGGCGAAAGTGGCGGGAATTGATCGAGTGACCCTTCGACGTCATCGCCTCTCTCCGATGACCTTCCGATGAACGACGCGCAGGACAAGGTGTTGCCGCCGAATCCGGGCGACGAGTCGCTCATTCCGCAGGATGGTCATGCCGGTCGCACGGGCGAGAGCCTGCTCAAGCTGTCGGTCGGCGCGATCGGCGTCGTGTTCGGCGATATCGGCACGAGCCCGATCTATGCCTTTCGCGAAACCTTCGCTGGTCATCACCCGCTGCGGCCGGATTCGCTGCACGTCATGGGCGTGCTGAGCCTGATCTTCTGGTCGATGATGGTGGTGGTGACGATCAAGTACGTCTCGATCATCATGCGCGCCGACAATAAGGGCGAGGGCGGCAGCCTGGCGCTGCTGGCGCTGGTTTCGCGCTCGGTCTCGGGCGAGAAGCGCTGGACCCGGGGGCTGGTGCTGCTCGGCGTGTTCGCCACCGCGCTGTTCTTCGGCGATTCGATGATCACCCCGGCGATTTCGGTGTTGTCGGCGGTCGAAGGCCTCACCGTCGTCGAGAGCGGGATGGGCGAATTCGTCATCCCGATCGCGATTGCGATCCTGATCGGCCTGTTCATGCTCCAGGCGCGGGGCACCGCCCGGATCGGCGTGCTGTTCGGCCCGATCATGCTGCTCTATTTCACCGTGCTGGCGGTGCTCGGCATCGTCAACATGATCGCGATGCCCAGCGTGCTGTGGGCGCTCAACCCGGCCTACGCGCTGGCCTTTTTCGGCGATCAGCCGGTCCATGCCTTCCTGGCGATGGGCTCGGTGGTGCTGGCGGTGACCGGCGCCGAGGCGCTCTATGCCGATATGGGCCATTTCGGCCGCCCGCCGATCCGCATGTCCTGGCTGGTGTTCGTGCTGCCGGCGCTGATGCTCAATTATTTCGGGCAGGGCGCCATGATCCTCTCGGCGAGCCCGGCGGACGCGCTGGAGATCATCAAGTCCCCCTTCTTCCTGCTCGCACCCGAGCATTTCCGTCTGCCGATGGTGGTCCTCGCGACGATGGCGACGGTGATCGCCTCGCAGGCGGTGATCTCGGGCGCCTTCTCGGTCACCCAGCAGGCGATCCAGCTCGGCTTCATCCCGCGCCTGCGCATCACCCACACCTCGGCCGCGGCTGCCGGGCAGATCTATATCCCGGCGATCAACTGGACGCTGATGATCATGGTGATCCTGCTGGTGCTGGGTTTCCGCACCTCGACCAATCTCGCGGCCGCCTATGGCATCGCGGTGACCGGCGCGATGCTGATCGACACGCTGCTGCTGGCGACCTTGCTCTTCTCCTTGTGGCGCTGGAACAAGCTGCTGGCGGGCGCGACCATCGGCCTGTTCCTGATGGTCGATCTCGCGTATTTCTCCGCGAACCTCACCAAGGTGCCCGATGGCGGCTGGTTCCCGCTGCTGATCGGCTTCATCGCCTTCACGCTGCTCACCACCTGGGCCAAGGGCCGCGAGCTGATGCTGAAACGGCTCAGCGAAGTGGCGATGCCGGTGCAGGTGTTCGTGAAATCCGCCGCCAATTCGGCCGAGCGGGTGCCCGGCACCGCCGTGTTCATGACCACCGCGCGCGATGGCGTGCCGCACGCGCTGCTCCACAACCTCAAGCACAACAAGGTGCTGCACGAGCGCGTGATCCTGCTGACGGTGCGGATCGAGGATGTGCCCTATGTCGGCCAGGCCTATCGCACGCAGGTGAAGGAGTTTGGGCAGGGCTTCTACCGCATGGTGGTCCATTACGGCTTCATGCAGGAGCCGGACGTACCGGCGGCGCTCTCCAATGTGCAGGGCATCGGCGCTCCGCTGCGGATGATGGACACCAGCTTCTTCCTTGCCCGCCAGACGCTGATCGCCTCGTCGCGGCCGGGCATGTGGATCTGGCGCGAGAAACTGTTCGCCTGGATGCTCCGCAACGCGGAAAGCGCGATGGAATTCTTCAAGCTGCCGTCCAATCGCGTCGTCGAGCTGGGCAGCCAGGTCGAGATTTGAGCAGGCCGTGACCGGCGCCGGCGCCCCGGTCATCGTCGCGGCCGATTTCGGGCCGGCGGACTTTGCCTGGCTCGATCGCCTGCGGCAGACCCATTTCCCGGCCGAACGCAATCAACTGCCCGCCCATCTGACCCTGTTCCATCATCTGCCGCCCAGCCTGCTGCCCGAACTCGATAGGCGGCTAAGGGCGGAAACGCGGACGCTGAGACGCCCTGAGGCGTCGATTGGCGAGCCGATGATGCTGGGCAGGGGCGTGGCCCTGCGCGTGCGCTGTGGCGCGCTGGAGGCGCTTCGGGAGCGCTTGGCAGAGGCCTTTGTAGGACTGCTGACGCCACAGGATTCAGCCGGGTGGCGGCCGCACGTCACCATCCAGAACAAGGCCGATCCGGCCGATGCCAAGGCGCTGCACCGCCAGATGGAGCAGGAGTTTCGCGACCCTCGCCCGCTGCTGCTGACGGGTGTCGCGACCTTCTTCTATCGTGGCGGCCCCTGGGAACCCGTCGCCCGCTATCGATTCGCCGGTTGAGGCCTCAATCGACCTGACCGACGCCGTCGCAGCTCAGATCGAACGCGGCGAGGCCCGCTTCCAGATTTTCGGAGAGCGTGGGCATGTCGAGCAGCAGGTCGACCGCCGGTTCGCTATCCTTGTCATTGGCCTCGTCGAGCGCGTCGTCCCATTCGGAGGCGTCATAGGTGCCGAGGCCGACCATCGCGAGCGCGAGGATCTCGGCCTGCTGATCGTCGGCGAGATCGTCGATGACCGCGCGCAGTTCGTCCTGCACGGTCTCGTCGAGCTCATCCTCCAGCACATCGCGATCATCGTCCGAATCATTGACCGGATCGTCATTGTCCGGATCGATTCCCGGCACCTGCGCTTCCAGTTCGCGGGCGCGGACGATGATGCGGCAGATGATGTCGAGGGGGGTTACGAGGTCCATCGCGGTTCCTTGGTAAATCAATCGGGAGCAAATCACTCGGGCTTGGCGGCGAAACGACGCGAAGGCGCTCCGGTTCCGAATGCATTGCGAAGCTGTTGACTGCGCCGCCGAGCCTCCTTATAGGCCGCGCTTCCCGAGGCGGCCCAGTGCCCCACGGGGGCTGCGGGGCGGAGTAGCTCAGCTGGTTAGAGCACGGGAATCATAATCCTGGGGTCGGGGGTTCAAGTCCCTCTTCCGCTACCACCGCAGCCGTCCACCGAGCCCGGTATGGCTCCGCGGCCGGCATTTCATCGATCAGACTGACCGGAAATCCCGTGGTTGCGCGGGAGGGGGGCAGCATCCTATCTGGTGGGCAAATCTTCCATCGGAACCCTATCATGACCGCTACCCATTCCACGCGCATGCTCATCCTCGGCTCCGGCCCGGCGGGTCTTTCCGCCGCCATCTATGGCGCGCGCGCCGGCATGGCGCCGATCGTCGTGCAGGGCATCCAGCCGGGCGGCCAGCTGACCACCACCACCGACGTCGAAAATTATCCCGGCTTCCGCGAGGTAATCCAAGGGCCGTGGCTGATGGAGGAGATGCAGGCGCAGGCCGAGCATGTCGGCGCGCAAATGATGTGGGACACGATCGTCGAGGTCGATCTTTCGCAGCGTCCGTTCCGCCTCGTCGGCGACGGCGGCCATGTCTATCTCGGCGACACGCTGGTGATCGCCACCGGGGCGCAGGCCAAGTGGCTGGGGCTGGAGAGCGAGCAGAAGCTGCGCGGACAGGGCGTCTCCGCCTGCGCGACCTGCGACGGCTTCTTCTTCCGCGGCAAGAAGGTGGCGGTGATCGGCGGCGGCAACACCGCGGTGGAAGAGGCGCTCTACCTCACCAACCACAGCCATGACGTCACCCTGATCCATCGCCGCGATTCGCTGCGGGCCGAAAAGATCCTTCAAGAGCGCCTGTTCAAGCATCACGGCATCAAGGTGCTGTGGAACACCGAGATCGACCAGTTCGTCGCCGGCGAGGGCAATCAGGGCCTCGTCGCGCTCGATCTCAAGGACACCGTGACCGGCGAGACCAGCCGTCTTGATGTCGATGGCGGCTTCGTGGCGATCGGCCACCATCCGGCGACCGAATTGTTCGAGGGCCATCTCGAACTCGATGCCGATCATTATATCAAGGTGACGCCGGGAACGACCCATACCTCGGTTCCGGGCGTGTTCGCCTGCGGCGATGTGATGGACAAGCTCTACCGGCAGGCGATCACGGCGGCGGGCACCGGCTGCATGGCCGCGCTCGACGCCGAGCGCTATCTCGCCGAAGCTGATTTCGAAGCCGAGGAAGCCGTCGCCGCCGAGTGATCGAGCAGGGTTTGCGCCAGCGCCTCGAACGCTGGCGCATCCGCGAAGCTGTGCGAGGCGGTGGCGATCGAGACGATCGTCGCCGGCGGCTTCCGGCCCTTGTGGCCGCGCCAGGCGGCGGCGAACGCCTGGGCGGTGCCGTCGCCGTCCGCCAGCACGATGCGGCTCTGCTGTGGCATTCCTGACAGGAAGCGGGCGAAAAGGCCGTCATCCTCGCGCGCGCGCGATCGCATCACCCCGCGAAAGAGCTTGGTGAAATTCACACCGCCGCTCAGCAGGCGCCGCCAAGCGGCGGGATCGGAAAGCCTTTTTCGATAGTGACTGCGGATCGCGGCGACGGGCGGCAGGTCGTCGGCGGGTTCGATCACCCAAGGATTGGCCAGCACCGCGCCGGCAAGTTTCGGCGACGCCAGGGCAATCGCGGCGGCACCGTCGCACAATCCTAAACCGTGAAGGGCGGACAATCCCGGGAAGCGGCGGCGAAGCGCTTCGAGCGCCGCGGCGATGTCGGCGTCGCTGGCGTCGTAGCCCGGATCCTCGCCGCCGCTGTCGCCCACGCCCCGGCGATCGAAACGGATGACGGCGTGCCCGGCGCCGGCCAGCCGCGCCGCGAGACGTTCGTACAATCGATGCGGCCCGACCCGCGTCTGGGTGCCGCCGATCACGAACAGCCACCCGATCGTGGCCTCGGCGGGGCCGTCGAGCGTGGCGAGTAGGTTGTCGCCATGGCAGTCGATCGCCAGTATCTCTCTCAAGCCCTTGTCCAATCGGTGATATCATCCGCGACGAGCATCAGCATGGTCGGGTCCGATATCGGCTCGGGGCGTCGCCAGATCGGGCTGCCTTCGATGCGCCGATCGGCCTCGCGATCGTCGGACATCAGGCGGAGCGTGCGGATCGGGCTGCCGGCAGGGAGATTGGCTGTCTCGAGCCCAGCGACGAGATCGCTGCCGATCCGATAACCGGCGGGGGTCGCCGGATCGCTGCCGCTGGCCAAAGCGCTGCGTCGCAGGTCGCTCAACAGCGATCGCCCGGTGGTCGGCGAAAATCGCCAGCGACGCGGGCTTCGCTCCGGTTCGATCAGCGCGCCGCCCCGGATCGAGACGGATAGCGGCACGATACCGGTCTCGGCCGCGATCAGGGCGGCGGCTGCGTCGCTCGCCGCGTTCCAGTCGGCCCAGCCGACCGACTCCAGCGCGCGCATGCTCTCGCCTGCGCCGGGAAGATCGGGCAGCCAGCAACCGATGCCGCGTGCCGCCAGCGTCCGGCAGAGACCGGCCACGAACGCCCGGCACCGATTCATTTCTTCGAAAAGAGGCTGGAGAACAAGGATTTGCGGCCCGTCGATCGGGCCATATGCGAGCATGAACTCGCCATCGGCATAGCTATGGACGCGGGGGCGTCCGGTCATGTGCCCTGCTTGGCGCGGACGAAGGCGGTGAGGCCGCCGAAGCTTTCCAGCATCTCGCCACCGATCTCGTCATCCTCGATCAAGATATGGAGGCGATCCTCGATCTCGGTGAGCAGCCCGGCGACCGCCATCGAATCGAGCTCGGGCATCGCGCCGAACAGCGGCGTGTCCGCGTCGATCGCGGCGGCGCGCGCCTCGCTCAGGCCCAGCACGTCGCGCAGGATCGCGCGCAGGCGGTCTTCGATCGTCGGAATGGGTTCGCTCATCTGCGTTCGACTAGCCGCGCCGGACGGGACGGGCAAGCCGGCCGGCGACCTCGCGGGCGACGCCGATCGCGCCACGCCACGATGCCGGGCGGTAGGCATCGACCCGCCAGACCGGATGGGGCGTATCGACCCATTCGACCTTATAGGGTTCGTCGCCCAGCCCGAAGTCGATCCGTGCCACCTGGTCGCCATCGATCGCCGCCCGGAACATCGCGTGGCTGAGCAGCGATCCGGGGGAACCGGATTTGGCGCTTTCGCGATGCGCGAGCTTGTGGATGGTGGCGATGCCGCGCTCGATCAGCCAGAATTGCGCGGCGACGGCACGCCCGCCGGTGCCGCGCGCGATGCCGAGGCGGAGCGTGCCGGCTGCGGCCTCCTGGGCGGCGAGGGCGCGAAGAAAGGCGGGGGAGCCTTCCTGGGGTTTCCAGCTTTCGGCGTAGACCGCCTCATAATCCGCCCATGCTGCCGGATCGAAATCTCGATGAATCTCGATCGAAACGGGGTGGCTCTTCATGCGGCGAAGCACCGTATTGCGGGTTCTGGCCGGGCGTTCGGCCCAATATGTCGCGAAGTTTCGGCCGTTCGTCTCCAGCGTCCAGTTGGACGAGGTGCGTCGCGCGAAGCTGCGCCAGCCCTCGGGCATGGTCGGCGCGTCCAGCGGGCGGAGCTCCAGCACGTCGAACCGTCGGGCGGCGGCACGATAGAGATCGGGCAGCAGCGCGGCGGCGGCGTCGCCGTGCAGCACCGGCGCGAAGCGCAGCGTGTACCAGCTGGCCAGCGGCGCGGCGCGGCGCGGCGCGGACTCGATCAGGAACAGCCATGCCGTCGCTTCACCGCTGCGGATGCGCAGGATCGCGAGTTTCGCGTCGGGCAGGACGTGCTCGCGGGTCAGTCGGAACCAGTCGAGCCGGCCGTAGAGCCAGGGCTGGTGGGCGCGATCGAGGGTGTCGCCGGCATCGGCGGCGACCGCATCGAGATCGTCATACCATTCCACCGAGACCGGCATCGCGCTATTCCCCTCGGCGCGACCTGTGGCGCGTGAGGGGCCGATAGTGCAAGTGCAGAGCGAATGGGATGGGCTGGAGCCGGTGGCGCAGCGGCTGGATCGGCTGGTCCTGCGCGGGCGTCCGTCCGACCCGGCGCTGGTCGATCGCCAGGGGGCCCTCGATTATGCCGGGCTGGACGAGGCGGTGGGCATGCTCGCCGCGCATCTCGCCGCGCGGGCGGCGCCGGGCGACCGGATCGCGAGCTGGCTCCCCAAGACGCGGACGGCGTGCCTGATGGCTTTGGCCTGCGCGCGCGCCGGGCTGGTGCATGTGCCGGTGAACCCTTTGCTCAAGCGCCAGCAGCTCGCCCATATTCTCGCCGACAGCGGGGCGCGGCTGCTCGTCACCCAGCCGGCGCGTGCCGCCCTGCTCGAGCCGGGCGACGTGCCGGCCGGTTGCACGATTGCAATGGAGGCGGAGCTGGGATCGCATCCGTCGCCCATGTCGCCGTCGAGCGGCGACACCGATGCGCTCGCCGCCTTGCTCTACACCTCGGGATCGACCGGTCGCCCCAAGGGCGTGATGCTGAGCCACGCCAATCTCTGGCTCGGCGCGATCGCGGTGGCGCATTATCTCGGCGTCACGCCCGAGGACCGGACGCTCGCGGTGCTGCCGTTGAGCTTCGATGCCGGCCTCAACCAGCTGCTCTCGACCTGGGCGGCGGGGGCCGCGGTGGTGCCGCTCGATTATCTCGTCGCGGCGGATGTGGTGCGCGCGGTGGAACGGCATGACGTCACGGTGATGGCCGGGGTGCCGCCGCTCTGGCTGCAACTGGCCGAGGCGAAGTGGCCGGCCGAAACCGCCGCGAGGCTGCGCATCCTGTCGGCGACCGGCGGGCGGATGGCCTTGCCGCTGGTGCGGCGCTTGCGCTCGCTCTTCCCGCAGGCCAGCCTGACATTGATGTATGGTCTCACCGAAGCCTTCCGCTCGACCCGGCTCGATCCGGCGCTGGTCGACAGCCATCCCGACTCGATCGGGCGGGCCATCCCCTTCGCCGAGGTGATGGTGGTACGCCCCGGCGGCCGCCTGGCGGACGATGACGAGCCGGGCGAACTCGTCCATGCCGGGCCGCTGGTGGGGCAGGGCTATTGGCGTGATACCGAGCGCAGCGCGCTGCGGTTTCGGCCCGCACCGTCCGCGTCGCGACTAGGCGGCATGGCGGTGTGGTCCGGCGATACGGTGACGCGGGGCGGAGACGGCCTGCTCCGCTTTGTCGGGCGCGACGACGAGATGATCAAGGTGTCCGGCAACCGGGTCAGCCCGACCGAGATCGAGGAGGCGGCGATGGCGAGCGGCGGTGTGGCCGAGGCGATCGCGATCGGCGTGCCCGACGAGCGGGTGGGGCAGGCGATCCGGCTGATCCTGCGCGGCGATGGCGACAGCGCCCGCCTGCTGGCGCATTTCAAGGCCGCGTTGCCCAGCTTCCAGCAGCCGCGCGAACTGGTCTGGGTGGCGGCGTTGCCGCGCAACCCGAACGGCAAGCTCGATCGTGCCGCGATTGCGCGGGAGCATGGCGCGCGGGAGCATGACGCATGAAGCCGCTCGGCCCGATCCCGCCCGGCTATGGCGCCGATGCCGCCGGGCAGCTGTCGATCGGCGGTCATGACGTCGCCTCGCTGATCGGGATGGCCGGCGATACGCCTCTGTTCGTCTACGATCTGGCGATGGTCGCGGCGCGGGTCGCGGCGTTGCGGGCGGCGATGCCGGCAGGGCTGGAAATCCATTATGCGATCAAGGCCAACCCGTTCGTGCCGCTGGTCGAAGCGATGGCCAGGATGGTCGATGGCTTCGATGTCGCCTCGGAAGGCGAGCTGGTGCGCGCGATCACGGCGGGTATGGGAGCGGCGCACATCAGCTTCGCCGGCCCCGGCAAGCGGACGCGGGAGCTGGAAGCCGCGATCCGTGCCGGTGCCACGATCAATCTCGAATCCGAACGCGAGGCGGAGCGCGCGCTGGCGGCGGCTGACGGGCTCGGCCTGACCCCGCGCCTCGCGGTGCGGGTGAACCCCGAATTCGAGCTGCGCGGATCGGGAATGCGGATGGGGGGCGGTGCCAAGCCCTTCGGTGTCGATCAGGCGCGGGTGGTGCCGCTGGTCCGTCGGCTGGTCGCGGCCGGCGCGGACTATCGCGGGCTGCACATCTTCGCCGGCTCCCAGTCGCTCGACGGCGCCGCGATCATCGAGACCCAGGCCAACAGCGTCGCGCTTGCCCACCGGATCGATGCCGAAAGCGGCGCGCGCGCACCACTGGTCAATCTCGGCGGGGGCTTCGGCATCCCCTATTTCGCGGGCGACAAGGCGATCGACGTCACCGCGATCGGCGCGGCGCTGGCCGATTGGATCGGCGACGAGCCGCAGCGCTACGCGATTGAGCTGGGGCGCTGGCTGGTGGCGGAGGCCGGCGTCTATCTCACCCGCATCGTCGAGCGGAAGGATAGCCACGGCAAGACCTTCCTCGTCACCGACGGCGGGCTGCATCACCAATTGGCCGCGTCGGGCAATTTCGGCACGGTCGTCCGCCGCAACTATCCGGTCGCGGTCGCCGGTCGGTTCGGGGACGATGCGGAGGAGGAGGTCAGCGTCGTCGGCTGCCTCTGCACGCCGCTCGACCGGCTCGCCGACGATGCGATGTTGCCCCGCGCGGACGAGGGTGACGTCATCGCCGTGTTCCTGGCCGGGGCCTATGGCGCCACCGCTTCCCCGGCGGCGTTCCTGGGCCATCCGCCGGCCCGCGAAATCGCCATTTCTGCTGTAAACGCTGCTGCCCTAACGTAAAATTCACCTCTCCGGGGCTAGGCCGAGTGTCGAACGACCCAGGCGGGTGTATGTCGATGCATCGGCATGCAGGCCGTCCTGACGGCTAAGGGGATTTGTTATGCGGTTCGAGGGCGCTTCTAAGACGGTGCTGGCAGCCATGATGGCGAGCGTCGTCACCGGTTGCGCATCCACGAGCAGTGGTCCGGTGCTGCCGCCCGCGACCTTCGTGTCCAATCAGCAGGATCCCGGCGAGCAATATCTGATCGGCCCGCTCGATCAGCTCACCATCTTCGTGTGGCGCAATCCGGAGCTCGGCGCCAAGGTGCAGGTCCGCCCCGACGGCCGCATCACCACGCCGCTGATCGCCGACCTGCCCGCGACCGGCAAGACGCCTGCGCAGCTCGCCGACGACATCAAGGTGGCGCTCAGCAAATATGTCTCCGATCCGCTGGTGTCGGTGATGGTGGACAATTTCTCGGGCACCTTCTCGCAGCAGATCCGGGTGGTCGGCGCGACCGACAAGCCCGCGAGCCTGCCCTATCGCGCCAACATGACCCTGCTCGACGCGATGATCGCGGTCGGCGGACTGTCCCAATATGCGGCAGGTGACCGGGCCAAGCTGGTGCGTTATGACAAGGCAACGGGTAAGCAGCACGAATATCCGCTCAAAATCGCCAGGCTGGTGAAGCATGGCGACGTAAAGGCGAACGTGAAGCTGGAACCGGGCGACGTCATCATCATCCCCGAGAGCATGTTCTGAGCGGCGCGGGCTGAGGCAAGCACATGCAGGCGATCCTCGACGAGATTCGTATCGGCATCCACGCCGTCTGGCGCCGCCGCTGGCTGGCGCTGGCGGTGGCGTGGGCGATCGCGCTGGTGGGCTGGCTCGCCATCTCGCTCATCCCCAACACCTATCAGAGCAAGGCGAAGATCTACATCACGCCGCAGTCGATCCTGCCGCAGGCGGTGGGGATCAGCGCCAACGACCAGCAGCAGGATATCGACAGCTTCCGCCAGACGCTGACCTCGGCCGACAATCTGACCGGGATCGTCAAGTCGACGCCGGAACTGGCCAAGCAGGCGGGCACGCCCCGCGATCTCGCCGCGCAGGTGACGCGCCTCTCCAACGC
Organism: Sphingomonas abietis; assembly: GCF_027625475.1. Taxonomy (NCBI): domain Bacteria; kingdom Pseudomonadati; phylum Pseudomonadota; class Alphaproteobacteria; order Sphingomonadales; family Sphingomonadaceae; genus Sphingomonas; species Sphingomonas abietis. The sequence continues at coordinate 1,722,465 of NZ_CP115174.1, forward strand.
GATCGCGATCAAGTCGACGCAGGACAATCTGTTCGAGCTCGACGTCAGCCTGTCCGGCGGCGGCTACACCGACTCGCAAAACGCGCATCTGACCCAGATCGTCGGGCAGAAGGTGCTGGATGCCTTCTATTCGAGCTATTCCGCCGGCAATGCCGACGAGGCGCAACGCTCGCTCAAGTTCCTCGATGCCCAGCTCGCCCAGCGTGGCGCCCAGTTGCAGGATGCCGAGAACAAGCAGCAGGCGTTCGAGACCAAATATATGGGGATGCTGCCCGGCACCGGCTCGATCGCCGACCGGATGCAGGCCGCCCAGTCGCAGCTGCAGGATGTCGAGACCAACCTCGCGGCGGCGCAAAGCTCGCTGGCGGCGGTCAATGGTCAGTTGGCCGGCACGCCTGCCACGATCGCCGGCCCGCCGTCTGCGACCGGCGCCGGTGGCCCGCGCGAGCGGATGGGCCAGTTGCAGGCGCAGCTCGCCGCCGATCAGGCGCAGGGCTGGACCGATCAGCATCCCGACGTGATCGCGCTCAAGAGCCAGATCGCGCGCCTGTCCGGCGCGGCGGCGGCCGATGTCGGCGGCGGTGCCAACAGCCAGCCCAACCCGGCCTATCTCTCGCTGCGCTCGATGCAGGCGGACAAGCAGGCGACCTATGCCGCGCTCTCCACCCGCCGCGCCCAGCTGCAGGCCGATCTCGCGAGCTTCGCCGCCAAGCAGGCCGGCGCCCCCGAACTGACCGCCCAGCAATCCCAGCTGTCGCGCGATCATGACGTGCTCCAGCAGCAATATGACAAGATGCTCCAGGATCGCGAGGCGATCAAATTGCGCGCCGATGCCCAGAGTTCGGATGGCAGCGTGCAGTTCCGCGTCATCGATCCGCCGAGCTTCTCGCGGGTGCCGGCCAAGCCGATGCGGCCGGTGCTGCTGATCGCGGTGCTGATCGTCGCCTGTGCCGGCGGGGCCGCCGTCGCCTTCCTCCGCCAGAAGCTGCTGTCGAGCTATTCGACCCCGGCCGGGCTGGCGGCGGCGAGCGGCCTGCCGGTGCTGGGTGCGGTCAGCTATGTACGGGGGCCGAAGCAGAAGGCCGTCGAGAAGCAGCAGTTGAAATGGTTCGCGGGGGCGGGCGGCGCGCTGGCGGGGGCGTTGATGCTCCTGCTCGCGGTCGAATTCGTCCAACGCGGCTTGATGGCGTGAAAGACAGGGCCGGCATGAGCAAACATACCCCCATCGCGCCCGATCCCGAGGGCAATGGCCGCCCGAAGGGGCCGCGTGGCCCTTCGCTCGTCGAGCGGGCGGCGAACGTCTATGATTTCGGCGAAAAGCTGCGAGGCCCGGGTCAGCCGGAGGCGGTGCCGCAGCCGGTGCCGCCCGCCGCGCCGGTCTCGTTCGCGCCGGCGGCGCAGCCGGTCGTCGCGCCCGCGTGGCAGGGGCCGGCCGCCACGCCGCGCTTCGGCCGGATCGCGATGGACGATCTGCGCGATGGCGGCTTCATCGTGCCGGACAGCGGCGCTACCGCGCTCGCCGAGGAGTTCCGCATCGTCAAGCGCCAGCTGCTGCGCGGCATGGACGAGACGCCGACCGGGCGGACCATCCTGATCGGCTCGGCCCGGCCCGACGAGGGCAAGACCTTCTGCGCGATCAACCTGGCGCTCAGCCTCGCCGCCGAGAAGGACGCCGAGGTGATCCTGATCGACGCCGACGTCGCCAAGCCGGAAATCCTCTCGACCCTCGGCCTCGAAGGCGGCCCCGGCCTGATCGACGCGATCGCCGATGCCGGCATCGACGTCGAAGGGTGCATCATCCGCACCGACATTCCCGGCCTCTCGGTGCTGCCCGCCGGTCGCCAGACCAACGAGGCGACCGAATTGCTCGCCTCGGCCCGGACCACGCAGGTGCTGGAGCGGCTGCGGACGCGCGATCCCCGCCGCATCATCCTGTTCGATTCGCCCCCGGCGCTCGCGGCCTCGCCGGCCTCGGTGCTGGCAATGCACGCCGGCCAGCTGCTGTTCGTTGTCCGCGCCGAGAAGACCGGCGAGACCGAATTGCGCGAGGCGCTCGAACTGCTCTCGGCCTGCCCGAAGCCGCAGCTGCTGCTGAACGGCGTGGAGTTCGGCGGCTCCAGCCGTCGCTTCGGCCGCTATTACGGATTGCAGGGATGAGACGGATCGTCCTCCCCTCCGCATGGCTCGGCATGCTGGCGCTCGTCGCGGCGCCGGCCGCCGCGCGGACCACGATCACGCCCTATATCGAGGTGCAGCAGGTCTTCACCGCCGATCTGTCCGGCCATGACCAGGATGCGGTGACCTATACCGGGCTCAGTGCCGGCGTGGATGCGACGCTCGACGGCAAGCATGTCCAGGGTCAGATCGACTATCGCTACGATCATTATTTCGCCTGGTCCCACAAATATCAGGACAGCGACGTCCACCAGGGGCTCGGCGTGCTGGTCTACCAGCCGACACCGGAACTGTCGTTCAACGCGGCGGGCATCGCCACCCGCACCAGCGGCAATTACGGCCGCCGCGCGCCGGCCTTCATCGCCGGCGACACCAGCAACACCCAGCAGATCTACTCGGCGCAGGTCGGGCCGAGCTATGCGACCAATTTCGGCGATCTGGCCTTCAACGCGGACTATCGTTTCGCCTGGACGCGCGCGTCGGACGGGGACGGCAGCCTCGATCTCGGCCCCGGTCAGCCGGTGCTTCAGGATAATTTCACCACCACCGATCATGTCGTGGACGCCTCGATCGGCACCAAGCCGGGTGGGTTGGGCCTGCCGGTCGGCCTCACGCTGTCGGGCGGTGCCAGCCGGGATCAGATCCATTTCCTCGGTGGGCGGATGGACGATTATTATGGCCGGGCCGATATCACCGTGCCGATCACGCCTGCGATCGCCGCGGTCGGCGGGGTCGGCTACGAGCGCAACCGGGCCGGGCAGGACGCGATCCTGACCGATGCGGACGGCAATGCCATCCTCGACGACAAGCGCCATCTCCAGGGCGATCACAGCAAGAAGCGCCTGCTCTCCTACGATCAGGACGGCCTGATCTGGGATGTCGGCGTGCTGTGGCGGCCGAGCGCGCGCACCTCGCTGGAAGTGCGCGGCGGCAAGCGCTGGGGCGAGACGGTCGTCACCGGCCATTTCCAGCACCAGATCGACCCGAACAGCACGGTCGAGGTCGTCGCCTATGACGATGTGACGAGCTTCGGCCGGCAGCTGAGCAGCGGCGTCGGCTCGCTGCCGAGCAATTTCAGCAGCTTCGCCGCGCCGATCCCGACGACGCTCGCCGGCTGCGTGTTCGGTGCCAATGGCGGGCAGGGCGGCTGTCTGCCGGCCTTGTCCTCGGCCAGCTCCGATTTCTATCGCTCGCGTGGCGTCTATGCCAACTGGTCGACCAGCCATGGGCTGTGGACCTATGGCATCGGCGTCGATTACGATCATCGCCATTATCTCCAGCCCGATTTCGGCCCGACCATCGCCAACCTCAACGCGGCGAACTCCCAAAGCGTGACGGCCAACGGTGTCGCGGTGCGCAAGCTCACCCCGGTATCGAGCGTTTCGTTCACGGGTGTCGGCGGCTGGTATGACGACGATGCGCTGAATAGCTCCAGCTACTGGGTCTATGGTGGTGCGCTGAGCTATTATCGCGGCTTCGGCGAGCATCTGTCGGGCACCGCGTCCGTCAGCATCTTCTCCGGATCGGGCGAGAACCGCAGCAACGACGTAGTCGGCACGGGCATGGTCTCCGTCCGCTACACGATGTAACTGGGAAGGCCGAGTTATGTATGATCGCCATTATGGCTTCACCGATCGCCCATTCCAGCTGACGCCGGACGCGCGCTTCTGGTTCGAGAGCAAGACCCACCGCACCGCCATGGCCTATCTCGGTTATGGTCTGGCGCAGGGCGAGGGCTTCATCGTCATCACCGGCGACGTCGGTGCGGGCAAGACCACGCTGGTCGGCCATCTGATGGCCTCGATCGATCCGCAGCGGCTCCATGTTCTCCGCCTGGTTTCGACCCAGGTCGAGGATGAGGACATGCTGCGGCTCACCGCCCAGCAGCTCGGCCTCGCCACCGAAGGCCTCGCTAAGGCGCAGCTGCTCGATCGGATCGAGCGGACGCTGCGCCTCCACGCCGCCGAAGGCCGCCAGACGCTGCTGATCGTGGACGAGGCGCAGAACCTGCCGCTCTCCGCGCTCGAAGAGCTGCGGATGCTGTCCAACTTCCAGAATGGCGGGCAGGCGCTGCTCCAGATCTTCCTGCTCGGCCAGCCGGAGTTCCGCGATCGCTTCCAGCATTCCGAGCATCTCGAGCAGCTGCGCCAGCGCGTGATCGCCACTCACCATCTGACCCCGATGGAGGAGGAGGAGATCGCCCCCTATATCGGCCACCGCCTGTCGCTGGTCGGCTGGACGGGCAATCCCGATTTCACCGAGGACAGCTTCGCGGCGTTCTACAAGCATTCGGGCGGCGTGCCGCGTCGGCTGAACATGCTGGCGGGCCGCGTGCTGTTGCACGGTTCGGTCGAAGGGCTCGATCGCATCGACGCCCACACGGTCGATCTCGTCGCGGCCGACATGGGTGAGGAGCGCGCGAGCGCGCCGGCGCCCGATCCGGCCGAGGCGAGGCGCCGCGCGATCGAGGCAGCGCCGCCGACCGAGGCCGCCCCCGTCCGCATCGTCACCGCGCAGGATCCCGAACTGCTCGATCGCATCGCCTCGCTCGAAGAGCGGCTCGACGAGCAGGAGGCCGCGATCCGTCGCGTGCTGACCCTGCTGATCGACTGGGTGGAGCGCGAGGAGCCGATCGGCGCAGGTATAAGCTCGGGCGCAGGCGCGCGCTACTCCACCACCCGCTGAGCGGGGCGCATCCGATGTCCGTTTCCTTTCGCCATGATGGCGAGGGCCGCTATCCTGTCGCCCCGGGCGAAGGGGGAATGATGATCCGCAACGCGATGTCGGTCGATATCGAGGACTGGTTCCAGGTCGGCGCCTTCGAGAAGGTGATCGCCAAGGCCGACTGGCCGCGCCTCGAAAGCCGCGTGCAGCGCAACACCGATGCGGTGCTCGACCTGTTCGCGCGAACCGGGGTGAAGGCGACCTTCTTCACGCTCGGCTGGGTGGCGGAGCGGGCGCCTCTGCAGATGCGCCGGATCATCGCCGAGGGCCACGAGATCGCCAGCCATGGCTGGGACCATGATCGCGTCTTCACCCTGACGCCGGACCAGTTCCGCGCCGATCTGCGCCGTGCGAAGGCGGCGATCGAGGATGCGGCGGGCGCCGCCGTCACCGGCTATCGCGCGCCGAGCTTCTCGATCGACACCCGCACGCCCTGGGCGCACCCGATCCTGGCCGAGGAAGGCTATGCCTATTCCTCGTCGGTCGCGCCGGTGAAACATGATCATTATGGCTGGCCCGAAAGTCCACGCTTCGTGTGGAAGCCGGTGGCGGACAGCGCTATGCTCGAACTGCCCGTCACCACCGCGAAGCTTGGCGAGCGGACGCTGGCGGCGGGCGGCGGCGGCTTCTTCCGGCTGCTGCCCTATCGCTTCAGCCGCTGGGCGATCCGCCAGGTGAATGGCGAGGCCGACCGGCCGGCGGTGTTCTACTTCCACCCCTGGGAGATCGATCCCGGCCAGCCGCGCATGGCCGGCGCGCCACTCAGGTCGCGCCTGCGCCACTATAGCCGGTTGTCGGCGATGGAGGGCAAGCTGGAGCGGCTGCTCGGCGAATTCGCCTGGGATCGGGTCGATCGCGTCGTCGCCGGCCAGCGGGCATGAATCCGGCCGAAGCGGTGTTGCCGATTGATATCCGGGGCGAGGCCGACAGAGTGGCGATTGCCGCCTATGTCCGCGCCCATCCGCAGGGCACACCCTTTCACCTTCCGGCCTGGCTTGATGGGGTGGAGAAGGGCACCGGCCACCGGGCGCATATGCTGGTGGCGGAGCGGGGCGGGCGGATCGCCGGTGTGCTGCCGCTGACGGCGGTGAAGTCGCTGCTGTTCGGCAAGGCGATGGCGTCGAGCGGCTTTGCCGTCGGCGGCGGCGTGCTGGCCGACGACGCGGCGGTGGCCGAGGCGCTGATCGACGCGGGCTGGGCGCTCGCCGCGAAGCTTGGGATGCCGAGCCTCGAACTGCGCGGCGGCGCGATGCCGACCGGCGGCGCATGGACGCTCAAGACCGAAAGCTATGCCGGCTTCGTGCGTCCGCTCGCAGCCGATGACGAGGCCGAGCTGAAGGCGATCCCGCGCAAGCAGCGCGCGGAGGTCCGCAAGGCGCTCGATGGCGGGCTGACGGTCGAGATCGGCACCGGCCGTGCTGATCGCGCCGCGCACTATGCCGTCTATGCCGAGAGCGTGCGCAATCTCGGCACGCCGGTCTTCCCGAAGGCGCTGTTCGCCGGCATGCTCGATGCGTTCGGCGACGATGCCGACATCCTCACCGTGCGGCAGGGCGGTCAGCCGGTTGCCTCGGTGCTGAGCCTGTACCACAATGGTACGGTGATGCCCTATTGGGGGGGCGGCACCTTCGGGGCGCGAGCGTTGAGGGCGAATGAGCTGATGTATTTCTCGCTGATGCGCCATGCCCGCCGACGCGGCTGCAGGGCGTTCGATTTCGGCCGTTCCAAGCCCGGCACCGGCGCCTTCGCCTACAAGAAGAATTGGGGCTTCGAGCCGCAGCCGCTGGCCTATGCGATCCGCACCGCGGACGGGCAGGCGCCGCGCGAAGTCAATCCGCTCAACCCCAAATATCAGGCGAAGATCAGAGCGTGGCAGAAGCTGCCGCTGTGGCTGGCCAACATATTGGGGCCGCCGATCGCGCGGGGGCTGGGCTGATCGGATGGGCGACCTGCTGTTCCTCGCCCATCGCGTGCCTTATCCGCCCGATCGCGGCGACAAGATCCGCTCCTACCACATCCTGAAGCATCTCGCTGAACGTCACCGCGTCCACCTCGCCACCTTCGCGGACGACGAGGCCGACGAGGCGGCGGCCGAGCATCTGCGCCCGCTGGTCGCCAAGATGCATGTCGAGCGGCGGACGCGAACGCGCGGGGCGGCGGCGGCGCTGGCCTTGGCGACGCGGTCGTCGGTGTCGGTGAAGGCCTTTGCCAGCAAGGGCATGTCCGCCTTCATCGATCGCGTGCTGGCGGACGAGCCGATCGACCGGCTCTACGTCTTCTCCAGCCAGATGGCGCAATATGCGCCCGACGACCGCCCGTTCATGATGGACTTCGTCGACATGGATTCGGAGAAGTTCGCATCCTATGGCGACACCGCGACGCCGCCGATGCGCTGGATGTGGCAGCGTGAGGCGCGTCGCCTGTTCCATTTCGAGCGCGAGACCGCGCGGCGCGCCGTCGTCTCGCTGTTCGTCAGCGAGGCCGAGGCGGCGCTGTTCCGTGATCGCGCCAAGATGTCGGCGGAGCGGGTGCAGGTGCTGGAGAATGGCATCGATCTCGAAAGCTACCGTCCCGCGCCGCATGAAGCGGGCGCCACGCCGCTGATCGTGTTTACCGGCCAGATGGATTATCCGCCCAATATCGAGGCTGCCGACGGCTTTGCGCGCGAGGCCATGCCCGCGATCCGCGCCGCGCATCCCGGTGCCCGCTTCGCCATCGTCGGCCGCAAGCCCGATCCTTCTCTCTCCGGGCTGGGCGAGGGGATCGAGGTGACCGGCGAGGTGGCCGATGTCCGGCCGTGGCTGACGCAGGCGGACGTCGTGGTCGCCCCGCTCCGCATCGCGCGCGGTATCCAGAACAAGGTGCTGGAGGCGATGGCGATGGGCCGTCCGGTCGTCGCCAGCCCACAGGCCTTCGAGGGGATCGACGCCGAACCGGGGCGCGACCTGATCGTGGCCGATGCGGAACAGGCGGCGGCGGTGTCGGCGCTGCTCGCCGATCCGGCCCGCGCCGAGGCGATCGGCGCCGCCGCCCGCCGGCAGGTGGAAGCCCGCTACGCCTGGGCGGCGCGGCTGGCCCCGCTCGACGCAATGCTGGCCCACATATGAGCGAGACGGCCGGGCTTTCGGCGATCCCGGCCCGGCCCATGCTGGCCGGCTGGCGCGTGCATCTCGCGGCGCTCGGGTTGGTCGTGGCCGCTTTGCTGCTGCTGTTCGCGCGCGATGCCGGCGACATGGCGTGGATCTGGTGGGACAGCAGCACCTACGAGCATTGTCTGGTCATCATCCCGATCATCGGCTGGCTGGTGTGGCAGCGTTTGCCCATGCTGCGCGCGATCGCCCCGCAGGGCTGGCCGCTGCCGCTGGCGTGGATCGCGATCGGTGGCTTCGGCTGGCTGCTCGGCGAGGCGGCCGGCGTCGCGGTGGCGCGGCAGCTCGGGCTGGTGATGATGCTCCAGGGCGCCGTCGCGACGACGCTCGGCCGGGGCGCGACCGCGGGACTGCTCTTCCCGCTCTTCTATGCCTTCTTCCTCGTGCCGTTCGGCGATGCGGTCATCCCCGCGCTCCAGACGGTGACCGCGAGGCTCTGCATGATATTGCTCCACATGGCGCGCGTGCCGGCGACGATCGACGGGGTGTTCATCAACACGCCGGGCGGCTGGTTCAAGGTGGCGGAGGCCTGCTCGGGCGCCAAGTTCCTGATCGCGATGATCGCGCTCGGCGTACTGGTCGCGCATCTCGGGTTCCGCAGCCGGGGCCGGCGTGCGGTGTTCATGCTGGTGTGCGTGATCGTGCCGGTGATCGCCAACGCCATCCGCGCCTTCGGGACGATCTTCGTCGCCCAGTATCGCGGCGCGCAGGCGGCGGCGGGATTCGATCACGTCGTCTATGGCTGGATCTTCTTCGCGGTGGTGATCGCGGTGGTGCTGGCGGCGAGCTGGCGCTTCTTCGACAAGCCGGCCGATGCGCCGGCGGTCGATGTGATGGCGGTGGAGCGCGAGGCGGCGAAGCAGCGCGCCCGCTGGCCTCTCATTGCCACGGCCTGCGCCACGCTGGCGGTCGCTTGCGCGGCGCCGCTGTGGAGCCTGCTAGCCACCGGCGCCGGCCGGGCCGCGCCGGCCATCCTCCTGCCTGCTCCGCCGGGCTGGGCGCCGGTGGTCGATAGCGGCGTCACGCCTTGGCGGCCACGCTTCGATGGTGCGCAGATGCCATCGGCACGCTATCGCAACGCCGCAGGCGAAGAGGTGGATGTCGTGGTCGCGTATTTCGAATCGCAGGGGCAGAGCCGGCAGGGTCAGAACCGGTCGCTGGTCGGCTTCGGCCATGGCGCCGTCGATCCGGACGGCAACTGGTCGTGGGTCGCCGACCTGCCGGCGCCCGACGGCGGCCGCGCCGAGCGCATCGTCGCGCCCGGCCAGCATCACCGCGTCGTCGTCAGCTTCTACGATGTCGGCGGCGTCGTCACCGGCAGCGCGCCGCGGGTGAAGATCGAGACGCTCAAGCGGCACCTGTTCGGCGGCCCGCAATATGCCGCCGCGCTGCTGGTCTCGGCGGACGAGGCGAAGGGCGGCCGCCAGGCGGTCGATCATTTCCTGGGCGCGATCGGCCCGATCGGCCCCGCCTTCCAGCATATGGGCCTCTGAGCGATGTGCGGCATCGCCGGTATCTTCCATCTCGACACTCCCAAGCCGGTCGATCCGGCGCGGGTGAAGCAGATGCTCGACGTGATCGCGCACCGCGGGCCGGACGGGGAGGGGGTGTGGACCGCCGCCGGCGTCGGGCTGGGGCAGCGCCGCCTCGCGATCATCGACATTGCCGGCGGCACCCAGCCGATGCACGCGGCGGACGGCCGGCTGACCGTCGTGTTCAACGGCGAGATCTACAATTACCGCGAGCTGCGCGCCGATCTCGAAGCCTGGGGCGCGGTCTTCCGCACCCATAGCGATACCGAGGTGATCCTCCATGGCTGGCGGCGCTGGGGGCCGGCCTGCCTCGATCATTTCAGCGGCATGTTCGCGATCGCGCTGTTCGATCACGACCAGCAATGCCTGTTCGTCGCGCGCGACCGGCTCGGCGTGAAGCCGCTTTACTATACCGAGCTGTCGGACGGCGCGGTGCTGTTCGGCTCCGAGCTCAAGGCGCTGCTCGCGCATCCCCGTGTTCGCCGCTCGCCGGATCTGTCGGCGGTCGAGGACTTCCTCGGCCTCGGCTACGTGCCGGACGACGCCTGTATCGTCGCAGGCGTGAAGAAGCTGCCGGCCGGGCATCACATGATCCTGCGCCGCAACCATCGCCTGCCCGAACCGCAGCGCTGGTGGGATATCGGCTTCTCGGGCGACGCCCGCGGATCGGTGAAGGATCTCGAGCATCAGCTGACCGATCATATGCGGATGGCGGTGCGCTCGCGCATGTTCGCGGACGTGCCGCTCGGCGCCTTCCTGTCGGGCGGGGTGGACAGCTCCGCCGTCGTCGCGCTGATGGCAGAGGCAAGCCGCACCGCGGTCGAGACCTGCTCGATCGGCTTCGACGTGCCCGATCTGGACGAGACCGCGCATGCCCGCCTCGTCGCCGAGCGCTTCGCGACCCATCATCGCGAGCGCATCGTCTCGCCCGACGATTTCGGGCTGATCGACACGCTCGTCCACCATTTCGACGAGCCCTTCGCCGATGCCTCGGCGCTGCCGATGTACCGGGTCTGCGAGCTGGCGCGCGAGCGGGTGACGGTCGCGTTGTCGGGCGACGGCGCCGACGAGGCGCTTGCCGGCTATCGCCGCCACCGCTTCTTCGTGAACGAGAATCGCGCGCGGGGGCTGATGTCGATGCAGATCGGCGCGCGGGTGTTCGGCGCGCTTGGCCGGGCCTATCCCAAGGCGGACTGGGCGCCGCGGCCGCTGCGCGCCAAATCGACCTTCCAGGCGCTCGCCCGCTCGCCAGAGGAGGCCTATGCGCGCGCCATCGGCTTCACCACGCCGGAACTGCGGGCGCGGCTGTTCACGCCCGAGGCGACCGCGCAGCTGGCCGGCCATCGCGCCGAGCAGCGGATCGAGGTGGCGATGCGCAACGCGCCGGCCGCCGACTGGCTCGGCCGCGCCCAATATGCCGACATGACGATCTGGATGCCCGGCGACATCCTCACCAAGGTCGATCGGATGAGCATGGCGGTGAGCCTGGAGGCGCGCGAGCCGCTGCTCGATCATAAGCTGCTGGCGTTCGAGGCATCGCTGCCGCAGTCGATGCGGCTGCGCGGCGGGCAGGGCAAGTGGCTGATGAAGCACGCCATGCGCCGCTATCTGCCCGACGAGATCCTGCACCGCCCCAAGATGGGTTTCGTCACCCCGATCTCGGCCTGGTTCCGCGGGCCGCTGGCCGGCGAAGCCGATCGGATCGCGCGGGGCGCGGCACTGGCCAACACCGGCTGGTTCCGCCCCGACGAACTGGCGCGCGTCGCCGGCGATCATCGCAGCGGGCGCGCCGATCATGGCCGGCTGCTGTGGCAGCTGATGATGCTCGACAAGTCGCTGACGCGGCTCTTCGGGGCTTAGCGCCGGCAGAGGGACAGGCGGTCGCCGGCGTATGAGGCTGGCGACCGGGCCAAGCGACGGTTCCGCCGTGAGAAGGCCGTAGGGCCCCGAGTGCGGCAATATGCCGCAGGGCCGTTCAGCGGGAGCAGGCGGCCGAGCGGATCAGGAAGCGGCGCTCGCGCCCATTGTCGAGGCTGAACATGCCGCCACGGCCATCGACGGCGTCGAGCGTCAGCGCGATATCCGAACCCCATGCCTCGAATTGCCGTCCGCCGATGTAGAAAGGCTGCCCGGCGACCTCGCCCAGCAATATGTCGGATACGCCGATCTGGAAGTCGCCGCGGGCGTAGCACATCGGCGAGGAGCCATCGCAGCATCCGCCCGACTGGTGGAAGAGCACGGGGCCGTGCTCCTCCACGATCGCGGCGAGAAGATCCAGCGCGGCCGGGGTGGCGACGACGCGATCCGTCTGGGCCGCCTTGGCGACCCCGTCCACCCCGGCCGCCCCGCTCATGCCGTCAGGTCGAGGACGACGCGGCCCTCGATCTGGCCCTTGTGCATCCTGTCGAATATCTCGTTGATATCCTCCAGCTTCGCGGTCGAGATGGTCGCCTTGACCTTGCCCGCCGCCGCGAAATCGATCGACTCCTGCAAATCGAGCCGGGTTCCGACGATCGAGCCGCGCACCGTGATCCCGTTCAGCACCAACCCGAAGATGTTGAGCGGGAAATCGCCGGGCGGCAGGCCGTTCAGTGCCACCGTGCCGCCGCGGGCCACCACGCCGATCGCCTGCTCGAACGCCTTCTCGCTGACGGCGGTGACGAGTGCGCCCTGCACGCCGCCACCGGTTTCGCGCTTGATGACCTCGGCGGGGTTCTCGTTGCGGGCGTTGACGGTGATGGTCGCGCCCAGCCGGCGCGCCAGATCGAGCTTGGCATCGTCGACGTCGATCGCCGCCACGTTCAGCCCCATCGCCTTGGCATATTGCACGGCCATGTGGCCCAACCCGCCAATGCCCGAGATAGCGACATAATCGCCGGGCTTGGTGTCGGTCATCTTCAGGCCCTTATAGACCGTGACGCCGGCGCACAGGATCGGCGCGATCTCGTTGAAGCCGATATTGTCGGGCAGGTGGCCGACATAGTTGGGATCGGCGATCACGAAGTCCGCGAAGCCGCCGTTCACCGAATAGCCGGTGTTGAGCTGCGTCTCGCACAGCGTCTCCCAACCGCCCATGCAGTGGACGCAGTGGCCGCAGGCCGAATAGAGCCACGGCACGCCGACCCGATCGCCTTCCTTGACATGCTTGACGCCCTTGCCGACGGCGGAGACGAAGCCGACGCCTTCATGGCCCGGGATGAAGGGCGGGTTGGGCTTGACCGGCCAGTCGCCCTCGGCGGCGTGGAGGTCGGTATGGCAGACGCCGGAGGCCTGGATGGCGACCTGGATCATGCCGTCGCTGACTTCGGGGATCGGCACCTCGTCGATCGTGAGGGGCTTGCCGAACTCGCGCACGACGGCGGCCTTCATGGTTTTGGCCATGGCATAATCTCCTTCGTTTCTGAGGATGGTGCAGGACAAGCGGCGGCGCTGGGGCGGGGAGCGGGCGCCGCCCGGAAAGATCAGAAGAAGCCGAGCTTCTTGGGGCTGTAGCTGACCAGCAGATTCTTGGTCTGCTGATAATGATCCAACATCATCTTGTGGTTCTCGCGGCCGATGCCGGACTGCTTGTAGCCGCCGAAGGCCGCGTGGGCCGGATAGGCATGATAGCAGTTCGTCCAGACGCGCCCGGCCTGGATCGCGCGACCCATGCGATAGGCGCGGGTGCCGTCGCGGGTCCATACGCCGGCGCCGAGCCCGTAGAGCGTGTCGTTGGCGATCGCCAGCGCCTCCTCGTCATCCTTGAAGGTCGTCACCGACACGACGGGACCGAAGATCTCCTCCTGGAAGACGCGCATCCTGTTATGCCCGCGCAGCACCGTCGGCTTCACATAATAGCCGTCGGCGAGCCCATCGACCGCGCCGCGATCGCCGCCGACGAGCACTTCGGCACCCTCGCCACGGCCGATGTCGAAATAGGAGAGGATCTTCTCCATCTGCTCGGACGAAGCCTGCGCGCCGACCATGGTGGCGGGATCCAGGGGATCGCCCTGGACCATCGCCTCGACGCGCTTCAGCGCTTTTTCCATGAAGCGGTCATAGAGGCTTTCGTGGATCAGCGCGCGGCTCGGGCAGGTGCAGACCTCGCCCTGGTTGAGCGCGAACATCGCGAAGCCCTCGATCGCCTTGTCGAGGAAATCATCGTCCTCCTGGCCGACGTCGGCGAAGAAAATGTTCGGGCTCTTGCCGCCGAGCTCGAGCGTGACCGGGATCAGATTCTCGGAGGCATATTGCATGATCAGCCGGCCGGTCGTCGTCTCGCCGGTGAAGGCGATCTTGGCGATCCGCCGAGACTGGGCGAGCGGCTTGCCCGCTTCCAGGCCGAAACCGTTGACGATGTTGAGCACGCCCGCCGGCAGCAGGTCGCCGACAAGCTCGGCCCAGACGAGGATCGAGGCAGGGGTCTGCTCGGCGGGCTTGATCACCACGCAATTGCCCGCGGCGATCGCGGGGGCGAGCTTCCAGCAGGCCATCAGCAGCGGAAAGTTCCACGGGATGATCTGGCCGACGACGCCCAGCGGTTCGTGGAAATGATAGCCGACCAAATCATGATCGATCTCGGAGATGCCGCCCTCCTGCGCGCGGATGCAGCCGGCGAAGTAGCGGAAATGATCGATCGCGAGCGGAATGTCGGCCGCCAGCGTCTCGCGGATCGGCTTGCCATTGTCCCAGGTCTCGGCGGTCGCGATCGTTTCCAGATGGGCTTCCATGCGATCGGCGATGCGATGGAGGATCAGGGCGCGCTCGGCCGGACTGGTGCGGCCCCAGGAGTCCTTGGCGGCATGGGCGGCATCGAGCGCCCGCTCGATATCGACCGCGCTGCTGCGCGCCACTTCGCAGATGACCTGGCCGTCGATCGGCGAGCGGTTCTCAAAGGTGCGGCCATCGGCGGCATCGACCCAGGCGCCTCCGATGAAATTGCCGTAGCGGGCCTTGAACGGCGCGGTGCGCGCCGTGATGCGTTCATGGGCTGTCATGGTCGCCTCTCCATTCCTTGTTGTGGGAGGAGGAGACACCGGCCGATTCCGTCCGGCAAGGGACGGGGCGGCATTCCCGATCGGCCTGCCGCAAATTTTCCCCGCCCGGCGCGGCAGGTGACGCAGCCCGCGACAGGGTGGCGGCGACGCCTGTCGCAGATCGCGACAGCCGGCCGGCCGGTGCCCCGATCTTCGTTCATTGCCGGAAAGACTCGTGCGGTCTAATGTCGCCCGGCAACGCGATCCGACAGACGATCGCATGATCGATGGAGAGCGCATGGAAAGCGTCCTGATGGATTCGGCGCGCCGGACCTTTTTCGGCGAGGGGCGGCTGCCCGCGGCCGGGGTGCGCCAGCCTGTGCTGCAATCCTGGATACGCTGCGTGGACCTGGGCCTGGCCGAGCGTGCGCTGCCGGCCGTCGGCCCGATGCCCGACCGCGATCTGCATATTCTCCATCAACGCCATGAGAGCCTGCTGCGGCTTTGTCGCCCGGAACTGGAGACGCTGGCCGGCGAGGCCCGCGACACGGGGAGCGTCGTGATCCTGGCCGATGGCGACGGCATGATCCTCGATACGCTGGGCGACACCGGCTTCGCGTCGCGCGCGGCGCAGGTGGCGCTGCGCCCCGGCGTCTCGTGGCGCGAGGCGAGCATCGGCACCAACGCCATCGGCACCGCGATCGCCGAGCGCAAGCCGATCGTGGTCCATGGCTCCGAGCATTTCTTCGCCGGCCATGGCGTGTTGAGCTGTGCGGCCACGCCGATCATCGATCCGCGCGGTGCGATCCTCGGCGTGCTCGACATGTCGGGGGCATCCGCCGTCGGCCATGGCCATGCGCTCGGGCTGATCCGCATGGCGGTCGACCAGATCGAGCATCGGCTCTTCCGCCAGCGCTTCGAGGATTGCCGCGTGCTGCGTTTTCATGACGATGCGGCGATGATCGGCACCAGCCGCGAGGGCATTCTGGTGTTTCGCGAGGCGCGGCTGGTGGCCGGCAACCGGCGCGGGCTGGCGTTGGTCGGCCAGCATTGGGACGCGCTCGACGATCTGCTGATCGAAGAGCTGCTCGAAGAGACGGCATGGCACGGCCTGGACGTGCTGCTTCGCCTGCACAATGGCGTCCGCGCCGTCGGCCGGTGGGACGGGGAGGCGAATCATGCGGCGCCGGCCTGTCTCGACCCCGTGGAGCCGTCCGTCACCGCCGAGCTGGCGGCGCGCGAGGCGGAGATGATCGACGAGGCGCTGGCGGTCGTCGGCGGCAACATCAGCGCGGCGGCGCGGCGGCTGGGCATTCACCGCAGCACGCTGCACCGGCATTTGGGGCGCCGTCGGACGTCCTGATCCGCGACGATCGCGTCGATCAGGCGGGGTAGAGCGCTTCCACGAAATACAGCCCGTCCGGCGGTGCGTTGAGGCCCAGGCGGGAGCGGTCGGCGGCGGCCAGCGCGGCGGCCATGTCGTCGGGCGACCATTTGCCCTGCCCGACCAGCGCCAGGCAGCCGACCATCGAGCGGACCTGGTGGTGGAGGAAGGAGCGCGCTGCTGCTTCCACCTCGATGCCGCCCGCCACCCGCCGCACGTCGAGCCGGTCGAGCGTCTTGACCGGGCTGGCCGACTGGCAGTGGGTCGAGCGGAAGGTGGTGAAGTCGTGCCGGCCGACCAGATGCTGCGCCGCTGCGTGCATCGCCTCGGCATCGAGCGGCGGGCGCAGCCGCCAGGCCTTGCCGAGGTCCAGCGTCAGCGGGGCGCGGCGTTCGGCGATGCGATAGATGTAGCGCCGGCCGATGCAGGAGAAGCGCGCATGCCAGTCGTCCGGCACGGTTTCGCAGGCGAGGATCGCCACCGGATGCGGCCGGGCGAGGCCGTTGATCGCCTCCATCAGCCGGAACGGCGTGATCGGCTTCCCGATCTCGACATGCGCCGCCATGCCGGTGGCATGGACCCCGGCGTCGGTGCGCCCGGCGGCGTAGACGGTGGCGGCCTCGCCGGTGACCCGCTGCACCGCCTCCTCGATCACCTGCTGGACGCTCGGGCCATGGGCCTGCCGCTGCCAGCCCATGAACGGGCGGCCATCGAACTCCACGGTCAGCCGGAAACGGGTCACGCCAGGATCGTGCCCTTGGGGATGGCGAAGCCGCGCAGCAGATCCGGCGTCGGCATCGCGCCGCGCCCGGCGCGCTTCACCAGCAACGGCCGGATCGTCCCCGATCCGCAGGCGATGCAGAGCATGTCGTCGGTCACTTCGCCGGGGCGTCCGTCGGCGGTCTCGATCGACGCGGCGAGAATCTGGATGCGCTCGCCGCCATGTTCGAAGAAGGCGCCCGGCGCCGGATTGAAGGCGCGGATGTGGCGTTCGACCTGGGCGGCATCCTGCGCGAAATCGATCCGCGCCTCCGCCTTCTCGATCTTGGCGGCGTAGGTGATGCCGTCCGTGGGCTGCGGGATGGCGGCGAAATCGTCCGGATGGGCGAGCACGCGCACCATCAGCTTGGCGCCGAGGGCGGCCAGTTCGCCGGTCAGCGCGCCGGCCGTCTTGTGATCGACCCGCACCCGGCCTTCCAGCCGCACCGGCCCGGTATCGAGGCCCTTCTCCATCTGCATGATGCCGACGCCGGTCTCGTCGTCGCCGGCCAGGATCGCGCGCTGCACCGGGGCGGCGCCGCGCCAGCGCGGCAGCAGCGAGCCATGGACGTTGAGGCAGCCGCGCCGCGGCGCCTCCAGCACCGGCACCGGCAGGATCAGGCCATAGGCCGCCACCACCGCGACATCGAGCGCCAGTGCGGCGAAGGCCGCCTGTTCGTCGGCACCGCGCAGCGTCAGCGGATGGCGCACGTCCAGCCCCAGCGCTTCGGCACGCAGATGCACCGGGGTCGGCTGGAGCGCCTTGCCCCGCCCGGCGCGCCTTGGCGGCTGGGTGTAGACCGCGGCGATGTCGTGCCCGGCCTCGACCAGCGCATCGAGCGTCGCGACGGCGAAATCGGGGGTGCCCATGAAGGCGATGCGCATCTTCGTCATGGGATGGCACCCCAAGCGCTTGGCAAGCCCCAACGCAAGCCCATATGCATATCCGCATGGCTTCTCCCGAAATCGAAGTGCTGACCCAGGCGCTGGCGCGGCTCCCCGGCCTCGGCCCGCGCTCGGCCCGGCGCGCCGTCCTCCACCTGCTCAAGAAGCGCGAGACGGCGCTGGTGCCGCTGCTGCGCGCGCTGGAGCTGGTCAATGAGCGGCTCGCGACCTGCTCGACCTGCGGCAATGTCGACACCACCGATCCCTGCGCGATCTGCGCCGATCCGCGCCGCGACCAGCGCTCGCTCTGCGTGGTCGAGGAGGTGGCGGACCTGTGGGCGCTGGAGCGTTCGCGCCTGTTCCCCGGCCGCTTCCACGTGCTCGGCGGCCGGCTGTCGGCGCTGGAGGGGGTGCGGCCCGAGGATCTGTCGGTCGATCGCCTGATCGCGCGGCTCACGGCGGGCGGGATCGACGAGGTGGTGCTCGCCACCAACGCGACGCTGGAGGGGCAGACCACCGCCCACTATATCGCCGAGCGGCTGGAGGGCTTTCCGATCCGGCTGACCCGGCTCGCCCATGGCCTGCCGGTCGGCGGCGAACTCGATTATCTGGATGAGGGCACGCTGGCGCAGGCGCTGCGGGCGCGGCGGCCGATCGATTAAGCTGATCGAGAGGGTTCGCTTGACCTTCGCGGGCACCGATCCTAGCTCACGGCGATGGCTATTCTTCCCATCGTCGAAATCCCCGATCCGCGCCTGCGCGAGATTTCGAAGCCCGTCGAGACCTTCGACGCGGCGCTCCAGACCCTGATCGACGACATGTTCGAGACGATGTACGATGCGCCGGGCATCGGCCTCGCCGCGATCCAGGTCGGCGAACCGCTGCGCCTGCTGGTGATCGACCTCCAGGAAAGCGTGGACGAGGCGGAGGACGACAAGCCCGGCCCGAAGAATCCACGGGTGTTCATCAACCCCGAATTCTCCGAGGAATCGGACGAGACGAACGTCTATGCCGAGGGCTGCCTGTCGATTCCGGACCAATATGCCGATGTCGAGCGGCCCGCCCGAATCCGCGCCAAATGGCTCGATCGTGACGGCAAGGCGCATGACGAGGTGATCGAGGGCCTGCTCGCTACCTGCCTCCAGCATGAGGAGGATCATCTGAACGGGATCGTCTTCACCGATCACCTGTCCCGCATGAAGCGCGACATGCTGCTGAAGAAGCTGGAAAAACAGCGCAAGCAGACGCGCGCGGCCTGATTTTCCAGGCGGGCGCGGGCAAGCTACGGCTTGCCATGTAGGATTTGCACTGATACGTTCCCGCTTCGTTCCATATGGAGGGGTGCATGGAGCCTGTCGTCGCGATCCTGATGGCCTGTATCGCGCTGGTCTGCGGGCTGGTGGCGGGATGGCTGTTCGCCGCGCGCGGCACCGTGCCGCTCCGGGCGGAGCGCGATCGGCTGGATGAACGCTCCCGCGCCGCCGAGACCGCGCGTGCAACCGCCGAGGAGCGGGCCAGCGCCACCCCGCTGCTGCGCGCCGCTCTCGACGAAGTCACCCGCGAACGCGACTCGGCGTTGCGCGATCTCGCGGCCGAGCGGGCCGGCGCCCAGCAGCGCACCGAGGCGTTCGAGGCCCGGCTGACCGAGCTGCGCGAAGCCAAGGATTCGCTCTCCGCCCAGTTCAGCGAAGTCGGCGCGAAGCTGCTCGGCGAAGCGCAGAAGGCGTTCCTCGAGCGCGCCGACCAGCGTTTCGCGCAGGCCGACGAGAAGTCCGGCGAGCGGCTGAAGGCGCTGCTCAACCCGGTCGAGACCACGCTCAAGCGCTATGAGGAGAGCGTCGGCAAGGTCGAGAAGGAGCGGACCGAGGCCTATGGCAACCTCACCGGGCTGATTTCCTCGATGCGCGACGGGCAGGAAGCGGTGCGCGGCGAGGCGGCGCGGCTGGTCAACGCGTTGCGGGCGGCGCCCAAGGCGCGCGGGCGCTGGGGCGAGCAGCAGTTGCGCAACGTGCTGGAGACCTGCGGGCTCGCCGAGCATACCGATTTCGCCATGGAGGTGTCGGTCGCGATGGACGACGGCGCGCGGTTGCGGCCCGATGCGATCGTGCGGGTGCCGGGCGGGCGGGCGCTGGTGATCGACGCGAAAGTGTCGCTCAACGCCTATCAGGATGCCTTCGCCGCGATCGACGAGGCCGAGCGCGCCAGGCATCTCGCCATCCATGCCGCCGCGATGAAGGCGCATGTCACCGGGCTCTCGGCCAAGGCCTATTGGAGCCAGTTCGAGGATGCGCCGGACTATGTGATCATGTTCGTGCCGGGCGAGCATTTCCTCGCCGCCGCGCTCGAGAATGATCCGACGCTCTGGGATTATGCCTTCGACCGGCGGGTGCTGCTGGCGACGCCGACCAACCTGGTCGCGATCGCGCGCACCGTCTCGGCGGTCTGGCGGCAGGAGAAGCTGGCCAAGGAGGCCCAGCAGATCGGCACGCTCGGCAAGGAGATGTACGAGCGGCTGTCGGCGGCGGCCGGGCATCTGCGCAAGGTCGGCACCGGGCTGTCGAGCGCGGTCAACAATTACAACAGCTTCGTCTCGTCGTTCGAGAGCCGGGTACTGGTCACGGGCCGCAAATTCCGCGACCTCAACATCGAGACCGGCGGCCGCGAGATCGAGGGCGTGGTGCCGGTCGAGGCGCTGGCGCGGGGCACGAACGCGGCGGAGCTGATCGACGCGACGACAGCGGAAGCGGCGGAGTAGGGGGTCCAGCGCCTGCCGCGCTCCATCAAGATTGTCGTTCGGGCCGAGCGAAGGCGAGGTGCGGCCCGAGATGAGCGCGTGCAGCCTGTCCCTCGGCTGAGCGCGGAACAAACGGTTGGACGTCGGGCACCGCATTCGGGCGGAGAGCGTTTGGACGGGCCGCTTCAGCCTGAGCCTTTCTCATCAGACCCGTTCGCACTGAGCCTGTCGAAGTGCATGCTTCAAACGCCGGCGTTTGCCGCCATCCCCTTTCAAGGGGTCAAAGGCGCTCGGTGCGCCAGCATGGCGTGGGGCTGCGTGGCTGACCCTTGCCGCAAGCCCGACAATGACTGGTCATAGGCCGCCCGCATATCCAGCAGATCCTGCATCACCGCCGGATCCTCGCTGACCGAGATTTCGTGCTGGATCAACGCAAGTTGTTTCCGGCAGACATCCTCGAACGCCGCCGCCGTCATCGCGCCATCCTCCCTCAGCGCACGCCAGGCGGCGAGCATCGGCACGCTGCTGGCATAGCCATTGTCGGATTGTTCCAGCACGGCGTCGTAGGTCGGCAGCCGCGCGGCCGCCGCCGTCGCCGGGTCGTCCATCAGCAGGAGCAGGTGTTCCTTCCAGCCCCGATCCGCCTTGGCGCGCGCGATCGCGGCGTCACGGGCCTGCGCGACCTCGCGATCGACGATCCTTCTCCCGTCGAGGACGAGCGGCGCGGACGGTGAGGTGTCGCATCGATAGCCCGGCGTGCCGACGAAGCCGTCGAGATAGGCGGCAAGCGTCGAGGGAGGCCGCGAATAATGCAGGGGAACAGTGCGGCAGGTGAGCGGCCTGATAGCATGGATGGCGCACAGATCGTCGACGAGATGGGGGCAGCGCTTCCGCCCGAAATCCTGCGCCATCGCCGAGATGGTGAGATAACGGTGCCGCTCCCGCGGATTGTCGATGGTCTTGCGGCTGGCGAAGGCGCCGAGCTGCCGCCGCTTCTCCTCCAGCGCCGGGCGCAGCGGAATCCGGCTCTGCTCGTCCCGCCACCAGGGCTGCGCCCATCCCGAACGCTCGCTGGCGGGAAGGCCGTGAACCTTGAACAGCAGCGCGATCACGAAGCGGTCGGCCAGTGCGATCGTCTCGCCCAATTCCATCTCGGGGCCGCTGTCGCAGCAGCGTCCGCAGGCGGTGCAGGCGAAATGGCGTTTGCCGGGGTCCAGAGCGGTCATGGCGGCCTGACGGATCGAGGGAGCATCCCGATTGGCCGATCAGGCGATCATCCGCAACCCGACGCCGACGCGACCCGACGCCGGCGCGACCCTGGGCCGGGCGCGCGCAGCGCCGGCGAAGGGCGGCGCGTCGCCACGCCGCCCTTCGCCGTCATCCTACTTCACCGGATGCAGCGCCATCGCATCGACATGCTTCTCGGTCTCGTCGGTCTCGTGCGCCTCGTCCATCGCGGCGAGCGCGGCCTTCACGCCGGCGGCATAGGCCGGATCGACCTTATCGAGATGGTCGGTCCAGCGATCGATGATGAATTGCGGGATGCCGTGCATCGCCCCCGCCATGTTGGCAAACAGGCGGCCCTTCTGGGCGTCGTCCATCAGCTGGAACAGCGCGCGCGGCTGGGCATAGTCCTCATTGCCCTCGCGGTGGTTCCAGCGCTTGGCGACGCCGTCGACCTCCATCGGCGGTTCGAGATAGGAGGGATCCTCCACCGGCCCGCCGAAGCTGTTGGGCTCATAATAGGCATCGACATTCTTGTTGGCCGCGAAGAAGCGCAGCAGCCCGTCCTTGTGATAATGGTTCACCGGCACCTTGGGCTGGTTGACCGGCAGCGCCTCATAATGGGCGCCGAGCCGGTGGCGATGCGCGTCGGCATAGGAGAAGATCCGTGCCTGGAGCATCTTGTCGGGCGAGAAGCTGATGCCCTTGACGATGTTGGACGGGCTGAACGCCGCCTGCTCGATCTCGGCGAAATAATTGTCCGGATTCCGGTTCAGCTCCATCTCGCCGACTTCGATCAGCGGGAAATCGGCGTGCGGCCACACCTTGGTGAGATCGAACGGATTGAACGCAGTCTCGTTCGCCTGCGCCTGCGTCATCACCTGGACGTACATCGTCCATTTCGGGAAGCGGCCGCCGTCGATCGCGCCGTACAATGCCTCCTGATAGCTTTCGCGGCTGTTGCCGATCACGGCATTGGCCTCGTCGTTGGTGTAATGCTGGTGGCCCTGCTGGGTCTTGAAGTGGAACTTCACCCACACGCGCTCGCCGGCATCGTTCCACATCGAGAAGGTGTGGCTGCCATAGCCGTTCATGTGCATCGGCGAGACCGGCAGGCCGCGATCCGAGAACAGGATCGTCACCTGGTGCAGCGATTCGGGCGACAGCGACCAGAAATCCCACATTGCGGTCGGCGAGCGCAGGTTGGTCTTGGGGTGGCGCTTCTGGGTGCGGATGAAGTCCGGGAACTTGTACGGATCGCGCACGAAGAACACCGGCGTGTTGTTGCCGACCAGATCCCAATTGCCGTCCTCGGTGTAGAATTTGATCGAGAAGCCGCGCACGTCGCGCTCGGCATCCGCCGCGCCCTGCTCGCCCGCCACGGTCGAGAAGCGGACCAGCAGATCGGTCTGCTTGCCGATCGCGTTGAACAGCTTGGCGTTGGTGTATTTGGTCACTTCGGTCGAAGTGACGGTGAGCGTGCCGAAGGCGCCCCAGCCCTTGGCATGGACGACGCGCTCGGGAATGCGCTCGCGATTCTGGTGGCTGAGCTTTTCGACCAGCTGGTAATCCTGGAGCAGCAGCGGCCCGCGCGGGCCGGCGGTCAGGCTGTTCTGGTTGTCGCCGACCGGCGCGCCGGCCGACGTGGTGAGCGTCGGGCGCTGGGCCTTGTCGGCGTCGGTGGGATGTTCGGACATGATGAGCCTCCTCTGTCGCACAATCTGGTGACAGGGGATTGGGCGCTATCGAATGATCGGTCCAATCATTTGATTGGTTCGCTGTGAACGCAAAAACCGATCACACGTCTCGGCTCAGTCGCGCTGGCCGAGCACCTGATAGGCCATCACCGCGGTGGCGATCGCGGCGTTGAGGCTGTCCGCCTTGCCGCGCATCGGCAGCTTCACATGCAGGTCGCACTCGTCCTCATAGTCCGATGGGAGCCCGCGCGCCTCGTTGCCGACCAGCAGGAAGGTGGGCGCGGCATAGGTCGGCACGCGATAGTCGGTATCGGTGCGCAGGCTGAGCGCGACCAGCTGGCCGGGGCCGGCGCGCAGCCAGGGCACGAACTCGGCCCATGTCGCCTGCGCGATCGACTGGGTGAACAGCGCGCCCATCGAGGCACGCACCGCTTCGACCGAAAAGGGATCGACGCACTCGTCGAGCAGGATCAGCCCGCCGGCGCCGACCGCATCGCCGGTGCGCAGGATGGTGCCGAGATTGCCGGGATCGCGCAGCGACTGGGCGACCATCCAGATACCCGAGGCGGAGCGGTCGATCGTGGTCAGCCTGGTATCGAACTCGGCATAGACGCCGAGCACGGTCTGCGGATTGTCCTTGCCGGAGAGCTTGTGGAGGATGTCCACATTGGTCTCGATCGCCTCGCCGCCGGCCGCCTCGCAGGCATAAGCGAGGCGGCGAACCATCATGTGGTTCTCCATCTCGGCGGTGTAGAAGATATAGAGCGGCAGGTGGCCCGCTTCCTCGGCCTCGGCGAGGATGCGCAGCCCTTCGGCGATGAACAGGCCCTCCTCGCGGCGATGGCGCTTCTCGCGCAGGTTGCGCACGCGCTTGACGAGGGGATTGGAGAAGGCGGTGATTTCGCGGGGCATGGGAAACTCTTACGCTTCGTTCGTCCTGAGCATAGTCGCAGGACGTGCGGCCGGCGCCGCATGGAGGGCACGTCCTTCGCCAAGCTCAGGACGAACGGGATGGCTAAGCGTATCTATTCCTCGCCGAACTTGTTCTCGACCAGTTCGACCAGCACGGCGAGCGTCTGTTCCGCGCCATCGCCCTCGGCGCTGATCGTGACATGATCGCCCTTGGCGGCGCCGAGCATCATCAGCCCCATGATCGAGGTGCCGGCGACCTTCGACCCGTCCTTCTCGACCTCGACGGCGGCGGGCTGCGCGGAGGCGAGGGTCACGAACTTGGCCGAGGCGCGGGCATGGAGGCCGCGCTTGTTGGTGATCTGGACGAGCCGGCTGTGTGGCCCGGCGCGCGTGGGCTCGGTAATGGGCTCGGTCACGCTGCGGCCTCTCCCAGCAGATCGGAGGCGACCGAGATATATTTGCGGCCGGCATCGCGCGCGGCGGCGACGGCGGCCTTGATCTTCATCGTGCGGCGCGCGGAGGCGAGGCGGATCAGCATCGGCAGGTTGATCCCGGCGATCACCTCCACGCTCTCCGATTTCATCAGCGAGATAGCGAGGTTCGAGGGTGTGCCGCCGAACAGGTCGGTCAGCACGATCACGCCATCGCCACTGTCGACGGCGGTGATGGCGGCGGCGATATCGTTTCGTCGGCCTTCCATGTCATCCTCCGGCCCGATGCAGATCGGCACGATCGCCTCCTGCGGACCCACCACATGCTCCATCGCGGTCACGAACTCCGCCGCAAGACGTCCATGCGTCACCAGCACCAAACCGATCATCGATCCACCCGAGTTTGGCCTTTCCCTGGGGTCACCCTTCGCTCCCGCGCGTCCAGCTCTTAGTGTCGGGCCAGATCGCGATGCACGATGGTGGGCGAAAAACCGCGTTCGCGCAACCGGCTGCCTATGGTTTCGGCAACATGGACCGAGCGATGCCTGCCGCCTGTGCAGCCGAACGCGATGGTGACATAGCTCTTTCCCTCGGCAGCGTAGCGCGGGAGCAACAGCGCGAGCAGCCCGTCGATCCGTTCGATCGCTTCGGGATAAGCGGGGTCGGCGGCGACGTAATCGGCGACGGGGGCCTGCTGGCCGGTCATCGGCTTGAGCTCGGGCACCCAGTGCGGATTGCGCAGGAAGCGCATGTCGAGCACCAGATCGGCGTTGCGCGGCACGCCGCGGGCGAAGCCGAACGACATGATCGCCAGCGTCGTGCCGGTTTCCGGCGTGGCGAAGCGGGCGCGCAGTTCCTGCTGGAGCGTGTTGGTGCTGCTGTCGGTGGTGTCGATCAGATGATCGGCGATGGCGCGCAGCGGATGGAGCAGCTCGCGCTCGCGGGCGATGCCGTCCTCGATCGGCCGATCGAGCGCCAGCGGATGGCGGCGGCGAGTTTCCGAAAAACGGCGGACCAGCTCGGAATCGGCGCAATCGAGGACCAGCAGCCCGACATCGTCGCCCTGCTCGTGGCGTCTGGCGATGCGCGCCACCATGCGATCGGGGTCGAAGCCCCGCGTCCGGCTGTCCACCACCACGGCGAGCGGCCGATCCTCGCCGTCCGCACCCATCTGGCCCGGCGCATCGAGCAGCCGGTCGAGCAGCATCAGCGGCAGGTTGTCGACCACCTCCCAGCCGAGATCCTCCAGCGTGCGAACGGCGGTGGACTTGCCGGCGCCGGACATGCCGGTGACGATCATCAGCCGGCGGTGGCGGCCATCCTCGCTCATCGCGGCAGGACCATCTGGGTCAGGGTCTGCGCGGGCAGGGGCTGCTGGAGCGGGGGCGGGGGCGGCATCTGGATCTGGGTCTGGGCCTTCAGCAGCAGCTCGACCTTGATCGGGGCGGAGGGCTCCAGCGCGGCCAGCGACGCCACCGGCACGTCACGCCCCGCCAGCCGCCGGGTCGCGGCGTCCGGCATCCGCGCCACCATCGATTCGAGATCGATCATCAGCGCGACCTCGGCCTCGGCGAGGTGCGGCATCTCGACGATGCCGATGCCGCGGACCTCGATCTTGCCGGCCAGCCGTGCCGGCGGCGTGGCGAAGAGGCGGCCGTCGCGGCGGCGAATCTCGGTATAATCGTCGGACACCAAGGCCGCGCCGCGATCGATCAGGCGCAGGGCGAGATCGGATTTGCCGGAACCGGAGCGGCCGGACAGCAGCACCGCCCGTCCTCCGATCGCGACGCAGGAGGCGTGGACGAGATCGGAGGAAAGCTCGCTCATGGCTCGGATGCCCTCGGCAAGGTGATCAGGAAATGCGCGCCGCTGCGCCCGTCCGATCGGTCGCGCACCTCGATGGTGCCGTCATGACCGTCGGCGATCGCCTTGGCGATGGCGAGGCCGAGGCCGGAATGGCGTTCCGGCGCCTCGTCGTCGGGGCGATCGGTGTGGAAGCGGCGGAAGATGTTGTCGCGCTTGTCGGGCGATACGCCGGGGCCTTCGTCCTCGATCGCGATCAGCACGATATCCTCGATGCCGATCGCACTGACCTCGACGAGGCCGCCGGGCGGCGAGAAGGAGACGGCGTTGTCGATCACATTGTCGATCATGCGCGCCAATCGTGAAGGATCGCCGAACACCACCGTGGTATCGAGATAGGGCCGCGCGAAGGCGACGCGGACGTCACCGTTGCGGCCACGCTCGTCGCGCGCGCCGACCATGCGCTCGATCATCGGGCCGAGATCGATCGCCTCGAAATGCGCGCGGGACAATTCGCCGTCGAGCCGGGAGATTTCGGCGACGTCGGTGATCAGGCGATCGAGGCGGATCACGTCATCGCGCACGATATCGAGCAACCGGGCCTGCAACGCCTCGTCCTTGACCACGCCGAGGCTGTCGACCGCCGATCGCAGCGAGGCGAGCGGGTTCTTGAGTTCGTGGCTGACATCGGCGGCGAACGCCTCCACCGCGTCGATCCGGCGGCGCAGCGCCTGGCTCATGTCGGAGAGCGCGCGGGCGAGCAGGCCGATCTCGTCGCGGCGCGAGGGCAGGCGGGGCACCACCACCTCGCGGGCGCGCCCCAGGCGGACGCGGTGCGCCGCCAGCGCCAGCCGGCGCAGCGGCCGTGCGATCGTGCGGGCGAGGAACAGCGAGAGCAGCACCGAGACGATCAGCACGCCGCCGATCACCATGCCGATGGCGAAGCGCTCGGCGCGGACGATGCGGGTGATGTCGCGGACATTATTGGTGGTCAGCAGGGTGCCGACCCCCGGCACGAACACCGCCGCGGACAAGACCGGCGTGCGATCGGGCGCATTGCGCCGCATCGAATAGACCCGGCTGGGATTCGCCGCCGCCAGCTTCGCCTCCGGCCAGGCATTGCGGCTGTCGATCGCCGGCTCCTCGAAATAGGGCACCAGATCCGCACCGACGATATGATCGAAGATCTTGTCCATGAAGCGGGCGACATGCTTCTGCCAGGGCTGGGTATGGGGATCGATCAGCTGGTAGGTGATCGGGCCCTGGCGCCAGCTGTCCAGCGACGGCGCGCCGGAGGCATCGTAGATCCGCACCCGCTCGCCTTCGATCCCGGCCAGCTTGGTGGCGAGCCGCGCGCGCGCGGCGGGCGGCACCGCGGCGATCGCGCTGCCGATCATCTGGGCATCGTCCTGCGCCTGCTCGATGCGCTCTTCGGCGACGCGGGCGCGGTAGCTGTCCAGATAGAAGAAGCTGCCCGCCAGCATCGCCACCGCGAAGACGTTGACCGCTAGGATGCGGCTGGTCAGCGACCAGCGCGCCGACCAGTTCAGCGGATTGTCATCGGGATCGGCGCGCCTTGCGGGCGAACAGTCACTCCTCGCCAAAACGGTATCCCACGCCATAGAGGGTCTCGATCGCCTTGAACTGCGGATCGACCTGCCGGAATTTGCGGCGCAGGCGCTTGATGTGGCTGTCGATCGTGCGATCGTCGACATAGACATCGTCCTGATAGGCGGCATCCATCAGCTGGTCGCGCGATTTGACGAAGCCGGGGCGCTGGGCGAGCGCCTCCAGGATCATGAATTCGGTGACGGTCAGCACCACGTCCTCGCCGCCCCAGCGCACCTTGTGGCGGGCCGGGTCCATGTCGAGCCGGCCGCGCACCAGGCGTTCGGCCGGCGGCTGTTCCTCGTCCTGCGGTGCCGCGCGGGCATCGGTGCGGCGCAGGATCGCGCGGATGCGGGCGATCAGCAGGCGGAGCGAGAAGGGCTTGGCGATATAATCGTCGGCGCCCATGGCGAGGCCCAGCGCCTCGTCCAGCTCGTCATCCTTGCTGGTCAGGAAGATCACCGGCACCTGGCTCTTCTCGCGCAGCCGGCGCAGCACCTCCATCCCATCCATCCGCGGCATCTTGATGTCGAGCACGACGAGATCCGGGCCATTCTCCAGAAACGCCTTCAGCGCGGCTTCGCCGTCCGAATAGATGCGCACGGCGAAGCCCTCGGCCTGCAGCGCGATGGACACCGAGGTCAGGATGTTGCGGTCGTCATCGACGAGAGCGATCGAGGCGGACATTCGCGTCCACTAGCAGAGCGAAACGTGATGGGGAATGAAGCCTGGGGCTCGCCGTCATGCGATGTGACGGTTCGTCCAGCGCAGGAACATCTCCGGCCACAGCGAACCGGGGTTGGTATCGGGCAGATGCAGCCCGAAACCATGGCCGCCATGCTCGATCAGATGGGCTTCCACCGGCACGCCGGCCTTACGGCACGCCGCCATCCAGTCGATGCTGCAATCGGCCGGCACGGTGCCGTCGTCCAGCGCATGGACGAGGAAGCAGGGTGGCGTATCCTTGCCGACATGATCGACCGGGGAGCGGCGCAGCACCAGCGCGGCGGAGGGATTCGGCCCGAGCAGATTGAGGCGCGAGACGGAATGGGTCGCGAACGGCTGCATCGTCGTCACCGCATAGAGCAGCCCGACAAAGGCCGGTCTGGTCGGCAGCCGGTCGGCGGCGTCGATCGCCTCGTAGAGCGACTCGCCAGCCATGGTGGCGAGGCTGGCGGCGGCATGGCCGCCGGCCGAAAAGCCGATGACGCCGACCTTCGCCGGATCGACCTGCCAGGTCGCGGCGCGGGCGCGGACGATGCGGATCGCGCGCTGGGCATCCTGCAATGGCGCATCGGCGCGGTTGGTCCAGCCTTCGCCGGGCAGCCGGTAGTTCAGCACGAACACGGTATAGCCATGGCGGGTGTACCAGTCGGCGATGCGGCTGCCTTCATTCTCCACCGACAGATAGGCATAGCCGCCGCCGGGCATCACGATCAGGCCGATGCCGTTCGCCACGGCTGGGCGATAGACGTGGATCGCCGGCATCGCGACGCCCTTGAGCTGATATTCCCGATGCGCCCCGGCCGGGACGCGCTTCAGCCGGGTGTCGGGCAGCGCCACCGGCGAACCGGGCGGGAAGTTCGGCCAGAGCGGGATCGTCTCGCTGGACGGCACGGGCGGTGCCGGGGCGGCTTTGTCGAGGGGCGGCAGGGGCGCCGCGGCGACGGCAAGGCTTCCGAGCAGCGCGCGGCGATCGATGGGCATGGCTTCTCCCGGTCTTGACGGCGAGACCGACTGGATCGAGTGGATGGCCACCGGCCGCCGTGGCGGCCCATGGACGGGCATATATCGATGATCGCACCGCGCTCCGCTTTGTTCCTCCCGGCTTCCAACCCGCGCGCCGTCGCCAAGGCGCGCACGCTCGACGTCGACATGGTGATCCTCGATCTCGAGGATGCGGTGGCGGACGACGCCAAGGCGGCGGCGCGGCAGGCGGCGATCGCCGCGGTGGACGAGCCGTTCGGCGGCGCGATCGTCGCGATCCGGCTGAACGCCCCCGATACCGAATGGCATATCGACGATATCGTCGCGCTGTCGGCCAGCCGGGCGGATCTGGTCGTCGTCCCCAAGGTCGAAGATGCGGTCGTCGCGGCGAAGATCGCCGCGGCGGTCGGTCGTCCGGTCTATGCGATGATCGAGACGCCGGCCGGCCTGCTGGCGGCGGCCGGGATCGCCGCCGCGCACGGCGTCGCCGGGCTGATCGCGGGCACCAACGATCTCGCGCACAGCCTGCGCCTGCCGGAAAGAGGCCGTATCGGCCTGTCGCTGGCCCTCCAGACGATCGTGCTGGCGGCGCGGGCGGCTGGCATCGTCGCGCTGGATGGTGTGTGGAACCGGCTCGACGACGGCGACGGGCTGGCCGCCGAATGCGCCGAGGGCCGTGCGCTGGGTTTCGACGGCAAGACCTTGATCCACCCGAACCAGATCGCCGCCGCCCATGCCGGATTCGGCCCGTCGGAGGCGGAAATAGAGGATGCCCGGGCGCTCGTGGCGGCCGCCACGACGGGCGCCGCGCGCTTCCGTGGGCGGATGGTCGAGGCGATGCATGTCGCGTCCGCACGGTCGATACTCGCCCGTGCGTCTGGAAAAGCAACCGACCCGCTCCTATAGAGGCGCGAATCCCCTCGCGCAGCGAAAGATTCGCCCCCATGCAGATCCGCCTCGGCCTCACCTTCGACGATGTCCTCCTCCAGCCGGCGGAGTCCGAAGTCCTGCCCAGCATGGCCGATACCCGCACCCAGGTGACGCGCGAGATCGCGCTCAACATCCCGGTGCTCTCCGCCGCGATGGACACCGTGACCGAGGCCGACATGGCGATCGTCATGGCGCAGCTCGGCGGCCTCGGCGTGCTCCACCGCAACCTGACCGTCGAAGAGCAGGCGGCGGCGGTGCGCGCGGTGAAGCGCTATGAGAGCGGCATGGTCGTCAACCCGATCACGATCACCCCGAACGCGACGCTGGCCGATGCGCGCGAGCTGATGGCGCGGCACCGGATCAACGGCATCCCCGTCACCGAGGCTTCGGGCAAGCTGGTCGGCATCCTGACCAACCGCGACGTGCGCTTCGCCGAGAATCTCCAGCAGCCGGTCTCCGAACTGATGACCGCGCAGAACCTCGCCACCGTGCCGCTCGGCACCAGCACCGAGGAGGCGCAGCGCCTGCTCCACCAGCGCCGGATCGAGAAGCTCCTCGTGGTGGACGACGCCTATCGCTGCGTCGGCCTGATCACCGTGAAGGATATCGAGAAGGCGGTGAACTATCCGTCGGCGACCAAGGATTCGACCGGCCGGCTGCGCGTCGCCGCCGCCACGACGGTCGGCGACAAGGGCTTCGAGCGCACCGAGGCGCTGATCGATGCGGAATGCGACCTGATCGTGATCGACACCGCCCATGGCCACAACAAGGAGGTGGCGCGCTCGGTCGAACGGGTGAAGCGCCTGTCCAACAATGTGCAGGTGATCGCCGGCAACATCGCGACGGCCGAGGCCGCCAAGGCGTTGATCGGCGCAGGCGCGGACGGGCTCAAGGTCGGCATCGGGCCGGGCTCGATCTGCACCACCCGCGTCGTCGCCGGTATCGGCGTGCCGCAGCTCACCGCGATCATGGATGCGGCCGGCGAAGCGAAGAAGCATGGTGTGCCGGTGATCGGCGATGGCGGCCTGCGTACCTCCGGCGATCTCGCCAAGGCGCTGGCGGCGGGCGCCTCTACGGTGATGGTCGGCTCGCTGCTCGCCGGCACCGAGGAAGCGCCGGGCGAGACCTTCATCTATCAGGGCCGCGCCTATAAATCCTATCGGGGCATGGGCTCGGTCGGGGCGATGGCGCGCGGCTCGGCCGATCGCTATTTCCAGCAGGACATCAAGGACCAGCTCAAGCTCGTCCCGGAAGGCATCGAGGGGCAGGTGCCGTTCAAGGGCCCGGCGCGCGACGTCATCCACCAGCTGGTCGGCGGCGTGAAGGCGGCGATGGGCTATACCGGATCGCACACCATCGCCGAGTTGCAGGAGCGTGCCCAGTTCGTCCAGATCACCGGCGCCGGCCTCAAGGAAAGCCACGTCCATGACGTGACCATCACCCGCGAGGCCCCCAATTACCCGACGCGCTGATCCGATCCTGCGCCGCGGCGGAGAGCAGGCATGACGCCACAGGCGCGCGCGCAGGCGGCGATCGACATCCTCGACGAGGTGGTCGCCGCCGCGCGCGATGCGGGGGCGGCGGCGGACGTCATCGTCCAGCGCTATTTCCGCACCCGCCGCTATGCCGGATCGAAGGACCGGCGGGCGGTGCGCGAACTGGTCTATGCCGCGATCCGGCGTTCGGGCGAGCGGCCGGACAGCGGGCGCGCGGCGCTGGTCGGGCTGGCCGAGGAGCAGCCGGAACTGGCCGCTTTGTTCGACGGATCGATGCACGGCCCGCCGCCGATCGCGGCCAATGAAGCCAGCGCCGGCGCATCCGAGGTGCCGCTGTGGCTGGCGCCGCAGCTCAGCGGTTTCGGCCTGCTCGATCGGGCGCCGCTCGATCTGCGGGTCAACCGCCTCAAGGCCAAGCGGGCCGACATCACGATCGCCGACGCGGCGCCGACCCCCCATGCGCCCGATGGCCTGCGCCTGCCCGAAGGCGTGCAGGTCGAGAAGCTGCCCGAATGGGAAACCGGCCTGATCGAGGTGCAGGACGAGGGCAGCCAGCTCGTCACGCTGGCCTGCGCGGCCGAGCCGGGGATGAAGGTGGTCGATTTCTGCGCCGGCGCCGGCGGCAAGACGCTGGGGCTCGCGGCGCAGATGGCGGATCGCGGCGTGATCACCGCCTGCGACGCCGATCGCGCGCGGCTCTCCCGGCTCGCCCCCCGTGCCGAGCGCGCCGGGGTGACGATCGTGGAGACGCGGCTGCTCGACGGCGGCCGGGAGAGCGAGGCGCTGGGTGATCTGATCGGTGCGGCCGATCTCGTCGTCGTCGATGCACCCTGTTCGGGCACCGGCACCTGGCGGCGCAACCCGGAGGCGCGCTGGCGGCTCACTCCCGATCGCCTCGCGCGCGTCGTGGCGCTGCAGGCGCGCCTGCTCGATGTCGCGGCGGAGCTGGTGAAGCCGGGCGGGGTGCTGGTCCATATCGTCTGCTCGCTGCTCGACGAGGAGGGGGTTGGGCAGGCCGAGGCCTTTCTCGCGCGCCATCCGGGCTGGGCGGCCGAGCCGATCGCGCTGCCGGCCGGGCGGCCTCATGGGCCGGGCCTGCGCCTCACACCATCGGACGACGGCACCGACGGCTTTTTCGTCGCGAGGCTCAAGGCACCGTGCTAGACGTCGGCGCATTGATGTTTCCGGAGAGACTGATGCGTTTCCTGCCTGTTGCCGCCGCTGCCTCCCTCGGTCTGCTCACCCTGTCGAGCGGCAGCTATGGGCAGAAGCCGGACAACCAGATCAATCCCACCTCCACGCTGTTCGAGAAGCGGGGCGAGGCCGCGTTCGCCGCCGGCAATCTCGCCGCCGCCAATGACGCGCTGGAGGCGGCGGTGGTCGCCGACCCCAAGAACCGGGCTGCCTTCGTGTCGCTCGGCAAGGTCGCGCAGGCGCAGGCGATGCCGGGCAAGGCGCTGCATTACTACAAGGATGCGCTGCTGCTCGAACCCAATGACCTGACCGCGCTGTCGGCGCAGGGCGATGCGCTGGTGCAGCGTGGCGCGGTCGATCGGGCCAAGGACAATCTCACCCGCATCCAGACGCTGTGCAAGGGGCCATGCCCGGCGGCGACCACGCTCGCGGCCGCCATCGCCAAGGGCCCGCCGCCGCTGGTCCAGACTGCGCAGGCCGGCGACAAGGTGCCGCCGAAGGGCCAGGAAAGCGCCGCGCCCGCGAAGAACTGAGCGGGGCTCCGCGGCTCAGGAGAGCGCGCGGGCCAACGCCACGAACTCGTCCACCGACAGCGTTTCCGGCCGTCGCTCGGTGCTGATGCCGAGCGTGGCGAGCGCGTCGAGCGCGTTCGCCACCCCCTTCAGGCTCTGCCGCAGCATCTTGCGGCGCTGGCCGAAGGCGGCGGCAGTCAGTGCCGAGAGCCGCGCCGGATCGACGCCCTCCGGCATCGCCTTGGGCACGATGTGGACGACCGCCGACATCACCTTGGGCGGCGGCACGAACGCCGAGCGATGGACGTTGAGCGCGATCGTCGCGGTCGAACGCCATTGGGCGAGGATCGAGAGGCGGCCATAGGCGTCGCTGCCCTCCCTCGCCACGATCCGTTCGGCCACTTCCTTCTGAAACATCAGGTTGAGCGACGCCCACCATGGCGCCCAATCCTGGCTTTCCAGCCAGCGGACCAGCAGCACGGTGCCGACATTATAGGGCAGGTTGGCGACGATATGGGCGCCGTCGCCGGCCTCGGCGCGCTCGTCCACGTCCAGCGCGTCGCCTTCGATGACGCGCAGGCGACCGCCCGACGCCTCGGTCAGCTCGGCCAGCGCCGGCAGGCAACGGCGATCGCGCTCCACCGCGGTCACTTCGGCGCCGGCGCGAAGCAGGGCGCGGGTCAGGCCGCCGGGGCCGGGGCCGACCTCATAGACGCGCCGGCCGTCGAGATTGCCGGCCACGCGGGCGATCCGGTCGAGCAATTGCGGATCGAGCAGGAAGTTCTGGCCGAGCGCCTTGGACGCGGAGAGCCCATGCCGGGCGATCACCTCGCGCAGCGGCGGCAGCGCGGCCATCCCCGACGGCGGGCCGCCGGTCGGCGCGGAGGTCGGTTCCGTCACAGCGCGGCGGCGCGGCGCCCCGCCGCTTCCCCCGCCATCCGGATCGCGGCAATGGTCGCGCCGGGCTCGGCGAGGCCCTGGCCGGCGATCTCGAAGGCGGTGCCGTGATCCGGCGCCGTCCGCACGATCGGCAGGCCGAGCGTCATGTTGACGCCGTCGTCGAAATGCAGCGTCTTGAGCGGGATCAGCGCCTGATCATGATAGGTGCAGAGCGCCACGTCGTAGTGGGCGCGGGCGCGGGGGTGGAACATCGTGTCGGCGGCTAGCGGCCCGACGATATCGATGCCCTCGTCGCGCAGCTGCTCGATCGCGGGCAGCAGGATCTCGATCTCCTCGCGGCCGAGCGCGCCGCCCTCGCCGGCATGGGGATTGAAGCCCGCCATGGCGATACGCGGCGCCTCGATGCCGAAATCCCGTTGCAGGCCCCGCGCCGTCACCCGCGCCCGCGCCACGACCAGCTCGACCGTCAGCAGGGCGGAGACGCTCGCCAGCGGGACATGGGTGGTGATGCACACGGTCTTGAGCGTCGGCCCCGCGAGCATCATCGCGACATTGCCGGGCGATACGCCGCAGCGTTCCGCGACGAACTCGGTCTGCCCCGAATGGCTGAAGCCGATCGCATAGAGTTCGGCCTTGGAGACCGGGCCGGTGACGATCGCGCTGGCGGCGTTTTCGCGGACGATCCCGACCGCGATCTCGAGGCTGGCGATGGCGCAGCGCGCGCCGGGCATGTTGGGCTTGCCCGGGACGATCTCGCCGGCGTCCTCCACCTCCATGATGGGAAGCGCCTCATCGAAGCAGCCAATGGCCTCGGACGGCTCGCCGATCTTGCGCAGCGGCCCCTTCCACACAGTCGAGATCGAGCGGACATCGCCGATCGCGAAGAAGGGCGGGAGCTTCTGCTCGCGCCGCTTCACCCAAGCCTTGGCCAGCACCTCCGGGCCGATCCCGGCCGGATCGCCGATCGACACGGCGATCGGTAATCCGGTCATCGGTATTCGATCACCGCATCGCGGCGCAGATCGCGCAGATAGCGGCGGGCGCGCAGATCGACGCGCTCCTGCTCCATCTGGTTGTAGATGGCGTCGAACGACGGCGCGTTGGCGGCCTGGGGATCGTCCCGGCCGCACAGCACCAGCACGCGCACGCCCTCGGCCACCGAGCCGAACGGGGTGGTCGACTGGCCGATCGACAGCGCCGCCATCTGGCTTTGCAGGGCCGGCGGCAGATCGCGGATCTTGATGTTGTCATTCTCGACGACATTGGCGTCGAACTTGGCGGCGACATCCTTCACCGCGCCGCAGCCGGCCATCTTCTGGGTGGCATCGGCGAGCGCCGCGACGCGCGGGCCGGCGGTCGCCTGGGTGGTGCCGGCGGGGAAGGTGATGGTCATCTGCTTGAGGCTGAGCAGCGCGTCGCGCGGATCGGCGGTCAGCACCTGGCGCTGATCCTGCAGCGCGATCAGCGAATAGCCGCCCGGCACCTGGATCGGCGGGCTGACGCTGCCATTCTGCATCTCCGGCAGGATCTGGGCGATGGCGTCGGGCAGCTGCTCGGAGCGGACCCAGCCGAGATCGCCGCCGACGGCCGCCGTCGAGGCTTCCGAATATTGGCGGGCATAAGCGACGAAGCTGCCGCCCTTCTTGAGCTGATCGAAGACCTTCTCGGCATTTTCATGCGACTGCGCGTCGGTCGCCGGGGTCGAAGAGATGAAGATCTCGCCGACATGATATTCCTTGGCGCCCTTCGAGGCATTGAGGCGGGCGATCACCTGCTTCACCTCGTCGTCGCCGACATTGATGAACGGCTGCACCTTGCGATCGAGCAGGCGCTGCCATGCCAGCTCGCCTTCGATCTGGCGCTTGATCGAGGTCGGCGACGACGCCTTGGACTTGAGGAAGGCGCCGAACTGATCCGGCGTATATTTGAACTGGCCGGCGACGCGGGTGAAGGTCTGGTCGACGTCCGCCGAGGGGACGGTGACGTCGTTGGACTTCGCCTCCTGGATCTCCAGCGTCTCGTCGATGAGGTTGCGCAGCACCTGGAGGCGGAGGCGGTCCTTCTCGTCGCCGGTGACCGTCTGGCCGTTGGCGGCGAGCACCAGGTTGAGGCGCTGATCGACATCGGTATCGGTGATGATGAAGCCGTTGACGATCGCCGTCGCCTTGCGGAGCGTCGGATCGAACTTGCCGAAGACGGTGACGTCGTTCGGCAGGTTGAGCGAGGTATTGATATCGCCGCCGTCTCCGCCATTGCCGCCGTCGCTCTGCGCGAAGGCGTGGCCGGTGCCGATCACGGCCACGGCGGTGGCAAGGCAAAGCGCCGCGATACGCGGCTTGAACATCCTCATGCTGGAAATCACGCTGTCCTCAGTTCCGCCGTCGCGTTGGCCCGGTGCCGGCTCCCCCACGGAAGCATGATCGGCGTCGATGGGCATCGCATGTCCTCGATGAACCCTAGCTTTAGGGGGAGTGTTCGGTCTCCGCAATGGTCGTGATCGATGCACGTGACGGTGCGATCACCGGCGACTCGGCCTCAGCGGCCGAGGTTCTTGAACGCGATGCGGAACTGGAAGGTATCGCCATGGGCGGCATCGCCGAACGCGGTATAGTCCCGCCGCCATTGGAAGCTCGCCTCGAAGCAGTCGTCGGAATAGGCCATGCCGACGCGCGATTTCACCGGATCGATGCCGTCCTCGATCGCATCGCCGACCGTCTGCGCGTTGTTGAGCAGGCTCTGGCTGTTGTTGGTCAGATCGAGCGTGGTCGATCCGAACAGCGACCAGCGCTTGCCGATCGCGAGCCGCGCGCCGAGGCGGACCTCCTCATGGTCGCCCAGATCCTCCAGCGTCGGATCGATATGGCGGTTGAGGTTGAGATAGCCGACTTCGAGATAGGTGTTGGACGAGCCCAGCGTCGCGTCGATCTCGTTGCGGCGGATCGCCAGGTTGTTCTTGTCGAGGCGGAAGCGCTCGGTAACGCTGACGAAGCTGCCATAGCGTATCGTCGCCCGGCCGACGATATCCGACGTCCGGCTCGACAGGCCGGTGCCGACCGGCAGGATATCCGACTGGTTGCTCAGCCGATAGCTCTGGCCGATCACCGACCGGAAGGCGAAGCGCGGCAGGTCCAGCGCATATTCCAGCCCATAGGTGACGCGCGCGCCATCTTCCCAGCGATCGTAACCCGGGAAGCGATTGAGCGCGAAGAGGTTCGAATCCTCCAGATCGATCGCGCGCGAATCCTCGTTCGGGATGGCGAGATTCTTGGTCGCGGGGGATCCGACGATCTGGACGCGCGGGGTGATGCGCTGGGTGCCGCCCCAGACGTCGCCGACGAACGGCCAGCGGATGTCGGCGGCCAGCGCGCCGATCGCCCGCGTCTGCCAGCCGGGCTGGCCCTGATAGACCACCGTCTGGGTGAGGTCGTTCCGATCGCTGTGATAGACGTCGCCGCGACCATAAGCGGTGAAGGTGATCTGCTGGCCCATCCCGGTCAGCAGCCATTTCTCCCATTGGGCGCTGGCGAAGGCGCGCTGCGTATCCTGCCCCTGCGGCCGGATCAGGCTGAGCGTGTTGCCCTGCAGCGTGAGTGTGCCGTCGAGCCAGGGATCGGTAATCCGCCGGCGATAATCGATCGCGGGAAGGGCGATCGGCTGCTGGCCCTGATCGGCCTGGGCGAGATTGGAGCCGGCCTGCTTGGGCACCAGCGTCTGGAACGCCCAGGCCGAGATCGACAGATAGCTGTTGTCGTCGATCCGCTCCCCCTTCACCACCGAGCGCAGCGTGTCGTCGTAATTGAGGTCGTAGCGCTGGAGGAAGGTCTTGTCGGACACCGCCCGGATCGATCCGGTCAGGGCCCAGGTCGGGCTCAGCTGCCAGGTGCCGTTGGCCTCGAAATAGCCGCGGGCCTGCTTCGATCCGCCATTGGTGCTGGTGGTCGAGCGGCTGCTGTCGGTGAGATAGGCCTGCACCCGCCACGCGCCCTTGGAGCTGAGCGAGCGATATTCCGCCTCCATCATCGGCGCGACCGCGGTGAAGGCGTAGGGCGTGACGGTGAGATCGTGGTTGGGCGCGAACTGGATGTAATATGGCGTCGCCACCATCAGCCCGTTGCGGCTGTTGTAGCTGAGATCCGGCACCAGCAGGCCGGAATTGCCGCCGGCGCCCGATCCGTCCGGATGCGAGAAGGCGGGCAGCCACATGATCGGCAGACCCAGGAAGGTCAGCCGGGTGTCGCGATAGGATACACGGTGCCTGCTGGGATCGTAGACCACCCGCGCGGCGGTGATCTTCCAGATCGGATCCTTGGGGCAGCCGCTGTTGGTGGTGACGTCGCACGGCGTATAGGCGGCGTGGTTGAGCGTGTAGACGCCATCCTTGCGCGCGCCCTTGGTCGCCGCCATGCGGCCGCCATTCTCGAGCACGAGCAGCATGTCGTCGGCGACGCCGTTCTTCATCGAATCGGTGAGGTCGGCGTCCTGCGAATAGGTGATGTCGCCCTGCGGATTCTGGATGGCGACATTGCCGGAGGCATGGACCTCGTCGCTGTCGCGGCGCCACACCACCTTGTCGGCACGCAGGCGGTTGCCCTGGCGGATCATCCGCACGTCGCCGGTCGCGGTGACGATATGGGCCTGCGTGTCATAGTCGATCTGGTCGGCGGTGAAGGCCGCCTCATTGTCGGCCAGCGGCTTGTCGACATTGGCGACGTTGAAGGCTGGCGCCGCGGCCGGGCTGATCAGCGCGGGGCGGCCATTGTCGCTCGCGCCATAAGCAGGGTCCACGGCCGGCGCGAGATTCTGGGTGGTGGTGGATTGGCCGAGCGCCGGGCCTGCCACAAGCGCCAGCACCAGCGGCATCGCCGTGGCGAGCCCCTCCTGGCGCAGTCGCCGGTTCAACACACGGTGCGGCTTAATGAAATTCACGCGTCCCCCAAAGGTGCCCGATCGGGTCTCCCGGACTCGCGCCTATCGCATCGCGGCGCCCGCTCCGCAATCTCCCGTCGCCGCAATTGCCCATATGGCAGCCGCGACCGGCCCCAGGGGTGGCGCGGGAGCCTGCGGATTGCCATATGATCGGGGAGGGCGCTCGCAGCGCCATATTTGGAGACCTGAACCGCAATGCATGTCCGTTTCGCAGATCGCCGTCCCGAAGGCCTCCATGCCCTCGTCATTCCGCTGACCGGCGGCAAGCCCGAGGCGGGCCGACTCGCGCCATTGTCCGGCACGGACGCCGATTTCGCCGCCCGCGCCGCCACGGCCGCCCGGTTCGAGGGCGATGCCGGTGCGATCGCGGACCTGTTCGTGGGCGACGGCCGGATCCTGCTCGTGGGGCTGGGCGACGGCGATTCGGACAAGGCCTATGAAAAGGCCGGCGGCGCGCTGATCGCCAAGGCCCAGCTGTCCGAAAAGACACTCGTCATCGATTTCAGCGGCCACCAGACTTCGGCGGATCGCGTCGCCGCGCTGGCGCTCGGCGCGGCGCTGCGCAACTGGCGTTATGATCTCTACCGCACCAAGCTCAAGGCCAGCCAGAAGCCGGTGCTCGAGGAGATCGTGATCGTCGGCGCCGGCGAAGGTGCCGAGGCGGCGTGGGCGAAGAGCAAGGCGATTGCCGACGGCGTCGCCTTCACCAAGGAGCTGGTCACCGAACCGGCCAACATCATCTATCCCGAAAGCTTCGTGGAACGCTGCCAGAAGCTCAAGGATCTCGGCGTCGAAATCACCGTGCTCGACGAGGCCGAGATGGCCAGGCTCGGCATGGGCTCGCTGCTCGGCGTGGCGCAGGGCTCGCGCAAGCCGGCCCGGCTGCTGGTGCTGCGCTGGAAGGGATCGGACGCCGATCCGGTTGCCTTCGTCGGCAAGGGCGTGACCTTCGATACCGGCGGCATCTCGATCAAGCCGGCCGCCGGCATGGAAGACATGAAGTGGGACATGGGTGGCGCCGGTGCCGTGGCAGGCGCGATGATGGCGCTCGCCGGCCGCAAGGCGAAGGCGCATGTCATCGGCGTCTGCGGCCTGGTCGAGAACATGCCCGACGGCAACGCCCAGCGCCCCGGTGACGTCGTGATGTCGATGTCCGGCCAGACGATCGAGGTGATCAACACCGACGCCGAGGGCCGGCTGGTGCTGTGCGACGCGATCACCTGGGTGCAGCGCACCCATGGCGTGAAGACGATCGTCGATCTGGCGACCCTGACGGGCGCGATGATCGTCGCGCTCGGCACCGAATATGGCGGCCTGTTCGCCAATGACGACGGCCTCGCCGGCCAGCTGCTTGAGGCGGCCGACGTCTCGGGCGACAAGATGTGGCGCTTCCCGCTGGGCGATGCCTACGACAAGCTGATCGACTCGCCGATCGCCGACATGAAGAATGTCGGCCCGCGCGGCGGCGGATCGATCACCGCGGCGCAGTTCATCAAGCGCTTCGTGGAAGACGGCGTGAAGTGGGCGCATCTCGATATCGCCGGCATGGTGTGGTCAGCCAAGGCCGGCACCACCTATGACAAGGGCGCGACCGGTTTCGGCGTGCGTTTGCTCGATCGCTTCGTCGCCGATCACCTCGAAGCCTGATCGGGCGGGGACGCGCGGCCGATGCAGGTCGATTTCTACCAGCTCGGCCGCGATCCGCTCGTCACCGTCCTCGCCAGCATCGCGGCGCGCGTGCTGGCGGGCGGTGGCCGGCTGCTGGTGGTGACGGGCGACGACG
Organism: Sphingomonas abietis; assembly: GCF_027625475.1. NCBI lineage: Bacteria > Pseudomonadati > Pseudomonadota > Alphaproteobacteria > Sphingomonadales > Sphingomonadaceae > Sphingomonas > Sphingomonas abietis. Next base: position 1,763,885 of record NZ_CP115174.1, read on the forward strand.
ACCAGGCCCGCGCGATCGACGAGGGGCTGTGGGCCGGATCGATCGACGGCTTTCTGCCGCACGGTCGCGATGGAGCGGACCAGCCGGTGCTGATCGCCGAATCCTGCGATCCGGCCAATACGGCACGACATGTCGCGCTGGTCGATGGGGTCTGGCGGGACGAGGCCTGCGGCTTCGATCGCGCCTTTCATTTCTTCGACGATGGCTCGATCGAGGCGGCGCGTGCCGCATGGCGGGGCCTCAGGGGCCGGGACGGCGTCGAATCGCGCTATTGGAAGCAGGACGAGGGCGGCCGCTGGGGGCAGATGGCATAAACCACGCTCCGTCCGTGCTCCTGCGAAAGCAGGAGCACCGCGCTATGTCCGTCCCATGTCGATCCGTGACGGGGATTGGCAGCGATCCGACGCTTCAGAACGGAATCTTGATCTTGGCCATCACCGCGTTCGAGGGATAGCCGCCGACATTACGCTGGCTGGTGCCGACGCCGGCTTTCACGTCGCCGAATATCTTCCATTCCGCCTTGGGCAGCGCCCCCGAGCTGTCGAACTGCGGCCCGCTCTGCTGGAGGCGGTAGCTGTTCTGGTCCTTCGCGCAGACCACGATCTCGTTGGTCGATGTCGCACAATGCGGCGGCGGTGGTGCGGGATGCAGCAGCCGGTCGTCCGGTTCGGGAGGCGGTGCCGGGGCGATGGTTGCGGCGGCCTGGAGCAGAAGCAGCGCGACACTGGGCATAGGGCAACCCCAAGACGGAGCGATGACGCGCCTTGGTCGCCCAGCATTGTGGCGGGATCACGGCGGACGATGGCAAGGGGACGGAGGCGGGGCCTTGCCTAGCGCGGCGCCCGCGCCTAGAGGGGCGCCAACTTTTCCCACCCCTAAAAATGGAGCCCGCTCGGCCATGACGACCGAACGCACCTTTTCGATCATCAAGCCTGATGCCACCCGCCGCAACATCACCGGCGCCGTCACCAAGATGCTGGAGGAGGCCGGCCTGCGCGTCGTCGCCTCCAAGCGCATCCAGATGACCCAGGAGCAGGCCGAGGGCTTCTACGCCGTCCACAAGGAGCGTCCCTTCTTCGGCGAGCTGGTCTCGTTCATGATCTCCGGCCCGGTCATCGTGCAGGTGCTCGAGGGCGAGAACGCCATGGCGAAGAACCGCGAAGTGATGGGCGCCACCAACCCGGCGAACGCCGAGCCGGGCACGATCCGCAAGGAACTGGCCGAGTCGATCGAGGCGAACACCGTCCATGGTTCGGACAGCCTGGAGAATGCCGCGATCGAGATCGCCTATTTCTTCAAGCCTGAAGAAATCGTCGGCTGATCGGCCGCACATGGCCGCTTTATCGCGGCCGCCGATGAGAATAGCCTCCGTCCCTCTTAGGGGGCGGGGGCTTTTTCATGCATGCGAAGCTGCTGGAGCGACTGGTATTCTTCTCCGACGCGGTGTTCGCCATCGCGATCACGCTGCTGGTGATCGAGATCGGCGTGCCGCACGTCGCGCACGGACCCGATGCGGCGCACCAGGCCCTGGCGGCGTTGGCCGAGCGCATCCCCCAATTTTCGGGCTTCATCGTCAGCTTCCTGGTGATCGGCGCCTTCTGGGCCAATCATCATCGCGCCTTCGGGCTGGTCGGGCGCCACGATCCGTCGTTCGTCTGGCCCAACCTGCACCTGCTGCTGGTGATCGCCTTCCTGCCCTTCGCCACCGGCTTCATGAGCGAGAATGTCGACGAGGCGGTGCCCAACATCTTCTACGCGCTGTCGCTCGCCGCTGCCGGCCTGTTGCAGATGCGGCTGCTGCGGCGGCTGCTCCGCCCCGAAAATGCGGCGCCGGACGCCAGCGCGGCCGAGATGCGGGCCATCCTGCGGCGCAGCTGGGCGGTGCCGATGGCGTCGGCGCTCGCGCTTATTGTCGCGCTGATCGTGCCGGCGCTGGCGACCGTCTCGTTCGTCACCATCCCGCTGTTCGGCCGGCTGCTGACGCGCCCGGCTATTTCTTCGTCCTGACCTTGCCGGCGCGGACACCCCAGAGCCCGGCCAGCCGCTGGTCCGCCGGCGTATCCTGGGTCACGGCCGTGCCGATCAGCGACAGGCCGCGCAGCTTGACCGTCGATCCGCGCAGGAAATGCCCCTCCAGCGCATAGCCGATATCGTAATAAGCGCGCGCGCTCAGCGTCTTGCCGTCGGCGAGATAGTCGGTCTCGATCATCACCGGCACGCGCTCGTCGCCCTGCGTCTCGTCGGGCAGCTCGCGCTTCTTGCGATCGGACTTAAGCGCGTCGCCGAACCAGCCGGCCTCGATCCGCGCATCGCTGGTGGTGGTGACGGGCGACAGCTTGAAGGCCGGCGGGAAGCGGATCGTCTGGCCCTGGATCACGTCATCGGCGCGCACCGGCGACAGGGTCAGCGCCGAGCCGTCGCCATTGGCTTCGGCACGGAGGTAGAAGGGACCATGCACCTGGGTGCGGGCGTCCTCGGCGATCTTGTCGGCGCGCGCGTCGCGGCGATCCTCGTAGCTCACCCACAGGCCGAGGCCGGAGATGATCACCGCCGACACCGCCACCGCCTCGCCCAGCGTGATCCAGCGGATCCGCGACTTGCGGCGCGCGCGTTCGCTCGGCGTTTCCTCGTTTCCCGGTTTTCCCACGGTCATCGTCCGAACTGCTCCCTGAGGCGTGGTGTGGCGGCATGATCCCAGCTCTGCGCGATCCGCGCCTCGACCTGGTCCCAGTCGGTGGCGTCGGTGTCGAGCCGCATCCCGATCCAGCCGGAGGGCGCGAGATAGGGCGGACGATAGAAGATATCCGGGTCCATCTCGACGAGGAAGGCCTGCTCGTCGGCGCCGCTGGTCTTCACCAGCACGGCGGTGATGCCGCTGCCATGGTGATTCTCGCTATACCAGGCGAAGGTCCGGCCCTTCTCGATGAAGAAGACCGGGATGCCGTGGGAGATTTTCTCGGCGGCGCGGGGATGGGTCATGCAGATCGCGCGGATGCGATCGAGGTCGCCCGTCACTGTCTCGTCCTCGCCACGCTCTTACGCTCCCAGCGTCCTCACCCATTGCGCCAGAGCGCGCGGATAGAGGCGATGTTCCTCGATCAGCACGCGCGCCGCAAGCGTGTCCGGCGTGTCCCACGGCATGATCGGAACGGATGCGCGCGCAATGACCGGGCCGTCGTCGAGCCCGGCGGTGACGATATGGATCGAGCAGCCCGCCTGCGCGTCGCCCGCTTCGATCGCGCGGGCATGGGTGTCGAGCCCCTTGTAGAGCGGTAGCAGCGAAGGGTGGATGTTGACCATCCGCCCGGCCCAGCCGGCGACGAAGCCATCCGAGAGGATCCGCATATAGCCGGCCAGCGCGATCGCCTCGACGCCGTGGGCGCGCAGCTGCCCGTCGATCAGCGTATCGAAGGCGGCGCGGTCGAGGGCCTTGTGGCTCTGCGCGAAGGTCGCGATGCCGGCCGCCTTCGCGATGCCCAGCCCCGGCGCATCCACGATGTTGGATGCCACCAGGACGATCTCATAATCGTCCTGGTGGGCATCGATCAGCGACTGGAGGTTGGTGCCGCGCCCCGACAGCAGGACGGCGACGCGCGTCCTAGCCATGGTGGGTGGCGGACCATGCCTCGCGCTTGGCCCAGGTCTCATCCCCGCCGGAGACGGTGCAGCCCTTCTCGCCCTGGGCGATGCGGCCGATCCGGTGGACGGTCTCGCCGGCGCGCTCCAACTCGGTGGTGACGTAATCGACGTCGACCACGTTGACTACCACGGCCATGCCGATGCCGCAGTTGAAGGTGCGCGCCATCTCCTCGGGCTCGATCCGGCCCTGCGCCTGGAGGAAGCCCATCAGCGGGCTCTGCGGCCAGGCGTCGGCGTCGATATGGGCGTGGAGGCCCTGCGGCAGCACCCGCGGGATATTCTCGAGCAGGCCGCCGCCGGTGATGTGGGCGAGCGCATGGATGTGGCCGGCGCGGATCACCGGCAGCAGGCTCTTCACATAGATGCGGGTCGGCGCCATCAGCGCGTCGATCAGCAGCGTCTCGATGTCGAAGGGCGCGGGCCGATCGAGCTTCCAGCCCTTGTCGGCCGCGAGGCGGCGGACCAGCGAATAGCCGTTGGAATGGACGCCGGTGGAGGCGAGGCCGAGGATGATGTCGCCGTCGGCCACCTTGTCGCCGGTCAGCTGCTCGCCGCGCTCGACCGCACCGACGCAGAAGCCGGCGAGATCATAGTCGCCATCGGCATACATGCCCGGCATCTCGGCGGTCTCGCCGCCGATCAGCGCGCAGCCGGCCTGGATGCAGCCCTCCGCGATGCTGGCGACGACGCGGGTGGCGACATCGCCCTCCAGCTTGCCGGTCGCGAAATAGTCGAGGAAGAAGAGCGGCTCGGCGCCCTGCACGATCAGGTCGTTGGCGCACATCGCGACGAGATCGATGCCGACGCCGTCATGGCGCCCGCTGTCGATCGCGAGCTTCAGCTTGGTGCCGACGCCGTCATTGGCGGCCACCAGCAGCGGATCCTTGAAGCCCGCGGCCTTGGGATCGAAGAAGCCGCCAAAGCCGCCCAGCTCGGCATCGGCGCCCGGCCGGCGCGTCGATTTGGCCAGGGGGCCGATGGCTTTCACCAGCGCATTGCCGGCTGCGATGGACACGCCTGCCTGGGCGTAGGTGTAGCTCTCGTTTTCGCTCATGGCCGCGCCGTAGCGACATCGCTCTTGGATTTCCATGCCCAACCCGCCAGAAGGGCGCCGTGACCGCTTTTACCCTGCCGATCCCCGTCCGCCCGCGCTGGCCCCTGATTGCCCTGGCGAGCCTGCTCGCCGCGGGCGGCGGCTGGTATGCGGTGGCCCAGCTCGCCCCCGGCGACCGCGGGGTTCCGCCGATCGACAGCTCGTCCAACTATGAAGTGACCGGCGTGCAGGTCGATGTCGCCGGCAAGACGGCGGACGAGGCCCGCACCGCCGCGTGGCGGATCGCCCAGCGCAAGGGCTGGAAGATTCTGTGGGGGCGGATGCACGGGCTCGGCCCCGATGCCGCGCCGGGCCTGCCCGATTCGACGCTCGATTCGATCATCGCGGGGATCGAGGTCGAGAGCGAGCAGGTCGGCCCGCATCGTTATATCGCGACGCTCGGCCTGCTGTTCGATCGGGCGCGCACCGGCGAGATGATCGGCTCCGGCACCTCGACGCCGCATTCGGCCCCGATGCTGGTGATCCCGATCCAATATGGCGGCGCCGGCCCGCAGACCTTCGAGGCGCGGACCAGCTGGCAGAAGGCGTGGGCACGCTTCCGCACCGGATCGAGCCCGATCGATTATGTCCGCCCGGTCGGCAACGGGCCGGACCCGTTGCTGCTCAATCTCGGCCAGGCGCGTCGCCCCGGCCGGCTGTGGTGGCGCTCGCTGCTCGATCAATATGGCGCGTCCGATATCGTCGTGCCCGAAGTCTATCTGGAGCGCCGCTATCCCGGCGGGCCGATCGCGGCGCGGTTCGTCGCACGGCACGGGCCGGACGGGCAGATATTGGGCAGCTTCGGGCTGGTCGCGACCAGTCCGGACGGGCTCGACAAGATGCTCGATCAGGGTGTGAAGCGGATCGACGAACTCTACGTCCAGGCGCTGAACGGCGGCGATCTCCACCCCGATCCGTCGCTGACGATCGAGGAGCCGGACGCGCCGGCCGACGATCTCCTGCCCACCACGACCGACGATCCGCTCGCATCGGTGATCTCGGGCATCGACCAGGGCAGCCAGAGCAGCGCGACCATCCAGGTGGAGACCGCCGACGTCGCCGCGCTCGATCAGGCCCAATCGGCCTTGCGTGCGGTGCCGGGCGTGCAATCGGCCTCGGTGCAGAGCCTCGCGCTCGGCGGCACCTCCTTGCTGTCGCTGAGCTATGACGGCGCGCTCGGCCCGCTGAAGCTCGGGTTGCAGGCGCGCGGCTGGCGGCTGGAGGGCGAGGGGGCTTCGCTGGTCATGCGGCGGGCCGGGCCGGCGCCCGCGCCATCGCCCGCACCGCCGCCGGGACAGCCCAAGCCGTGAGCCAGATCGCGCTCCCGCTGGACTGGCCGGAGGACGAGCGCGACGACCAATTCATCCTGTCCGACGCCAACGCCGCCGTCGCCCGCCATCTCGAACATTGGGCGCTGTGGCCGGTGCCGGTGACGATCCTCACCGGGCCGCGCAAGTCCGGCCGTAGCCTGATCGGGCGGCTGTTCGCGCGCAAGACCGGCGGGCGCCTGTTCGACAATGCCTGGGCGGCCGACGAGGAGGCGCTGTTCCACGCCTGGAACGGCGCGATGGCCTCGCATCGGCCGCTGCTGATCGTCGCCGATGCCGCGCCGCCGGCCTGGCAGGTGACCCTGCCCGATCTCGCCTCGCGCCTCGTCGCCACGCCGCGGGTCGCGATCCTGCCGCCGGACGACATGCTGTTGCGCGCGCTGCTCGAACGCGGGCTCGCGCGGCGCGGCCTGGCGGTGCCGCCGCCGCTGGTGACGTGGCTCTCGGCGCGAATCGAGCGCAGCTATGTCGGGATCATCGCGGCGATCGACGCGCTCGATAGGGCCTCGCTGTCGCGCCAGCATCGCCTGACGGTGCCGCTGGCACGCGAGGCGTTGGAACAGGCCGGGGTCATCGACGCTTCATGAAAGCTGCGCTAGTCTCCCCGAGATGACCGAGCATAGCGAACAGCCCCACTCCGACAATCCGGCCCTGGCGCCGGCCACGACCGAAACGATCGCGCAGGCGGTGGCGGATATCCGCAGCCATCACGATCAGCCCGTGATCGATCCGGTGGCGCCGCGCGAACGCTATTTCAACCGCGAGCTTTCGTGGCTCGCCTTCAACGAGCGCGTGCTCGACGAGGCGTGCAACACCGCGCATCCGCTGCTCGAGCGGCTGCGTTTCCTGTCGATCTCGGGCGCCAATCTCGACGAATTCTTCATGGTCCGCGTCGCCGGCCTGCGCGGCCAGCAGCTGAATGCGGTGGAGCATCTCTCGGCCGACGGGCTCACCCCCGCCCAGCAGCTCGGCGCGATCGGCGAGAGCGCGGACGGGCTGATGCGGCGCCAGCAGGTGGTGTGGCGGACGATCCGCCATGAACTGGCCGCGCAGGATTTCCACGTCCTGTCCAACGACAAGATCGACGCCGAGTCGTCGCGCTGGCTGGAGGTCTATTTCCGCGAGCAGGTGCTGCCGGTGCTGACCCCGCAGGCGCTCGACCCCGCCCACCCGTTTCCGTTCATCCCCAACAAGGGCTTCAGCCTGATCTTCGATCTGAAGCGCATCTCGGACGGGGAGCCGATCCGCGAACTGCTGATGATCCCGACGACGCTGCCGCGATTCGTGCGCCTGCCCGGTGACATTGCGCGCTACGTCTCGATCGAGAATCTGATCCGACGCTTCACCGCCCTGCTGTTCCCCGGCTACGAACTGCTCGGCGACGGCGCCTTCCGGGTGATCCGCGACAGCGATATCGAGATTGAGGAAGAGGCCGAGGATCTCGTCCGCTACTATAACACCGCGATCAAGCGTCGCCGGCGCGGGCGGGTGATCCGGCTGCGCATGGAGGGCGGAATGCCTGAGGTGCTGGAGAAGCATGTCTGCGAGGCGGCCGGGCAGGGCGCGATCGTGTCCGAGGCGACCGGCTTCCTCGGCGTCGCCGATCTCGACCAGCTGACCGACGAGAACCGCCCCGATCTCAAATGGCCCCCCTATACGCCGCGCTTTCCCGAGCGGATTCGCGAGCATGACGGCGATTGCTTCGCCGCGATCCGCGACAAGGACATCGTCGTCCATCACCCCTATGAATCCTTCGAGGTGGTGATCGCCTTCCTCAAGCAGGCGGCGCAGGATCCCGATGTGGTGGCGATCAAGCAGACGCTCTACCGCGCCGGCAAGCAGTCCGCGATCATCCGCGCGCTGATCGATGCGGCCGAGGCGGGCAAGTCGGTCACCGCCGTGGTCGAGCTGAAGGCGCGCTTCGACGAAGAGCAGAACATCATGTGGGCGAGCCAGCTGGAGCGCGCCGGCGTGCAGGTGGTCTATGGCTTCACCAACTGGAAGACCCACGCCAAGATCAGCATGGTGGTGCGCCGCGAAAATGGCTCGTTCCGCACCTACTGCCATTTCGGGACCGGCAACTATCATCCGGTGACGGCGAAAATCTATACGGATATCAGCTTCTTCACCGCCGATCCTCGCGTCGCGCGCGATGCCGGGCAGGTGTTCAACTACATCACCGGCTATGTCGAGCCGCACGATCTGGAACTGGTGACGATCTCGCCGCACGGGCTGCGCGAGAAGCTGGCGGCAATGATCGACGCCGAGATCGATCATGTCCGCGCCGGGCGGCCGGGGACGATCTGGGCCAAGATGAACTCGCTGGTCGATCCCGCGATCATCGAGAAGCTCTACCGGGCGAGCGCGGCGGGCGTGCAGATCGATCTGATCGTGCGCGGCATCTGCTGCCTGCGCCCGGGCGTGCCGGGCCTTTCCGAGAATATCCGCGTCAAGTCGGTGGTCGGGCGCTTTCTGGAGCATAGCCGCATCTTCTGCTTCGGCGACGGCGAACAGATGCCCAATCCGAAGGCCAAGGTGTTCATCTCCTCGGCTGACTGGATGCCGCGCAATCTCGATCGTCGCGTCGAATATATGCTGCCGATCGAGAACCCCACGGTTCATGAGCAGATCCTCGGGCAGGTGATGGTCGCCAATCTGATCGACACCGAGCAGAGCTGGCTTCTGAAGCCCGATGGAAGTTACGATCGTGTTTCCGATGCGGGTGGCAAGCCGTTCAATCTCCATCGCTATTTCATGACCAACCCGTCGCTTTCCGGGCGTGGCGCGGCGTTGAAGAAATCGGAGGGCGTGCCCCGGCTCAAGCTGCGCCGGGGCGGCGCCTGAGCGACGCTTTGTCGCGGCCAACCGTTCATCCGGCCGTCGCGCGGCCTTTGCGCGCGGCAGGATTACGGCTACGTCACAAATGCTATGAAGCCCGGTTTTCTCTTCCGCGCGGCGCCTGCGCAAGACGCCGCCGCCGCTGACAAGGCCGGCGGGCGAGTCGGTATCATCGATATCGGCTCCAACTCGATTCGGCTGGTCATCTATGACGGGCCGCACCGCATCCCCTCGATCCTGTTCAACGAGAAGGTGATGGCCGGGCTCGGCAAGGGCCTGGCCGCCACCGGCGCGCTCGATCCGGCGGCGGTGGAGCGCGCCTTCGTAGCGCTCGATCGCTTCCAGCTCGTCGCCGAGAAGATCGGGGTGGCGACGCTCCACACCGTGGCGACGGCGGCGGTGCGCGATGCCTCGAACGGCGCCGGCTTTCTTGCGCGCGCGGCCGACATGGGCCTCGACGTCACCGTGCTGTCGGGGATGGAAGAGGCCGAGATGGCGGGCGAGGGCGTGCTCGCCGCCTTTCCGGATGCGGACGGCATCGTCGGCGATCTCGGCGGCGGCAGCCTGGAGCTGGCGCGGGTCTATGGCGGCAAGGTGCATGAACGGGCGTCGTTCCCGCTCGGCGTGCTGCGGGTCGCCGAGATCCGCAAGCGCGGCCCGCGGGCGCTCCGCCAGCAGGTCGAGCATATGTTCGGCGACGCCGGCTGGCGGGGCAAGTGCGAAGGCCTGCCTTTCTATCTGGTCGGCGGATCGTGGCGGGCGCTGGCCCGGCTGGTGATGTTCATGGCGGATTATCCGCTGCCCATCGTCCATGGCTATGCGATGCCGGTCGAGACGGCGCAGCGGGTGGTGCGCGGGCTGGCCCATCTCGACAAGGCGCGGCTCAAGGAGGTGCCCTCATTGTCGTCGTCGCGCGCCGCCTCGCTGCCCGATGCGGCCGCCTTGCTGGCGCTGGTCGGCCGCGAACTGGGCGCCACCGGCTTCATCACCTCGGCCTATGGCCTGCGCGAAGGCGTGCTCCATCGCAACCTCGCCAGCGAGGTGCGCGATCTCGATCCGCTGATCTGCGCGACGCGCGAGGAAGGCCGGCGGCTGGGCCGGTTTCCCGAGCATGGCGACTTGCTCGATCGCTGGATGGCGCCGCTGTTCGCCGACGAGAGCCCGGCCGACAACCGGCTGCGCCATGCTTCCTGCCTGCTCGCCGACGTGGGTTGGCGCGCGCATCCCGAGTTTCGCGGCGAGCGCGGCCTGGAGACGGCGCTGCACGGCAATTGGGTCGGCATCGACGCACGCGGCCGCGCGATGATGGCGCAGGCGCTCTACACCAGCTTCGGTGCGGACGGGGAGCCGGAGATATTGTCGCAGCTCGCCTCGGCGGAGGATCGTGCCAAGGCGCTACGCTGGGGGCTCGCGATGCGGCTCGGCCAGCGCCTGTCCGGCGGGGTCGCGGCCCCGCTCAAGAGCAGCGCGATCACGGTCGGCGACGGCCTGGTGACGATGCGGCTCGGCGCCGGTGACGGGGCGCTCTATGGCGAGGCGGTCGAGCGGCGGCACAAGAATCTGGCGGCCAGCCTCGGCCTCAAGGCGCAGATGCTCGAAGGCTGATCGTGCGCCGGGCGGGGATCAGCCGCAGACGATGCGGCCGATGACGCCATGCTTGTCGACCGTGACCGTCATCCGGTCGGCGCGGAAATCCATCGTCGCCATCTCGCCGGGCCGGACGACGCGGACGCTGCGGGCGCCGGACGCGCGCTTGGCGCCCTGGATGGCGCCCGGATCGCCCGCCGCACCGACATAGCGCTGGGCGGGAAGCGCCTGGCAGGCATCGTCTCCGGCGACATAGCCGCCATGGTGGCCGCCATGGCCGCCGCGCATCTCGACCGGGGTGCAGCCGGCAAGCAGCAGCATCGCCGCTGCCGCCGACGCAGCGAGTCCGGCCTCACTCCGCATCGTCGATCCTCGTCATCAGCAGCTTGCCGTTCTTGACCGCGAACCCCATCCGGCCCTCGACCAGATCGAGCGCATCGCGGCCGAACTGCTCGTAGCGCCAGCCGCTGAGGATCGAGAGGCCCTCGCGCCGTCCGGCCGCCAGCAGTTCGAGATCGTCGGCCCGCGCGATCAGGCGCGGCGCCACGTCTGTCTCCTTGGCGCGGATCTTGAGCAGCAGCTTGAGCAGGTCCGCCACCAGTGCGCCATCCTTGCCGAGGCCGGGCTTGCGATCCTCGCGCGCCGGCATCTCGTCCTCGGGCATCGGAGTGGCGGCTTCCAGCGCCTCCATCAGCCGCGCGCCGATATCGTTGCCCGCCCAGCTCTGCGAGAGGCCGCGCACCTTGGCGAGATCCTTCTGCTCGCGCGGCGGGTGGCTGGTGATGTCGGCCAGCGTCTCGTCCTTCATGATCCGGCCGCGCGGCAGATCCTTGCCCTGCGCCTCGCGCTCGCGCCACGCCGCCAGTGCCTTGAGCCGCCCGAGCACCTCCGGCCGCCGGCTCGGCACCTTGACGCGCTTCCACGCCTGATCGGGCTCGTTGACGTAGCTGGAGGGATCGCCGAGACGCTCCATCTCCTGGTCGAGCCAGTCGCCGCGCCCGGTGCGCTTGAGCTTGTCGAGCAGCTTGGGGAAGATCTGGACGAGATAGGTGACGTCGCCGATCGCATAGTCGATCTGGCGCTTGTCGAGCGGGCGACGCGCCCAGTCGGTGAAGCGGGCGCCCTTGTCGAGCTTCACTCCGGTCCAGCTCTCGACCAGATTGGAATAGCCGACCTGCTCGCCCATGCCGAGCGCCATCGCCGCGATCTGGGTGTCGAACAGCGGATAGGGCGTCTTGCCGGTGAGGTTGTGGACGATCTCCAGATCCTGGCCACCGGCGTGGAAGATCTTCAGCACGTCCCGATTCTCGACCATCAGGTCGAGCAGCGGGGTCATATCGAGCCCCGGCGCCTTCGGATCGATCGCCGCCGCCTCGTTCGAATCCGCGATCTGGATCAGGCAGAGTTCGGGCCAGTAGCTGTTTTCACGCATGAATTCCGTGTCCACCGCGACATAGGGGCTCTGGGCGAGGCGGTGGCAGAGATCGGCGAGGGTTTGACTGTCGGTGACAAGCGGATGAATAACCATACACCATCCATAAACAGACCGCCGCGCCTTGACAAAGAGGGCTTGGAGCCGGAAGCGCACGGCCACTCCATTATTCAGACGGACCGTATCTCCGATGCACGCCTATCGCACCCACACCTGTGCCCAACTCAGCGCCGGCGACGTCGGGCAGACCGTCCGGCTCTCCGGCTGGGTGCATCGCAAGCGCGATCATGGCGGCGTCCTGTTCGTCGATCTGCGCGACCATTATGGGCTCGTCCAGATCGTCGCGGATTCGGATAGCGATGCGTTGAAGGTGCTGGAGGGCGTCCGCGCCGAGAGCGTCGTCACCATCGACGGCGTGGTCGAGGCGCGCGCGCCCGAAGCGGTGAACCCCAATCTCGCCACCGGCGCGATCGAGGTGCGGGCCAAGGTCGTCACGATCCTGTCGGCCGCCGCCGAACTGCCGATGCCGGTCGCCGGCGAGCAGGAATATCCCGAGGATGTGCGGCTGCGCTACCGCTTCCTCGATCTGCGCCGCGAGACGCTGCACGCCAACATCGTCACCCGCACCAAGATCATCCGCGACATGCGCCGCCGGATGGAGGACGAGGGCTTCACCGAATATTCGACGCCGATCCTCACCGCGTCCAGCCCGGAAGGCGCGCGCGACTTCCTGGTGCCGAGCCGCATCCATCCGGGCAAATTCTACGCGCTGCCGCAGGCGCCGCAGCAATATAAGCAGCTGCTGATGGTCGCCGGCTTCGACCGCTATTTCCAGATCGCGCCCTGCTTCCGCGACGAGGATCCGCGCGCCGATCGCCTACCCGGCGAATTCTACCAGCTCGATCTCGAGATGAGCTTCGTCACCCAGGAAGATGTGTGGAACACGATGGAGCCGGTGATCGCCGGCGTGTTCGAGACGTTCGCCGAGGACAAGCCGGTGACGCCGGCCGGCAGCTTCCCGCGCATCCCCTATAGCGAGGCGATGCTGAAATATGGCTCGGACAAGCCCGATCTGCGCAATCCGATCGAGATCACCGATGTCACCGAGCATTTCCACGGCTCGGGCTTCGGCATCTTCGCCTCGCTGGTCGAGGGCGGCAGCGTGATCCGCGCGATCCCGGCGCCGGGCGCCGGCGCGGGCAGCCGCAAATTCTTCGACGAGATGAACAACTGGGCGCGCGGCGAGGGCTATTCGGGGCTCGGCTACATCAACATCAAGGATGGCGTCCCCGGCGGCCCGATCGCCAAGAACCATGGCGAGGAGGCGACCGCCAAGCTGATCGCCGCGCTCGGCCTCGGCCCGAACGACGGCGTGTTCTTCGCCGCCGGCAAGGAATCGGTGGCGGCCAAGCTCGCCGGCCTCGCCCGCACCCGCGCCGCCGAGCAGCTCGACCTGATCGACAAGGATCGCTTCGCTTTGTGCTGGATCGTCGACTTCCCCTTCTACGAGTGGGACGAGGACGAGAAGAAGGTCGAGTTCGCGCACAACCCCTTCTCGATGCCGCAGGGCGGCATGGAGGCGCTGGAGACGCGCGACCCGCTGTCGCTCAAGGCCTATCAGTATGACATGGTCTGCAACGGCTTCGAGATCGCCTCGGGTTCGATCCGCAACCAGTCGCCGGAGACGATGGTCAAGGCGTTCGAGCTGGTCGGGCTGTCGAAGGCCGACGTCGAGGAGCGCTTCGGCGGCCTCTATCGCGCCTTCCAGTATGGCGCGCCGCCGCATGGCGGCATGGCGGCCGGCGTTGATCGCATCGTGATGCTGCTGTGCGGCGCGCAGAATCTGCGCGAGATCACATTGTTCCCGATGAACCAGAAGGCCGAGGATCTGCTGATGGGCGCACCGTCGCCGGCGATGATCAAGCAGTTGCGCGAACTGCATGTCCGCGTGGTCGAACCCCAGAAGGGCTGATAGGTTGGTCTCTTCGGATCAATAACGAGGAGACTGTGCCGTGGTGGGACGAACCCCGCGCTACCCCATCTCGCAAGCGGGCAAGCGGTCGCCTAGCTCCAAGGGCATGGCGATCCGCTTGGCAGACTATGAATCGGAAGAAAAACTGGACGGCGACTATGCCGACCAACTCGCGGCCGTGCAGAAGCGGCTGGAGCAGATCCAGGTCGCGCATATCGTCCACAAGCGCCGCGCGATCATCATGTTCGAGGGCTGGGACGCGTCGGGCAAGGGCGGCGCGATCCAGCGGCTGACGAGCGGCTGGGATCCGCGCTATTTCGAGGTCTGGCCGATCAAGGCGCCGACCCCGCCGGAACTCGCCCGCCACTTCCTGTGGCGCTTCTGGACCAAGCTGCCGGCCGATGGCCACATCAACGTCTTCGATCGCAGCTGGTATGGCCGCGTGCTGGTCGAGCGGGTCGAGGGCTATGCCTCCGAGAAGGAATGGCGCCGCGCCTATGACGAGATCAACGAGTTCGAGGCGCAGCAGAAGGACAGCGGCACGCCGGTGATCAAGATCTTCCTGCACACCACGCAGGAGGAGCAGGACAAGCGCTTCAAGGCGCGGCTGCAGCATCCGTGGAAGCGCTGGAAGCTCGGCCCGGACGATTTCCGCAACCGCGACAAGCGCGACGCCTATCTGGCGGCGATGGAAGAGATGTTCGACAAGACCGACACGCGCTGGGCGCCGTGGAAGGTGATCGACGCCAACCACAAGAAATATGCGCGGATCACCGCGCTGAACCATATCGCTGACGTGCTGGAGAAGGCCGTGCCGATGAAGCCGCCGGCCGCCGATCCCGATGTGATCAAGCTCGCCAAGACCGACCTCGATGTCGACATGACGGACTGATCCGGCACGGCGGAGCGGTTCGGATCGGCCGCCGTCGGGCGTCCGCCCCGATTCAGGCGAGGGGCTGCGGCTCGGCGGGGGCGGGCCGGGTGGTCAGGGCGGCGCCCCGATCGAGCAGGCCCTCCGCCTGCAATTGCACGAACAGCGCCGCCAGCAGCATGATCGGGGCCAGCGGTATTCCTGCCATCGCCAGCACGATGCAGAGCTGCGGCACGACGAAGCCGGCCGCCAGGACGGCACGCTGCCAGTCGGCGAGATGATCCCAACGCCGGTGGAGGGTCAGCATCAGACCGAGCGTCGCCACCGTCATGTCATAGTCGAAGGCATAAGGCAGGATGAGGAACGTCGCGGTCGCGGCGGGAAAGCACAGCCCGGCCAAGGGAACATCGCGACCGGAGGCATGCCACAGCAGGGCCAGGGCCAGGATCGCGGTGACGACCTGGGCGATGCCGGCGATCGGCGCGGTCAGTGCCTGCTGGCGGAACGCGACGATCGTCGTCGGCATCATCGTCTGGAAGAACTGGCCGGTCTGCGCCATGGCCGAGACCTCCAATGCGCTGGTGACGTGGAGGTAGGTCCACCACACCGCCGGCCCGAAGGCGAGCAGGCTGGCCGCCACGATCGCCGCCACGCCGATGCCGGCCACCGCGATCGTCGTCCAGCGCCGCCGCCGGAGCAGCAGCAGCGGGATCAGCAGCGCGATATGCGGCTTGACCACCATCAGCATCGTCGCGATGCCGGCGCGGCGCGGCCGGGCATCGAAATGGCGGAAGGCGATCAACCACAGCGCGCCCATCAGCAGCCCGAAATGGCCCGCCCACAGGTTGATCGTCGCGGCGGGCGTCAGCAGCGCCAGCCAGGCGGGCAGGCCCGCATCCCGGACGGGCGGCCCAGCCGAACAGCGCGAGGCCGCCGATCGTCCACAGGGTGTAAGCCGGCAGATAGGGCAGCGACCCGAACGGGATATCGAGGAGCAGCGATGTCGGCGGGTAGGAATAGATATGCGGGTTCAGCGTGCCGAGATGGCCCTGCACGAAGCCATGGTAGCCAGCCAGATTGTAGAGCTGGTCGAGCCGGCCTTCGATCGCCATGCGCCCGCCGGCCCACAGGTTCAGGAAATCGCGGCCCCACAGCTCCTTGTCGGCGATCCGCAGGCCGTGCAGCCGTGAGATGTCGGTCGCGAACATATAGACCACCAGCATATTGCCGATGATCCAGAGATAGGTTTCGGTGAGGCCCCTCAGTCGCATGAGGGCCGTGCCTAGCCCGACAGGGTTGAGACACCGTTAACCCTGCCCCGTTCGGCGTGACGGGGCACGCGGCCCGGCTCAGGCCGGATAGTCGATCCGGACCACCTCATATTCCTTCTCGCCGCCGGGGAGCATCACCCGGCGCAGATCGCCGATCGCGGCGCCACGCAGCGCACGGGCGAGGGGGGATTGCCAGCTGATCCGGCCGGCGCCGGCATCGGCCTCGTCCTCGCCGACCAGCGTGACGATGCGTTCCTGATCGTCCGCATCGGCGATGGTGACGGTCGCGCCGAAGAAGGCCTTGTCGCGATCGGCCTGCTTCGCCGGATCGACGACCATCGCCGCCTTCATTTTCTTGGAGAGGTGATTGAGCCGCCGGTCGATCTCGCGCAGCCGCTTGCGGCCGTAGATATAGTCACCATTCTCCGAACGGTCGCCGTTGCCGGCGGCCCAGCTGATCGTCTCGACCAGCGCCGGGCGCTCCTGCTCGAACAGCCGCTGATATTCGGCGCGCATGGCGGCATAACCCGAAGGGGTGATGTAGTTGGGCCTGTCCATCGCGGCTCAGCCGGGGGTGGATTTGCTGAGATAATAAGACAGGCGGTTGGCGTTGCTCTGCCCGGCGCGGAGCGGCGCGATGGTATCGTAGACGACCGCGTTGGCGAGCACGTTCTGGACATAGCCGCGCGTCTCGCCGAACGGGATCGCCTCGATCCAGTCGACCGGGTCGACCCCGCCCGAGCGCGGATCGCCGTTGGTCGCGATCCATTTGCGGACATTGCCGGCGCCGGCATTGTAGGCGGCGATGGCGAGGACGTAATTGCCGCCGAACGCATCCATCATCCGCCCGAAATAGGCGGTGCCGAGCTCCATGTTGAAGCCGGGATCGTTCGTCAGCCGCATATAGTCGTAGGGCAGGCCCATCTGGCTCGCCTGCTCGCGCGCGGTGGTCGGCATCAGCTGCATCATGCCGCGCGCGCCGGCGCCGGAGACCGCCTGCCGGTCGAACTGGCTCTCCTGCCGCATGATGCCGTGGATGAAGGAGAAGCTGTTGGCGATGTCCTGCGGCACCGGCAGCGTCGGGAAGCCCGAACGGACATAGTCGCTGGCGGATTCGGGCTTGGCGGCACGTTCCGCCATGACCCCGAGATCCATCCGGCCGAGTTCGCGGGCGAGATTGGCAACGAGCAGGTGATCGGTGTCGGACAGCTGGGCCGAGGCACCGATCGTCCGCATGAACTGGCTCTGGTCGCTCCAGTCGCCGAGCTGGCCGAGGATGCGCGCGGCGCGGACCACCTCGCGCGCCTCGAAGGCGGCGCGATCCGCCTCGGGGATCTGGCTATAGTCGGCGGTGGCCGGAGCGGGCGTGGGGCGGCCGATCCGCTCCAAGGCCAGCTGACCGTAGAACTGATCCGGGAAGGCGGCGGCGTTGGCGAAATAGGATTGCGATCCGGCCTCGTCATGGGCGGCGAGCGACGCGCGGCCGGCCCAATAATAGCCCTTGGCGCGCGACGAGGGGCTTTGCGCGGCATCGCCATAGAGACGGAACATCACGATCGCATCGGCGGGGCGGCCGAGCTTCTGCATCGCGGCCGTCCCCGCCAGCCAGGCCAGGCTGGTGTAGACGTCGCGCTGGGCGAACGGCAGCGCGCGCAGGTCGGCGCCGATCGGATAGATGTCGGTCAGCTGGCTGGCGATGGCATAGGCCTGCGCCCAATTGCCGTCATTGGCGGCCCCGCGCGCGAACGACAGCTGCTGTTCCATGAAGCGGCGGCCGTCATAGGCCGGCGCGTCGAGCCGGTGCGGCTGCGCCATCTCCATGCGGGCGACGCCTTCCTGGCCGGTCATCCGCAACCAGGTCGAGCGATCGACCAGATAGCCGGCATCGCCATTCGCCGTCGCGCCGAGTGCCGCGCCCTGGGCGGCCGCATCGGGCGAGCGCAGCTGATAGGCGAGGCGGGCCATGTAGAGCGCGCGCCGCGCCGGGCTCACCAGCAGGATCTGGCGTTGCGCGGCGGCGGTGTTGCGGCCCCACAGCAGCACCTCCATGCGCTTGTCCTGATCGTCCTGGGTCAGGCTGGCGCCGAAGCTGGTGGTCAGGCGGCCCTCGTCGACCAGATTGAGCTGGCCCGACACCCAAGCCGCCCGCGCCGCCGCCTGCGCTTCGGCGGCCCGGCCGCGTGCGAACAACGCCTCGGCGAGGCGGAGCTGGGCGGCGCCGGTCTGCGGCGGGAAGCGGGTGAGGAAGGCGATCACGGCGTCCGGCGGGGTGACGTCCGCCTGGATCTGCTGCTCGGCCATCTTGCGCATTGCCGATTCGCCGGGCCAGCCGGGGTGGGCGATCAGAAAATTGGCATAATCCTGGAAGAGCAGGTTGCTCGACTGGCGCAGCCGGCGCCACTGGACGAGCGCCTCGGCGATCGGATCGGTCTGCAATCCGGCGCTGCTCGCATAAGGCTGGGCATAGGTATAACCGGTGGCGGAGGCCGGCATCGCGCCGGAAACACCGAGTTGCGCGCGATACCATGCCACCTGCTGGGGGGTGAGCGAGGCGCCGACGGCGGCGGCGGCGAGAAGCGCGAAGGGAGCGATCATCATCAGCCGTCGATGGAGCATGCTGGACATCATGCCAACCCGCTCCTTATCAGGCGCTGAATGTGACGCCTCGCTGTCATGGGTCGAACTATGACGCGGTGCGGCGTCCGCGTGAAGGAGTAGATATGTTCTCGGGATCGATTCCCGCCCTGGTGACGCCTTTTCGCGACGGCCGCTTCGACGAGGCGGTGTTCCGCAATTTCGTCGACTGGCAGATCAGCGAAGGCTCGAACGGGCTGGTGCCGTGCGGCACGACCGGCGAATCGGCGACGATGTCGATCGCCGAGCATGACCGCGTGGTCGCGGTCTGCGTCGAGCAATCGGCCGGGCGGGTGCCGGTGATCGCCGGTTGCGGATCGAACGACACGCTGGTCGCGCTCGATCACATGCGGTCGGCCCAGGCGGCGGGTGCGGACGCGGCGCTGGTCGTGCTGCCTTATTACAACCGGCCGAACCAGGAGGGCGTCTATGCCCACTTCGCCTATCTGGCCGAGCATTGCGACCTGCCGATCATCGTCTACAACGTGCCCGGCCGGACGGTCACCGACATCCAGCCCGAGACGCTCGGACGCCTGGCGGCGATCCCGAGCATCGTCGGTATCAAGGACGCGTCCGGCAAATCGGAGCGCGTCACCGCCCAGCGGCTCGCCTGCGGGCCGGATTTCTGCCAGCTGTCCGGCAATGACGACATGGCGCTCGGCTTCATGGCGATGGGCGGGCGGGGCTGCATCTCGGTGACGGCCAACATCGCGCCGCGCCTGTGCGCCGATTTCCAGAAGGCCTGCCTGCACGGCGACTGGGCGACGGCGCTGGCGTTGCAGGATCGGCTGTTCCCGCTCCACACCGCCTTGTTCACCGATGCCTCGCCGGGGCCGGCGAAATATGCGCTCAACGCGATTCGTCCGTCCTTCCCGGTGGAGCTCCGTCTCCCGATGACCTTCGCCGGCGAGGCGAGCCGCAAGGCGGTCGACGCGGCGATGAAGGTGGCGGGGCTGATCTGATGGCCCGTCCGCGTCCGGTAGAATTCGAGAAGACCAAGATCGTCGCCGAGAACCGGCGCGCGCGCTACGAATATTTCCTCGAGCAATTCTTCGAGGCCGGCATCGCGCTGACCGGCACCGAGGTGAAGAGCCTCCGCTTCGGCCAGGGCACGATCGCGGAAAGCTATGCCGAGGTGAAGGAGGGGCAGGTCAATCTGATCAACGCCAACATCCCGGAATTCAGCCACGGCAACCGCTTCAACCATGAGCCGCGCCGGCCGCGCAAGCTGCTGCTCCACGAGCGCGAGATCGCCAAGATGTACCAGGGCGTCAACCGCGAGGGCATGACGCTGATCCCGTTGGCGATCTATTTCAACAGCAAGGGGCGCGCGAAGGTCGAACTGGCGCTGGCCAAGGGCAAGAAGCTGCACGACAAGCGCGAGACCAGCAAGGAGCGCGACTGGAAGCGCGAGCAGGGGCGGTTGCTGCGCGATCGCGGCTGATCGCGCGGGCGGGAGCCGACAGCCGGTAGGCGGCCGGGTGACTCTTCTGTTACAGAATTGAAATGACGTCCTTCCGTCCGTCGCGCTCTTGCGACGGCCGGTCGCGCTGCTATGCCTTCCTCATACACCATGTTGAGGGATCCCCATATGCGCTTGTCGTTTGTCGCCCTGATGGCGTCCACCATGCTTGCCGGTGCCTCCGTCGCCGCCGTGCCGGGCTCGATGTTCGCGCCTGCGACCACCGGCGGCGCACCCGCCGTCGCCGGCCAGCCGACCTATGGCAGCTTCGGCTTCGATACCGCCGGCATGGACAAGTCGGTCAAGCCGGGTGACGATTTCTATTCCTATGCCAGCGGCACCTGGCAGAAGACCACCGAGATCCCCGCCGATCGCGCCAGCTACGGCATGTTCCACAAGCTGCAGGATCTGAGCCTGGAACGCACCCGCGGCATCCTGGAGGATGCGGAGAAGCAGCCGGACAGCAAGATCGGCATGTTCTACGCGAGCTTCATGGACGAGGCCGCCGCCGATGCGAAGGGGGCCGCGCCGATCAAGCCGTGGCTCGCCGAGATCAAGGCCGCCAAGACCAAGGCCGCGCTGGCCGCCGAGATGGCGAAGCTCGCCCGGGCCGGCGTCTCGACGCCGTTCGGCACCGGCGTCGGCCAGGATGACAAGCATCCCGATACCTATATCGCGCAGTTCGGCCAGGACGGCCTCGGCCTGCCCAACCGCGATTATTATCTCAAGCCCGACGCGGCGCTGGCCAAGGCGCGCACCGCCTATGTCGCCTACGTCACCCAGATGCTGACGCTCGCCGGCGAGGCCAATGCCGCCGCCCGTGCGCAGGCGATCATGACCTTCGAGACCGGCATCGCCAAGGTCCAGTGGGCCGCCGAGGACACCCGCGACGCCGACAAGGGCTACAACAAGTGGGCGCGCGCCGATTTCGACGCCAAGGCGCCGGGCTTCCCGTGGGCGCCCTACATGGCCGGCCTCGGCTATGGCACGCAGAAGGATTTCCTGGTCGGCCAGCCGAGCGCCTTCACCGGCGAGGCCAAGCTGTTCGCCGCAACCCCGGTCGCGGTGCTCCAGGATTATATGATCATCCGCACGCTGGATGAATATGCCCGCTATCTGTCGAAGGACTTCATCGACACCAGCTTCGCCTTCCACGGCACCGCGCTGTCCGGCACGCCGCAGAACCAGCCGCGCTGGAAGCGGGGCGTCAGCCTCGTCTCCAGTGACATGGGCGAGGCGGTCGGCCAGGTCTATGTCGCCAAATATTTCCCGCCGGAAGCCAAGGCGGCGGCCGATGCGCTGGTCCACAACATCATCGCCGCAATGGGCACGCGCCTGAAGAACCTCAGCTGGATGGACCCGGCGACCAAGCAGAAGGCGCTGGAGAAGCTCGCCGCCTTCACCCCCAAGATCGGCTATCCGGACAAGTGGCGCGATTATTCGACGCTGGAGATCAGGCAGGGCGATCTGGTCGGCAACGTCGCGCGCGCCAACGCCTTCGAATATCAGCGCGGGCTCAACAAGCTCGGCCAGCCGATCGATCGCGGCGAGTGGGGCATGACGCCCATGACGATCAACGCCTACGCCAATCCGGTGATGAACGAGATCGTCTTCCCGGCCGCGATCCTGCAGCCGCCCTTCTTCGATCCGAAGGCCGATCCGGCGGTCAATTATGGCGGCATCGGCGTGGTCATCGGCCACGAGCTCAGCCATCATTTCGACGACCAGGGCCGCAAATATGACAGCCATGGCGCGCTCACCGACTGGTGGACGCCGCAGGACGTGACCCGCTTCACGGCGCTGACCGACCAGCTCGTCAAGCAATATGACGCCTATGAGCCGCTCCCCGGCCAGCACGTCAACGGCAAGCTGACGCTGGGCGAGAACATGGCCGATCTCGCCGGCCTGTCGCTCAGCCACGACGCCTATGAGCTGTCGCTGGGTGGCCAGCCGGCGCCGGTGATCGACGGCTTCTCCGCCGATCAGCGCTTCTACCTCGGCTATGCGCAGGTGTGGCGGACCAAGTATCGCGATCCGATCCTGCGCCAGCAGCTGCTGACCGATCCGCATTCGCCCGGAGTCCAGCGCACCGACGAGGTCCGCAACAAGGATCTGTGGTACAAGGCGTTCGACGTGAAGGCGGGCGAGAAGCTGTATCTGCCGCCGGCCGAGCGCGTGAACGTCTGGTAATCGCCGGTGCCCGCCCGTTCGGGTGATCCCGAACGGGTTTCGGGGCGGGCCGCATTGACGAAATGGCTGCGGAAGGCCGAATAAGGGCCATGCGTTTGCCCGTTCTACGTGCCGAACCCGTCCCGCTTCGCGCGGCTTCGCCCGCGCGGCCGACGCTGACCCCGGATCGCCTGATCGCGGGCGGCGTCGCCGGGCTCGGTGTCGCCTCTGCGGTGATGCTGGCACGGGCCGCCGGGGACTGGCGCTTCGCGGCGGGCTTCCTGGTCGGCTTTGCCGCGATCGCGGCGGCGATCATGCTGGCGGCGCGGGTGCGGCTGGGCAGCGGCGCCGGGGCCGGCATCGTGGGCGATACGACGCCACGCCCGGATCGCGCGCTGCTCCGCGCCACGCTGGACATGTGCGAGGAGCCGGCGGCGATCACCGATCGCGCGGGCCGGCTGGTCGCGGCGAACCTCGCTTATGTCGATCGCTTCGGTGCCGACGCAGTGCCGCCGGCGCTGCCCGGCCTGGCGCTCTATGCCGAAGGCATCGCCGGCGCCGGCCGCACCGCCTGGCGGGAGGGCGAGGCGGAATCGGCGCTCGGCAGTGCGGGCGTGCAGCTTCGCGTCCTGCGCGTCGGCGTGGCCGAGGATCACCTGCTCTGGCGCATCGGCGATGGGCGCGGCGAGGGGCGGACCGATGCCCTGCGGCTGGTCGGCGGCGGTTTTGGCGATCGCATGGGGCGCGCCGGGCTGATGGCGGCGCTGATCGACGAACGCGGCCGCATCCTCGTCGCCAACAAGGTGTTCACCGCCCGCGCCATGGGGGCCCAGGCGACCAGCGTGTCGGGCCGCGATTTCGCCGCCTGCCTGGTCCAGGATGCGGAGGGGGCGCTCCATTTCGGGCGCGACGGCGAGGGCGCCGACCCGCTCCGCCTGCTCCACATCCCGCTCGACGATGGCGAACTCGCCGCCGGTGCCGCCGCGATGCTGCTGTTCGACGATCCCGCCAGCCGCATCATCGAGCAGAGCTCGACCCGGCCGGACGATCTCTACGGCCTGCTCGGCATGTTGCCGCTCGGCCTCGCGCTGATCGATCGCGAGGGGCGCTTCCTCTTCCAGAACGAGGCATTCCGCGTCGCCGCCGGCATGAACGAGAGCGATGGCACGCTCTATCCGAGCGACCTCGTGGTCAAGGAGGACAAGTCCGCCGTCTCGGATGCGGTGCGGCGCTTCGCCGGCGGCAAGCCGACCGCCGGGCCGGTGGGCAATGGCCCGATCCTGTCCGGCGACGTGGCGGTTCGCCTGCGCCATCGGCCCGACGATGCGGTGTCGCTGACGGTCGCGTCGGCGCGCGGGCTCGGCGATGCCTCGGTGATCCTCAGCCTCAAGGATTCGATGGAGGAGGGCAAGCTCCAGCGGCAGGTCGCGCAGGCCACCAAGATGCAGGCGGTGGGCCAGCTGGCGGGCGGCGTCGCGCACGACTTCAACAATATCCTGACCGCGGTGCTCGGCCATTGCGACCTGATCCTGATGCGCCACACCCCCGGCGACAGCGATTATGACGACATCCAGCAGATCCGCCACAACGCCAACCGCGCCGCCGGACTGACCCGCCAGCTGCTCGCCTTCTCGCGCCAGCAGACGCTGCGCCCGCAGGTGCTCCAGCTGCCCGACGTGATCTCGGAGGTCTCCAACCTGCTGCGCCGGCTGATGGGCGAATCGATGCAGCTGGTGATCAACCATGGCCGCGCGATCGGCTCGGTGCGCGCCGATCCCGGCCAGCTCGAGCAGGTGATCGTCAATCTCGCGGTCAATGCCCGCGACGCCATGCCGCAGGGCGGCGAACTGACCATCCGCACCTATGGGGTCAGCGCCGCCGAGGTCCGTCGCCTCGGTGCCGACGTGCTGCCGGCCGGCGATTATTCGGCGTTCAGCGTCACCGATACCGGCACCGGCATACCGCCGGAGGTGCTGCCCAAGATCTTCGAGCCCTTCTTCACCACCAAGGAGGTCGGCAAGGGCACCGGCCTCGGCCTCTCGACCGTCTACGGCATCGTCAAGCAGTCGGGCGGCTTCATCTTCGCCGATTCGGAACTGGGGCGCGGCACCAGCTTCGTCGTCTACCTGCCGGTCTTCCACGGCGAGACGGCGGCGCCCGAGAAGGAGGTGCCCAAGCCACCCGCCCAGGAATTGTGGGGCACCGGATCGATCCTGGTGGTGGAGGACGAGGATATGGTCCGCTCGGTCGCCGAGCGCGCGCTCACCCGGCAGGGCTATCAGGTGCGGACGGCCGCCAATGGCGAGGAGGCGCTCGAGATCCTGATGCAGATGCCGGTGGGCGAGGGCCATGGCGGCTTCGACCTGCTGATTTCGGACGTGATGATGCCGACGATGGATGGCCCCACCATGGTCCGCCATGCCCGCGAGCGCTTCCCGAACCTGCCGATCCTGTTCATGTCGGGCTATGCCGAGGAGCAGTTGCGCAAGTCGATCCACCTCGACAATGTCTCCTTCCTCGCCAAACCCTTTTCGGTGCAGCAGCTGGCCGAGGCGGCGCGCGATACGCTGGCGCGCCACGCCAAGCCCGATAAGGCAAGATAAATCTTGTCGCGCAACGGCTTCGGCGGGTAGTCGGGCGCTATGAACGCACGCTCCATCCTCATCGTCGAAGACGAATCGCTGATCGCGATGATGCTCGAGGATTTCATCGACAGCCTCGGCCATGTCGTGGCCGGCACCGAAGACACCGTGGCCGGCGCGCTGGTGCAGGCGCAGAACGGGACGTTCGATCTCGCCATCCTCGATGTCCATCTGCATGGCCAGTCCTGCTGGCCGGTGGCGGATGCGCTGGCCGATCGCGACATTCCCTTCATTCTCGCCACCGGCGGCCATACCGAGCCGCCGCCCGCGCGCCATGCCGCGGCCCCCGTGCTCTCCAAGCCGTTCACACTGAGCGGCATCGAACAGGCGATCGATTCCACCGTCTGATTTTTTGCGGCGAGTCTTTGTTCTCTTCTTGTTCTGTTGGAACGAAGCTGGTACATGCCGCTTCGTCGATGGCGCGCATTGAAGCCCGCGCTGCCACGTTCTAACATCGGAGGAGACCGGCAATGGCCGCATCACTCAAGGTTATCGGGGCAAACGCGGATATGATCGACAAGCTGGCGGTTTCGGACAGGCAGAAGGCGCTCGACGCCGCGCTTGCGCAGATCGACCGCGCCTTCGGCAAGGGCTCGGCGATGCGGCTCGGCTCCAAGGAGACGATGCAGGTCGAGGCGATCTCAACCGGATCGCTCGGGCTCGACATCGCGCTCGGCGTCGGCGGCCTGCCGCGCGGCCGCGTGATCGAGGTCTATGGCCCGGAAAGCTCGGGCAAGACCACCCTCGCCCTCCATGTCATCGCCGAGGCCCAGAAGGGCGGCGGCACCGCGGCCTTCGTGGACGCCGAACATGCGCTCGATCCGGTCTATGCCAAGAAGCTCGGCGTCAACATCGATGAGCTGATCGTCTCGCAGCCCGATACCGGCGAGCAGGCGCTGGAGATCGTGGACACGCTGGTGCGCTCCAACGCGATCGACGTGCTGGTGGTCGATTCGGTGGCGGCGCTGGTGCCGCGTGCGGAGATCGAGGGCGAGATGGGCGACAGCCATGTCGGTCTCCAGGCCCGGCTGATGTCGCAGTCGCTGCGCAAGCTGACCGGCTCGATCAGCCGCTCGCGCTGCATGGTGATCTTCATCAACCAGCTGCGCATGAAGATCGGCGTGATGTACGGCAATCCCGAGACCACGACCGGCGGCAACGCGCTCAAATTCTACGCCTCGGTTCGCCTCGACATCCGCCGCACCGGCCAGATCAAGGATCGCGACGATATCGTCGGCAACGCGACCCGCGTGAAGGTGGTCAAGAACAAGGTCGCGCCGCCGTTCAAGCAGGTCGAGTTCGACATCATGTATGGCGAGGGCATCTCCAAGATCGGCGAGATCCTCGATCTCGGCGTCAAGGCCGGCATCGTCGAAAAGTCGGGCGCCTGGTTCAGCTATGATTCGGTGCGCATCGGCCAGGGCCGCGAGAATTCGAAGAATTTCCTGCGCGAGCATCCCGAGCTGGCCGACAAGCTGGAGAAAGCGATCCGCACCAAGACCGAGGCGGTCGCCGAAGCGATGATGACCGGCCCGGAAGAAAGCGACGACCTGTAAGACCGGGCGCGGCGCCTCTCGCCCCTGCGCGGGCGCGGCGCCGCCTGCGGGGCTTCGGCTGACCGTCCCCGATATCGCGCGGCGGCCAGGGCGGAAGGCCGGGGCGCTCGGGGCGGGGCGGGGTAGCAAGGCTCGTTCCTGTCTGCGGGGCGTTGATCGGGTGTCACCGGCAGGAGGGGCTCATGATCGTCGTCCATCATCTCGAGAATAGTCGCTCGCAGCGCATCCTCTGGCTGCTCGAGGAACTCGGGCTGCCCTACGAGATCCGCCACTATCGGCGCGATCCCAAGACCATGCTGGCGCCGCCGGAACTCCGGAAGGTGCATCCGCTCGGCAAGTCGCCGGTGATCGAGGACGAGGGCATCGTGCTGGCCGAGACCGGCGCGATCGTCGAGCATCTGGTGTTGAAGGGCGGCGGGTTCGGGCCGCCTTCCGATCTGCCGGGCGCGCTGCTCTGGCGCCAGTTCCTCCATTATGCGGAAGGCTCGATGATGCCGCCGCTGCTGGCGTTGCTCGTCGTCGGGCGGCTCGGCCTGCTCGGCCGACCCGCACGCAAGCCGTTGCTGAAGATGTTCGCGGTGCATCTGCGCTGGCTCGAGGCCGAATTGGCCACGCGCGACTGGTTCGCGGGGCCGCAGATCACCGCCGCCGACGTGATGATGAGCTTCCCGCTCGAAGCCGCGCAGGCCCGCGCCGGGCTGGACGATCGCTATCCCCGGCTTCAGGCATGGATCGCGCGCATCCACGCCCGCCCCGCCTATCAGGCGGCGCTCGCGAAGGGTGGGCCTTATGCCTATGCGTGAGGCTGGCGCGCTCGCTGAGATGGTGGCGAGATTGCTGATGACGGCGCCCGCTATGGAGGCAGGCGCCGAGAAGGAGCCCCTTTCCATATCTCGTCGCCCCGGACTTGATCGGGGGCCCGGCTTCCTGAATTTTGGCGGAATGGGGAAGAAGCGGGATCCTGGATCAAGTCCCGGATGACGGAGAAAATGGAATGGCTGCTCCCTGCCCCAGTTCGCGTCGTAGACCCGCATCGATTGCATGCCTAGAAGCGGACATCCCAGAGAATGGAACGGAAGCCTCATGCAATGGGTTGTCGATGGTGCAGTAGGCCTTCTTATATTGCTCGGCCTGCCGTTCGTAATTGCTAAACTGAAAACCAACGGCCGACGCAAGAGGCGCGCTCGTGGTGTCGTGGCAGGTATAGACGCCGGGATGGGTGTTTTCGATCCTGCTCGGGCGCGGGCCCGCCAAATCATCGAGATACGGCAAGAAATTGGTCATGAGGATGAGGGCGACGGCGACGACCTACTCAATAAACTGCCTCGGCGCTGAGGGCTGCTTCCGCCCAGAGTCGGTCATTAAGGGCGGGTGGCGCGGCGTTAGAAAGCATTCATTCGTTCATTCCTGCTGATTGCGCCCCTCAGTGCGCGAGCACGCCGAAATGACGTTAGTGGGAACTCGCTCGTCAGCTTCCCCAAGCTGCCGCAACCTCGCCAAGCGTCTTTAGGACGGCTTCGTCCTGCGGCCGCGTATCTTCCGAGAACGAGGGGTTTTCGAAGTAGCCGACTACGACGAGCGGTGGCCGGCCCCCGGGAGGAACCAGAACGGCGAGATCATTGGTTTTGTTACCGATCCCGGGACGCATGCCGGTGCCCGTTTTGTCCAAGCCCTGCCAATTCGCAGGAATACCGGCCCGTATGCGATCTAGGCCGCTTTCGGTTGCGGCCATCCAGCCACGTAGCCGGTTGCGGCTGACTTCGCTGAGCACATCGCTGAGGACGATCCGCCGCACCGTCTCGGCCATTGCCCTTGGCGTCGTGCTGTTTTTTTCGGTGCCGGGCGGGATCACGTTGACGGCCGGTTCGTAGTCATCGAGCCTGCTCTTATCGTCGCCGATCTCCCGCCAGAACTGTGTCACTGCGTCGGGTCCGCCGAGCCGGCGCGTGAGCAAGTTGGCCGCTGCATTGTCGCTGATGATCTGTACCGCCTCGGCAAGCGCCAGAATCCGCAAGCGGCCCTTGGCAAAATTCTCTTCTACGACAGGCGAGTGATCGACGAGATCGGCCCTGCTGAAAGCCAGTGTCTCGGCTAGGTCGAGGCGCCCGGCATCGGTTTCGCGAAGCACCATGGCGACAAGCGATAATTTGAACGTCGAGCAGTGACAGAAGCGTTCGTCAACGCGCCAACCGAAGTTTCGGCCACTGGCGGTATCAAGAATGAACGCTCCCAACCTGCCGCCTGCGTTGCGTTCAATGTCACGAAGACGTGCAATGGGATCGGAGTTCGGTACTCGCGCACCGGTGCAGCCGGACAGGAGCACGCTTGTGCCAATCCCGAAGATGAAATCGCGACGGCCAACCATAGGGTGTCACTACGGCTCGTCTGTTCAACGCGCCATCGTTTTTGGGACGCCAGCTACAACTGCTCGCCGCGCAGCAAGCGGACGATCCGGAGTCCACCGAGACTGTGAGGAAACGTCGTGATGTGTTAGTGTTTTCGACGTCATCGGGAGGCGTCGGATGGGTCGCACCCTCAAGGACTGGATGGGACGAAGTTATTTCAAGATGCGAAGGCTCAAGAACGTTGGAACCGAGATCGGCCTCCACATCCTCGCATATAATATCAAACGCGCCATCGCTCTCCGCGGTGTGCCGAGACTCATGGCAGCAATGCACGCCTGAACGGTCGCGCCTCCCCGCTGCGATGCCCAATCACCAAGACGCCGTTTTCGCACGGCCTCCACCACTTCCCGTCATCCTGACGAAAGTCAGGATCCCGGGCCTCGGGCGCCGGCGATGATAGCTCTGGATCCCGGATCAAGTCCGGGATGACGGCCAGAGGGGGACGGGTTTCTCCACCCGAGGCCTTTCCCATGCCGCCGAAGGATAGCGTCAGCGAGCCCCGCCCGTGCCTTCACCCGCAATCGCAACCGCTCGCTTGCCCGCCGCGCCGCGCTCGCCTAAATCCCCGCGCATGACATCGACCAACGACATCCGCCGCTCCTTCCTCGATTATTTCGGGCGCCAGGGGCATCAGATCGTACCGTCCGCGCCGCTGGTGCCGCACAACGATCCGACGCTGATGTTCGTCAATGCGGGCATGGTGCCGTTCAAGAACGTGTTCACCGGGCTGGAAACGCGGCCCTACAGCACCGCCACCTCGTCGCAGAAGTGCGTGCGCGCCGGCGGCAAGCATAATGATCTCGACAATGTCGGCTATACCGCGCGCCACCACACCTTTTTCGAGATGCTCGGCAATTTCTCGTTCGGCGATTATTTCAAGGAACAGGCGATCCACCACGCCTGGACGCTGATCACCAAGGAATGGGGGATCAACCCCGACCGGCTGACCGCGACCGTCTATCACACCGACGACGAGGCCTTCGCTCTCTGGAAGACGATCGCCGGCCTGCCCGATCACCGCATCATCCGCATCCCGACCAAGGATAATTTCTGGGCGATGGGCGACAATGGCCCGTGCGGCCCGTGCTCGGAGATTTTCTACGATCATGGCGACCACATCTTCGGCGGCCCGCCCGGCAGCCCGGACGAGGATGGCGACCGCTTCGTCGAGATCTGGAACCTGGTGTTCATGCAATATGAGCAGCAGGCCAACGAGATCGTCGGCGAACTGCCCAAGAAGTCGATCGACACCGGCATGGGGCTGGAGCGCATCGCCGCGGTGATGCAGGGCGTCACCGACAATTACGACACCGACACCTTCAAGGCGCTGATCGCCGCGTCGACGGCGCTGACTCGGACGGACGCCGAGGGCGATCGCCGCGCCAGCCATCGCGTGATCGCCGATCATCTCCGCTCGTCCTGCTTCCTGGTCGCGGACGGCGTGCTGCCCGCCAATGAGGGCCGCGGCTATGTGCTGCGCCGGATCATGCGCCGCGCGATGCGCCACGCCCATCTGCTGGGCGCCGCCGAGCCGCTGATGTACCGGCTGGTGCCGAGCCTCGTCGCCGAGATGGGCGCCGCCTTCCCCGAGCTGGCGCGCGCGCAGCCGCTGATCGAGGAGACGCTGAAGCTGGAGGAGACCCGCTTCCGCCAGACGCTGGCCAACGGGCTGCGCCTGCTCGACGAGGCGACCGCGACGATGGGCGAGGGCGATACGCTGGCCGGCGCCACCGCGTTCAAGCTCTACGACACCTTCGGCTTCCCCTATGATCTCACCGAGGATGCGCTGCGCACCCACGGCATGGCGGTCGATCGCGCCGGCTTCGATGCCGCGATGGCCGAGCAGAAGGCCGCCGCGCGCGCCGCCTGGAAGGGCTCGGGCGAAAAGGCCTCGGAAGAGCTGTGGTATGATCTCGCCGAGGAGCTCGGCAGCACGGAGTTCATCGGCTACGCCGCCACCGAGGGCGAGGCCACCGTCGTCGCGTTGATCCGCGACGGCGTGCGTGTCGATGCCGCGATCACCGGTGACGAGGTGGTGATCCTCACCAACCAGACGCCCTTTTATGCCGAGAGCGGTGGTCAGGTCGGCGACGTCGGCATCATCACCAGCGAGGACGGGTTCGAGGCCGAGGTGACCGATACGTCCAAGCCGCTCGGCCGCCTCCACGCGCACAAGGCGGTGATCGAGGGCGGCGAGGTCAAGGTCGGCGACGCGGTGTCGCTCAAGGTCGATGTCGAGCATCGCAACGAGGTGCGTGCCAACCATTCGGCGACCCACTTGCTGCACGCAGCGCTGCGCAACCATCTCGGCAAGCATGTCAGCCAGAAGGGCAGCATGGTCGCGGCCGAGCGGCTGCGCTTCGATTTCTCGCACCAGAAGGCGATGAGCGCGCAGGAGATCGCGGCGGTGGAGGCCGAGGTCAACCGCCATGTCCGCGAGAATGGCGCGGTCGGCACCCGGCTGATGACCCCGGAGGATGCCATCGAAGCCGGCGCGATGGCGCTGTTCGGCGAGAAATATGGCGACGAGGTGCGGGTGCTGTCGATGGGCAAGGTGGCCGACAACAGCTATTCGGTCGAGCTGTGCGGCGGCACCCATGTCAATGCGACCGGCGACATCGCGCTGTTCAAGATCGTCGCCGAGAGCGCGGTGTCGAGCGGCGTGCGCCGCATCGAGGCGCTGACCGGCGAGGCCGCGCGCGTCTGGCTGACCGGGCGCGACGACAGCCTCAAGGAGGTCGCCGCGACGCTCAAGGCCTCGCCCGAGGAGGTGCCGGCGCGCGTGGCCAGCCTGGTCGAGGAGCGCAAGCGGCTCGAGCGTGAACTGGCCGAGGCGAAGAAGGCGCTGGCGCTCGGCGGCGGCGGGGCCGGCAAGGCGGAGGCCGCGATCGAGCAGGTCGGCGGTCATGGCTTCATCGGGCAGGTGATCGAGGGTCTCGATCCCAAGAGCCTGCGCGGGCTGGTCGACGAGGCCAAGCAGAAGTTGGGCTCCGGCGTCGCGGTGCTGGTCGCGGTCAACGAAGGGCGCGGCTCGGTCGCGGTCGGCGTGACGGCCGATGTCGGCGCGAGCGCGGTCGATCTGGTCAAGGCGGCGGTGGCGGCGCTCGGCGGGCAGGGCGGCGGCGGCCGGCCCGATATGGCGCAGGGCGGCGGCCCGGATGGCGACAAGGCGGCCGACGCTGTTGCGGCGGTGAAGGCGGCGCTGGCGGGATAAGCTGGCGGCCTGAACCATGGCGAACGCGACGCGCGCGACGCTGGCGTTGCAGAAAGCCGGCGTCGCCTTCACCCTGCACCCCCATGCCTATGATCCGGATGCCGAGCGCA
Source organism: Sphingomonas abietis (assembly GCF_027625475.1). Classification (NCBI taxonomy): domain Bacteria; kingdom Pseudomonadati; phylum Pseudomonadota; class Alphaproteobacteria; order Sphingomonadales; family Sphingomonadaceae; genus Sphingomonas; species Sphingomonas abietis. Next base: position 1,796,108 of record NZ_CP115174.1, read on the forward strand.
AGGGGTTGCAGGCGGCAGAGGCGCTGGGCGAACCGCCGGAATGCGTGCTGAAGACGCTGATGGTGATCGCCGACGGCGAGAAGGTCTGCGCGGTCGTGCCATCGAACCGTAGCGTCTCGATGAAGAAGCTGGCGGCGGCCTTCGGTGCCAAGCACGCCCAGATGATGGCGCCGGCCGATGCGGAGCGGGCGACCGGGTACAAGGTGGGCGGCATCAGTCCGTTCGGGCAGATGCGCCGCGTGCGCACCGCGATCGACGCCGATGCGCTGGCCCAGCCCCATGTCTATGTGAACGGCGGGCAGCGCGGCCTGCAGGTGCGGCTGGAACCGGCGCACCTCGTCGATGCGCTGGGCGCAGTGGTGGCGCCGATCACGACCTGAGCGCTTGGTGCGGCCCGATCCGAGGAGCAGGGATCGCCGCTCTGATTATGCCCGGCCCTTCGCGCGGGACGAATGGATGAATGGGACGACGCTTGAATCTCGATCCGTCCTCGTGTCACCTGTGTCGCGATGCTGTCGGGAGAGGGCGCGATGCTGTCGATCTTGTTGTCGTTGACGACCGTGGCCGTCGCTCCGGCTCCGCCACCACCGCCGCCGATGGTCCTGCCGTCGCCGGTCTCGCCACGATTTTCGGCGATGTCGCGCGATCCGGGGCCGAGCATTCTGTTCGATGTCGAGGTGCGGGCCGGCGGCGACCTACTGTGGAACGGCCCGATGCGGGTCAACGGCATCACCGGCTCCAGCGTCAACCGCAGCAAGAGCGATGCGCCCAGCGTCACCTGCCCTACGGTCGCGGGTTACGATCAGGGCGTGCGATCCAGCCTGTCGGTCAATCTCAGCGAGGTGCGGTTCGGCGATCCCGATGCCGATCGCTTCCAGTTGCGCGTGGCGCTCGACCGGCCCGGCGGAACAGCGGACGGTTGCGTGGACGGCGAGCGCAGTTCACGCTCGGTCGGCATGACCGAAAATCTGCACATGACGGCCGGCGAAACCCGCACGCTGGAGGGCGACGGCGGCCTTCAGATCAAACTGCATCGCCACTGAGCGGGTGTCTAGGCAACTTGCGCCCCACGCGCGACCGGCCGCGATCATCGATGGCGACCATCAATAGCGACGGGGCTGGGAGGCCGCAGAGCGCGAGACGCTCTCACCCCTCGCGCAGCCTGCGTCCGCGTTCCTTGGGGGCCTCGCTCATGCCGCCCATCTCCATGATCTCGGCGCGCTGTTCCGAGCGCTTCTCGTGGATCGAGGCGATCACCGGGCCGACCGCGACGCCGATCTCGGTCAGCACCGCCTCGGACAGCTGGAACGAGGATTCGAGCTGCTCGGGCACCGCATCGGTCGCGCCGGCGCGGTAGAGTTGCGCCGCGTGCGCGGCATCGCGGGCGCGCACGATGATCGGCAGCGCGGGATGCTCGGCACGGATGCGGCGGGTCAGCCGCAGCTGCGCCACCGGATCGTCCATCGTCAGCACCACTGCGGAGGCGGTATCGACGCTGAGCTTTTCCAGCATCTCCGGCCGCCCGGCGTCTCCATAGAGGACGGCATAGCCCTCGGCACGGGCATGGGCCACGCTATCGACGTCGGCGTCGATCGCCAGATAGAGGCGATCGTGGCGCGCCAGCATGTCGGCGACCAGCCGGCCGACCCGGCCGAAGCCGATCACCAGCACGCGGCCCTGGCCGTCCGGCACGGCCTCCGGCTCGATCTCGCGCGCCTGCCGCCGCTCGACGCGGTGGGCGACATCGCTGCCCAGCCGCGCCAGCAGGGGGGTGATGGTCAGGCCGATCGCGGTCACCGTCTGCCAGAAGGCGGCGGTGCCGGGCAGCACCAGCCCGGCGCCCTGCGCGGTGCCGAGCACGATCAGCGTGGTTTCGGACGGGCTCGCCATCAGCAGCCCGGTTTCGGCCGCGACACCGCGCGTCGCACCGGACAGACGGAGCAGCAGCGCGGTGACGATCGACTTGGCGGCGACGACGCCGACCACCGCCAGCACCAGCGACCCCCAATTGTGGCTGATCGCAGCGAGATCGATGCTCATGCCCACGGTGATCAGGAACACGCCGAGCGCCAGGCCGCGGAACGGCGCGGTGATGACCTCGACCTCGGTATGATAGTCGGTCTCGGCGATCAGCAGCCCGGCGAGCAGCGCGCCGACGATCGGCGACAGGCCGACCGCGCTGGTCGCGATCGAGGCGAGGATGACGACGAGCAGACTGACCGCGAGGAACAGCTCCGGGCTCTTGGTGCGGGCCGCCTGGGCGAACAGGGGTGGCAGCGCGAAGCGGCCGGCGACCAGCAGCACCACGACGGTGACCACGCCGGACAGCAGGGTCGTGCCGAATTCGGTCCAGCCGCCGCTGGCATTGGGGCCGATAGCGGCGAGCGCGAACAGGATCGGCACCAGCGCCAGATCCTCGAACAGCAGCATCGCGAAGGCGCCGCTGCCCACCGCGCCGGTCGTCCCCACCATCGGCAGCACCAGCGCCGTGGAGGAGAGGGCGAGGGCGAGGCCAAGACCGACCGCACCGGCCCATCCTTCGCCGAACAGGGCCAGCGCGCCGCCGATCACCGCCGCGCTCAGCAGCAGTTCGGCGGCACCGATGCCGAACACCCTGGCCCGCATCGCCCACAGCCGCTTGAACGACAGCTCCAGCCCGATCGCGAACAGCAGCAGGATGATGCCGAACTCGGCAAAGGGTTCGATCGAATGCGGATCGGTGATCGTGACGTGGTAGAGCCAGGGCCAGGACGGCACCCACAGGCCGAGGCCATGCGGCCCGAGTGCCACGCCGACGAGGATGAAGCCGATCACCGGGTTCACCTTGAAGCGGGCGAAGGCGGGGATGACGATCCCGGCCGCGCCGAGGATCACGAGCGCATCGGAAAAAGCGGTGGTCTGTGTGGGAAGGCCTGCCATGATGCCATCATGGCGGGGGCGGGGGGCTTAGACCAGCCCGGAAAGGGCCGGTGCGCCGCTGATCGTCAGCCGGCTTGTCACGGCTATTGGCCCCGTCGAAAAGACGGGGTGTCGACAGGGCGGAACGTCGAAAAGGCCAGGTGAGGGTCGCCTCGTGGCAGCCATTCTTTCCCCGCCCACTCAGGGAAGGGTTTTCTGGCGGCTATCGCCCAGTTTCAGCCATTCACAGGATCGGCTACACGCTCGTTATGCGACTGCTTTGGCCCCTCGAACGAGAAGTCCTTGAAATCACAGCAGCGGACTATCCGGCCTCTGCCGAGGCCTTTCGTCGCCAGATCGACACGGCGCGGGTCGTTAGCTTCGAGAACAGCGGAGCGGGCTTCTTTTCTAATCTTTCGGTAGCCGATGACGCCCCTGTGTTGTCCGAAACGTCACCTTTAACAGGAGCTTATGGAAGCGTGCTGGGTATCGAACATGGTATGGGCTTCATCGTGTTCCTGAAAGACGGCCGCCTCTCCATGATCGAAGGCTACTGCAACGACAGCGAGCCAACGACGGACATGGATTTCTCCCGAGCGGTATATGGGTTGATGCCGTGGGGCGCGAAACCGGACGTAGAGCCGTAGGACCGCTTTCCACCCATTCCGTCATCCTGACGAAAGTCAGGATCCAGAGCCTCGGGCGTCGGCGATGGCGGCTCTGGATCCCGGATCAGGTCCGGGATGACGATGGAAGAGCGGCGGCGTCCCACCACTTCCCGTCATCCTGACGAAAGTCAGGATCCAGAGCCTCGGGTGTCCGCGATGGCGGCTCGGAATCCCGGATCAAGTCCGGGATGACGACCAGAGGGCGTGACAGCTTCCCACCCAAAGAAGAGCCCCACCCGCCCTGTCACGCAAGCGGAAGAAGGCGGAAAGGCCTCGACGGGGCGGGGTGCGTGGCAGCGGCGCGTGCGATCCCATCCCCTCAAACGCATCGCGCCCGCGCAGACCGGAGCCTGCGCGGGCGCGACCGCCATTCTATCCGAAGAGGATCAGGCCCAGTTGGCCATTTCCTTCTCGAGGTTCAGGCGGATCGCGTCGAAGAACTGCTCGGTGGTCATCCAGTTCTGATCCGGCCCGACGAGGATCGCGAGATCCTTGGTCATCGCGCCGCCCTCGACGGTGTCGATGCAGACCTTTTCCAGCGTCTCGGCGAAGCGGGTGACGTCCGGCGTGCCGTCGAACTTGCCGCGGAAGGCGAGGCCCTGGGTCCAGGCGAAGATCGAGGCGATCGGGTTGGTCGAGGTCGCCTTGCCCTGCTGGTGCATGCGATAGTGGCGCGTGACGGTGCCGTGCGCCGCTTCGGCCTCGATCGTCTTGCCGTCCGGCGACATCAGCACCGAGGTCATCAGGCCGAGCGAGCCGAAGCCCTGCGCCACCTGGTCCGACTGCACGTCGCCGTCGTAATTCTTGCAGGCCCAGACGAACTTGCCGCTCCACTTGAGCGCGGAGGCGACCATGTCGTCGATCAGGCGATGCTCGTAGACGATGCCGGCGGCGGCGAACTGGTCCTTGAACTCGGCCTCGAACACCTCGGCGAACAGATCCTTGAAGCGGCCGTCATAGGCCTTGAGGATGGTGTTCTTGGTGCTGAGGTACAGCGGCCAGTTGCGGCCGAGCGCATAGTTCATCGAGGCGCGGCCGAAATCGCGGATCGAATCGTCGAGATTGTACATGCCCATGGCAACGCCGGCCGACGGGAAGTCGAACACGTCATATTCCTGGACATCGCCATTCTCGCCTTCCCACTTCATCGTGAGCTTGCCCTTGCCGGGCACGCGGAAGTCGGTGGCGCGATACTGGTCGCCATAGGCATGGCGGCCGACGACGATGGGATCGGTCCAGCCCGGGATCAGGCGGGGGACGTTCTTCATCACGATCGGCTCGCGGAAGATGGTGCCGCCGAGAATGTTGCGGATCGTGCCGTTGGGCGAGCGCCACATCTTCTTGAGGCCGAATTCCTCGACGCGGGCTTCGTCCGGCGTGATCGTGGCGCATTTCACGCCGACGCCATATTTCTGGATCGCGTGGGCGGAATCGATCGTCACCTGGTCGTCGGTGGCATCGCGGTGCTCGACGCCGAGATCATAATAATCGAGATCGATGTCGAGATAGGGCTTGATCAGCCGCTCGCGGATCCACTCCCAGATGATCCGCGTCATTTCGTCGCCGTCGATTTCGACGACGGGCGTCTTCACCTTGATCTTGGCCATGGGGTGCTCCGTAGCTGGGCCGGCAGAAGGCCGGCGGAAGGGGTGGTTTGCCGCTTAGGACGTGCGCGGCGCAGGATCAACCGTGACAGCGGATCGCAGACGCCTTAGACCGTGCGCCATGGCATCTCTCGAAAAACCCGATATCGGCACCACCACCGTGCGCTGGCGCTGGCCCTCCGTTCACCCGGAAGGGTATAAGTTCGCCGCGATCGCGGCGGTGATCACGCTCGTCTTCTTCCTCTTCGTGGCGGAATGGCTGGGCTGGATCGGCGTGATCATCACCATCTGGATCCTGGCCTTCTTCCGCGATCCGATCCGCACCACCCCCAGGGATGCGCGGATGATCGTCGCGCCCGCCGACGGGCTGGTGACGATGATCGCCACCGTGGCGCCGCCGCGCGAACTGATCGGGGAGGGCGCGCTCACCGCCGATCCGGTGATGCGCGTGTCGATCTTCATGTCGGTGTTCGATGTCCACATCAACCGCTCGCCGATCGCCGGCTCGATCAGCCGGGTCGTCTATATCTCGGGCAAGTTCCTCAGCGCCGATCTCGACAAGGCGAGCGAGGAGAATGAGCGCCAGCACATCCTCGTCGAGGGCAAGGATGGCCTGAAGATCGGCTTCACCCAGATCGCCGGCATGGTCGCGCGCCGAATCGTGCCGTTCGTGAAGCCCGGCGACATCATCGCCGCCGGCCAGCGTGTCGGCCTGATCCGATTCGGCAGTCGGGTGGACGTCTATCTGCCGGCCGGCACCTCGCCGTCGGTGCTGCTCGGCCAGCGCACCATCGCCGGCGAGACGGTGCTGGGCGTCGTCGGTCGCGACGAGCGGATCGAAGGCATCGCGCAATGATCGCCGGATCGACGTCGCGCGCGTTTCTCCGCCTGTGATCTCCGGCCGTGATCCTCGAGCGATGATCGTCATTTTTGTCGAAGTGCCGCTATTCGCATCGATGTCCCCGGCGAACCGGCAGGCAGGCGCGCCATGGCGGGCCTGAACCGTCGGGTCCGCGAAAATCGCCGGCTGCGCGATCGTCCGCGCCGGGGGATTCCGCTGCGCACCGTCGCGCCCAATGCGGTGACCGCGCTGGCGCTGTGCTTCGGCCTCTCCGCGGTGCGCTTCGCGATCGGCGAGAAATGGGAGTTGGCCGTCGCGGCGACGATCCTCGCCGGCGTGCTCGACGGGCTCGACGGTCGGATCGCCCGTCTGCTCAAGGGTGAGAGCCGCTTCGGGGCCGAACTCGATTCGCTGTCCGACGTGATCGCCTTCGGCGTCTCGCCGGCGGTGGTGATCTATCTCTGGTCGCTGCAATATATGCCGCAATTCGGCTGGACGATCGCGCTCAGCCTCGCGGTCTGCTGTGCGCTCCGCCTGGCGCGCTTCAACGCCCAGATCGATGCTGCCGAGGAGCCGCGCAAGGCGGCGGGCTTCCTCACCGGCATTCCCGCACCCGCCGGCGCCTATGCTGCCTTCGTGCCGATCTATCTGTGGCTGGCCGCCCAGGAGGCCGGGCTGACCCAGGTCGCGACGATCCTGCGATCGACCTATCTGATGGTGCCGTGGACGATCCTGATCGCGATCCTGATGGTCTCGAGCGTATCGACCTATAGCTGGTATTCGCTGCGCCTTCGCAGCCACATCCGCTTCGAGGCGATCGCGGTGATCGCCCTGGTCGGCGCGGCGCTGATCAGTGCGCCCTGGCCGACCCTGTCGATCGTGATCATCGGCTATCTGCTGACGATCCCGTTCAGCGCCAACGCTTACGCCCGGATCAGGCGGCAGCGCGCCGCGGCTGCGCCTGACCAGCCTGTGCCGGCGCCGCCTGCCAGCGACCCGCGGTCCTGACCCGAACCGGGTGACGGGCGATGCGATCGATCTTGCCGTGGCGGAGGCCGAGGGCCGTCATGATCTTGTCTTGCTCGGCGAGCAGCATGAAGGCGGTCAACGCGACAGCGGCGAACGCAACAAGGGTGAAAGCGATCGAAGCAAGAACATGGACCATGACGTGATCTCCTGAGCCGGTTCCACCCGTTTTCCTGTGGGGTGAACGGTTTGCCGCATGACCAGTTCCCTATGTTCCCTCTTTGTTCCTTTGTCAACTGTCCCATAGCGGGGCAGGCACCAAGTCTGTCGCCCCGCGCGAGCGTTCAAGCAGGTGCGAATCGCGCTTTGCTTCGCGGCACGGTTGCAATCGTCGCCGCTGCCCGCTAAGGGGCCGGCATCCCACACGCAGGGCGCCATAAACCGGTGCTGACAGGTGTCAGTCACTGCCCTGCGGAGGTTCAACCGGAAGGAGATATCCTATGGCGGCACCGTCCGTCTCGATGCATCAGCTGCTCGACGTTGGCGCGCATTTCGGCCACCAGACCCACCGCTGGAACCCGAAGATGAAGCCCTACATCTTTGGCGACCGCAACGGCGTCCACATCATCGATCTCTCGCAGACCGTGCCGCTGTTCGCGCGCGCGCTCGATTTCGTGAACGACACCGTCGCGCGCGGCGGCAAGGTTCTGTTCGTCGGCACCAAGCGCCAGGCGCAGGAGCCGATCGCGGAAGCTGCTCGCCAGTCGGGCCAGCATTTCGTCAACCATCGCTGGCTGGGCGGCATGCTCACCAACTGGAAGACCATCTCGGGCTCGATCAAGCGCTTCAAGGCGCTCGAGGAGCAGCTCTCGGGCGACACCCAGGGCCTCACCAAGAAGGAAGTCCTCCAGCTCACCCGCGAGCGCGACAAGTTCGAGCTGTCGCTCGGCGGCATCCGCGACATGGGTGGCATCCCGGACGTGATGTTCGTGATCGACGCCAACAAGGAAGAGCTGGCGATCAAGGAAGCCAACACGCTGGGCATCCCGGTCGTCGCGATCCTCGATTCGAACGTCTCGCCCGATGGCATCGCCTTCCCGATCCCGGCGAACGACGACGCCTCGCGCGCGATCCGCCTGTACTGCGATCTCATCGCCGAAGCCGCGACCCGCGGCAACCAGGGCGCCCGCGCCAGCAGCGGCCTCGACCTGGGGGCGATGGACGAGCCGCCGGCGGAAGCCGCGCTCGCCTGACAGGCTGTCACGCGATCGTAAGATCGCGGCCCTAGCGGCGGGGCAACCCGCTTTTCCGTCACCCCGGTGCTGAGCCGGGGTGACGTTGCACATTGAAAGGATTTTTGGACATGGCGGAAATCACCGCTGCGACCGTCAAGGAACTGCGTGAGCGCTCGGGCGCCGGCATGATGGATTGCAAGAAGGCGCTGTCCGAGAATGGCGGCGACATGGAAGCCGCCGTCGATTGGCTGCGCTCCAAGGGTCTTGCGGCCGCTGCCAAGAAGTCCAGCCGGACCGCCGCTGAAGGCCTGGTCGGCGTGGCCGTCGCCGGCACCAAGGGCGCTGCCGTCGAAGTCAATTCCGAGACCGACTTCGTCGCCAAGAACGACCAGTTCCAGGCGTTCGTCCGCACCGTCACCGGCATCGTGCTGGAGAGCGGCAACGACGATATCGAGGCGCTGAAGAATGCGCCCTATCCGGGCGGCGCCACGGTGGGTGATGCGCTCACCGCCAATGTCGCGACGATCGGCGAGAACCAGACGCTGCGTCGCGCCAAGGTGCTGACCGTGTCGCAGGGCGCGGTCGTGCCCTACGTCCACAACCAGACCGTGCCGGGCATGGGCAAGATCGGCGTGCTCGTCGCGCTCGAATCGGATGCCGGCATCGACGTGCTGGAGCCGCTCGGCAAGCAGCTGGCGATGCACATCGCCGCCGCCTTCCCGCAGGCGCTCCATGCCGATCACCTCGACCAGGACATGATCGAGCGCGAGCGCGGCGTGGCCCGTGAAAAGGCCGCCGAGAGCGGCAAGCCCGAGAACATCATCGAGAAGATGGTCGAAGGCGCGGTCCAGAAGTTCAAGAAGGAGGCCGCGCTGCTGTCGCAGCTCTTCGTCATGGACAACAAGACCTCGATCGAGGACGTCGTTGCCAAGGCGGGCAAGGAAGCCGGCACCAAGATCGTGCTGAAGGACTATGTCCGCTTCCAGCTCGGCGAAGGCATCGAGAAGGAAACGAGCGACTTTGCAGCGGAGGTGGCTGCGGCCGCCGGCGTCAAGGCCTAACACTTCCTTTCGCAAAGAGTGGCGCCCGTCGGCCTGTTGGTCGGCGGGCGCTTCTTTTTTGGCGCAATTGCACGGCGTCTGGACGAATTCTCCTCGTTCCCGATGCTTGGCAGGGGCGGGGGCCTTCCCTAAGGTGCGCGCCACTTCCCAGCCCGGCAGGATTCTATTCCCGACATGACGCGCCCGACCTTCCGACGAATCCTCCTCAAACTTTCGGGCGAGGTGCTGATGGGCCCGAGCCCGTTCGGCATCGATCCGGATACGGTGATGCGCGTCGCCAAGGAGATCGTGCAGGTCAAGCAGGCGGGCTACGAGCTGTGCATCGTGGTCGGCGGGGGCAATATCTTCCGCGGCATCGCCGGCGCCGCCAAGGGCTTCGAGCGGGCGAGCGCCGACTATATGGGAATGCTCGCCACCGTGATGAACGCGATCGCGGTGCAGAATGTGCTGGAGCAGCTCGGCGTCGAGACCCGCGTGCAGTCGGCGATCCCGATGGCATCGGTGTGCGAGCCGTTCATCCGCCGCCGTGCGGAACGGCATCTCGAAAAGGGCCGGGTGGTGATCTTCGCCGCCGGCGTCGGCTCGCCCTTCTTCACCACCGACAGCGGCGCCGCGCTGCGCGCCGCCGAGATGAAGTGCGAGGCACTGTTCAAGGGCACGTCGGTGGACGGCGTCTACGATGCCGATCCCAAGGTGGTGCCGGATGCGCACCGCTATGACGAGATCGGCTTCTCGACGGTGCTCGCACAGGATCTCAAGATCATGGACGCCAGCGCGATCGCGCTGTGCCGAGACAACAACATCCCGATCGTCGTCTTCAATATCCGCGAGCAGGGCAATCTCGTCCGTGTGCTCGCCGGCGAGGGCGTCGCGACGATCGTTCGCAACGGAGTATAAGATTATGGCTGGACCAGCCTATGACAAAGCCGATCTCGAACGCCGCATGGCCGGTGCCGTCGAGAGCCTGAAGCATGATCTCCAGGGCCTGCGAACCGGGCGCGCCTCCACCGCGCTGCTCGATCCGGTCAACGTCACCGTCTATGGCGCGCAGATGCCGCTGAACCAGGTGGCGACCGTCTCGGTGCCCGAGCCGCGCCTGATCTCGGTGCAGGTGTGGGACAAGTCGAACGTCGGCCCGGTCGACAAGGCGATCCGCTCCGCCGGCCTCGGCCTCAACCCGATCGTCGACGGCACCACGCTGCGCCTGCCGATCCCCGACCTCACCGAGGAGCGCCGCAAGGAGCTCGCCAAGCTGTGCGGCGGCTATGCCGAGAAGGCCAAGATCGCGGTGCGCAACGTCCGCCGCGACGGCATGGAGAATCTCAAGACCGACGAGAAGAAGAACGGTCTCTCGGAAGACGAGCGCAAGCGCCACGAGACCGAGGTGCAGAAATTGACGGACGCCACGATCACCGACATCGATGCGGCGGCGGCGGCGAAGGAGAAGGAAATCCTGGGCAAGTGATACCTGCATCCGCCAGTCCTGCCATGGGGGGCAGCGCCGGTCTGGCCGTTCCACGCCATGTCGCCATCATCATGGATGGCAATGGGCGTTGGGCGAAGGCGCGGCGTCTGCCGCGCGTCGCGGGGCACAAACAGGGGGTCGAGGCGGTCAAGCGCACGGTGCGCGCCGCCGGCGATCTCGGGCTCGAAGCGTTGACGCTTTACGCCTTTTCGTCGGAAAACTGGCGGCGGCCGGCGACGGAGATCGCCGATCTGATGGGGCTGCTGCGGCGTTTCGTGAAATCCGAACTGGCCGAGATCGTCCGCGAGGGCGTGAAGCTGCGGATCATCGGCGATTATCGCAAGCTCGAGCCCGATCTGGTCGATCTGCTCGAGGACGCCGTCACCAAGACCGCCTCCAATACGCGGCTCACCCTGTCGATCGCGCTCAACTATGGCGCGCAGGACGAATTGCTGCGGGCCGCCCGTCGGCTGATGCGCGAAGCGCGCGCCGGCGAGATCGACCCCGACATGCTGGACGATGCGGCGTTCGAGAAGCGGCTCGATACCTATGGGCTGCCGCGGCTCGATCTGCTGATCCGGACCTCCGGCGAGCAGCGCCTCTCCAATTTTCTGCTGTGGCAGGCGGCCTATGCGGAGCTGGTCTTCACCGATACGCTGTGGCCGGATTTCGATCGTGCCCATCTCGCCGCCGCGATCGAGGTTTTCGGCCAGCGCGAGCGGCGCTACGGCGGGCTATGAGCGCGGATATTCCCGTTTCGCCGAAGAAACGCTCCGATCTCCTGTTGCGGAGCGTGACCGGGATCGTCCTGATCGTCGTCGCGGTCGGCTGTCTGGTCTATGGGGGCGAGCCGTTCTGGATGCTCCTCTCGCTCGCCGCGCTGATCATGATGGCGGAGTGGGCCGGCCTGATCCGCGCGCCGCGCTGGCAGGCGTGGCTGGCGATCGGCGGCCTGCTGCTGCCGGTCGTCCTGGCCGAGCCGCATGTCGATCTGCCGGCCAAGGCGGCCTGGTACGCGCTGCTGGCCGTCACCCTCGTCGTCGGGATCGCCTCGCGCAATCTGCGGCTGGCGGCAGGGATGCTCTATGCCGGGCTGCCGGTGCTATCGCTGTTCTACATCCACGACCAGTATGACGGGATCGACCTCAGTTTCTGGTCGCTGGCGATCGTGTGGGCGACCGATATCGGCGCCTATTTCTCGGGCCGCACCTTCGGCGGCCCGAAGCTGGCGCCGATATGGAGCCCGAACAAGACATGGTCGGGCCTGATCGGCGGCATGGCCTGCGCCACCATCGTCGGCTTCGCGCTGACGACGGTGCTGCACGTCCAGCTGCGGCTGGCGGCGCTGTCGGCGCTGCTGGCGGTGGCGGCGCAGATGGGGGATCTGTTCGAGAGCCAGATGAAACGGCGCGCAGGCGTCAAGGATTCGGGCAAGTTGCTGCCAGGGCATGGCGGCGTGATGGATCGCCTCGACGGCGCGGTTCCGGTGCTGTGCATCGTGGCGCTGATCGTGGCATCCGGTCTATTGTGAGCGACATGCGTAGCATCACCATCCTCGGCGCGACCGGTTCGGTCGGCACTTCCACCCTTGATCTGGTCGAACGCGAGCCGGATCGCTTCGCGGTCGAGGCACTGACCGCCTACAGCAATGTCGAAGGCCTCGCCGCCGCCGCCAGGCGGACCCGCGCGAAGATCGCCGTGATCGGCGATGCTGCCCGCTATCAGGCGCTGAAGGAGGCGCTGGCCGGCAGCGACGTCGAGGTCGCGGCGGGTGCGCCCGCGATCATCGAGGCGGCGGCGCGGGGAGCGGACTGGACGATGGCCGCGATCGTCGGCCTCGCCGGGCTGGAGCCGGTGATGGCCGCGCTCGGGCAGGGCAAGGCGCTGGCGCTCGCCAACAAGGAATCGCTGGTCTCGGCCGGATCGATCATGATTCGCGCGGCGGAAAGCTCGGGCGCGCGGCTGCTGCCGGTCGATTCGGAGCATAATGCGGTGTTCCAATGCTATGAGCCGGAGCCGGGCCGGGTCAGCCGGATCATCCTCACCGCCTCGGGCGGCCCGTTCCGCACCTGGACGAGCGAGCAGATGCGGGCGGTGACGCCGGCGCAGGCGGTGAAGCATCCCAACTGGTCGATGGGCGCCAAGATCTCGGTCGATTCGGCGACGATGATGAACAAGGGCCTCGAACTGATCGAGGCGCATCATCTGTTCCCGGTCGGCGCCGACAGGCTCGAAGTGCTGGTCCACCCGCAGTCGGTGGTGCATTCGATGGTCGAATATATCGATGGCTCGGTGCTGGCGCAGCTCGGCTCGCCCGACATGCGCGTGCCGATCGCCCACGCGCTGGCCTGGCCCGATCGGATGGCGACTCCGTGCCAGCGGCTCGATCTCGCCGCCGTCGGCAAGCTCGAATTCGAGGCGCCGGACTTCGATCGCTTCCCGGCACTGGCGCTGGCCAAGGCGGCGCTGGCCGCAGGCGGGGCACGGCCCGCCGTGCTCAACGCGGCGAACGAGACCGCGGTGGCGGCATTTCTCGCCGGCGAGATCGGCTTCCTCGATATTGCCGCAATCGTCGCCGAAGTTCTGGCACAATATGAACCACTCGCTCCCCAAACCCTGTCCGACGTCGTGGCGATCGATGTCGAAGCACGCCACAAGGCCGCATCGGTGATGCGGAGGATGGCGGCGTGAATGCAGTCGGTGGACTGATCTGGGCGATAGCCTGTTTCCTGGTCGTGATCGGGCCGCTGATCTTCATCCATGAGATGGGGCATTATCTCGTCGGCCGCTGGTTCGGGGTGAAGGCGGAGGCGTTCTCGATCGGCTTCGGCAACGAAGTGGTCGGCTGGACCGACAAGCGCGGCACCCGCTGGAAGATCGCGACGCTGCCGCTCGGCGGCTATGTCCGCTTCGCCGGGGACATGAACCCGGCCAGCCAGCCCAGCCCCGAATGGCTTTCGCTGCCGGCCGAGGAGCGCCGCCAGACCTTCCAGGCCAAGCCGGTATGGCAGCGCTTCCTGATCGTGTTCGCCGGACCCGCGGTGAATTTCCTGTTCGCCTTCGTCGTGATCGCCGGCGTGCTGGTCGCCTATGGCGAGCCGGTGACGCCGCCGGTGATTTCCGCGGTGCTGCCGCATTCGGCGGCGGCCAGCGCC